>CAYIHD010000007.1:0-28658 GCA_964363205.1 uncultured Candidatus Saccharibacteria bacterium | reverse complement strand
TTCCGGCAGGCAGCCAAAACAAGGTCGCAAACGTATCAACCGGATTAAGACTGAGCTCGATGCGCCCGATAACAACATAAGCAACAAAAAGGCCCGCCTCAATACCGTACCGTTTTAGATAATCAAAAAAATCGAAGCTGGTCATGCCACGAAGCGGTACCCGACGCCGCGCACCGTCTCGAAACGGGCGTTGTTACTGTTCTTACTGATTTTTTTGCGCAAATTCTTCATATGCACATCGAGGACGTTGCTTAGCGTCATGGCGTTAAAGTCCCACACCTTGCTTGATAGCTCCTCGCGCGTAAAAACCTCGCCGGGCCGGCTGGCAAAGCACTCGAGCAAAGCATACTCCTTGAGCGTCAACGGCACATCTACCTCTCCGATGCTCACCTTGTGCGACGCGGTGTCTATCGTGATGTCGCCGACGGTATGCACGACCTTGTGCGCCTCCTTCGGCCGGCGCGCCACGGACATAATGCGCGCGATAAGCTCCGCCGATGAAAACGGCTTTACCACATAGTCATCCGCGCCGGCATTGAGCAGAGCGATCTTGTTTTCCGTCTCGCTCCGGCCGGTCAGTATGACAATAGGCGTGGTGATATCTTCGGCGCGCAGGCTCTTGGTCAGGGTAGCGCCGTCCATGCCGGGGAGCGTCAGGTCGAGGATGATGACATCGTACTCATTTCGGTACATGAGTATGCGGGTGCGCGCCTTTTCGCCGTCGGAAAGCCAGTCAACGGCAAACCCCTTCAGTTCAAGGATTTTCTTGAGGTTTTTGGCGAGTGCTTCCTCATCTTCGACTATAAGCAATCTCATATAATACTATCCTACTGTACTTAAACTAATATGAACATTTGATGAACTCTACCGCCGGAACTCATTCCAGGAGCCTGACGGAGTCAGCGTCGATGGTAGGATCCTGCGCTGTCGAGTCAAGGGCGCCGGTTATGGTGACCAGCATCCCCGGCTGTACCGACCTAAGCGAGGTTTTTTTGCCGTCGCGGTCGAGCATGCGCGTCCCGAAGTCGCGCGACTCAAAACTCTTTGCATTTGTGCGGACCGTCCACTTAAAATCCGCCGAGCCCCACGCGGTATTAACCACAAGCGTGGTGCCGCTCACCGACACAACCTTGGCGCTGCGCAGGAGCACCAGCCCGTTGTTGGCGATATGCATCTCCAGCGGGCGCAGGTGCCTGCTTGCCGCCGCCGCGTTTGCTGTCGCCACGCTCTCCTGCGCCTCCGCTTTTTGCGGCGGAAACGAAAAGAGGAATGCAAAAAGCGAAAAGGCAAAAAACGCCGACCCCGCGACGACCGCTACCGACTTATACCGGTCCAAGTCCTCAAGTTCCATGAGCCCACTCTACAAGGAGCGCGATGAAATCCTCATGAGGTTCATGAAGGGCTGAAACTCAATTAAATCCCAAACGGGTTGGTGGCGCCGCGGACCTCGAAGTGGAGATGCGAGCCGGTGGCTTTGCCGGTGCGGCCGACCGCGCCGATGGTCGCGCCCTGCGCGACAGCCTGGCCTGCCGACACATAGATTTTGCTGGCATGGCTGTAGAGCGTCTGCGTGCCGTTGCTGTGCTGGATAACAATATAATTGCCGTAGCCGCCGTTCCACGCGCCGCCGCCCTTGGCGATGATGACGGTGCCGGCGGCGGCGGCGCGTATACCGGTACCGCTTGGCGCGCCGATGTCGATGCCGTTGTAGCCGTGCAAGCCTTGCGTCACCACGCCGCCGTTGACCGGCCAGGCGTAGTACCCGCCGAGGTCGGGACCGGCGCCGCCGCGGTATATATTGACTCCCGGTTTCTTTACTGACGGCTTTGCAGCCGAAGTAGCAACAACAAGCTCGCCGTCCGGCACGACGAGCACGATACCCGCCGCAAGGGGACCCTCGGGAACATCGTTGTATTTCGCGATTTCACCGGCGTCGGCTTTATATTTTTTAGCGATTGAGGCAAGCGTGTCGCCCTTGGCGACCGTATGGCGCAGGCCGGTTATCGGCAGGATGATGAGCGTGTCACCCTCGCGGATGACGCCGCCCGGCAAATCGTTGGCGCCCTTAATGGTGTTGGCGGTCACCCCGAACATTTTGGCGATGCCGGCAAGCGTGTCGCCCTTGTGCACCGTGTAGACGGAAATTGCGGTCGCCTCCGGCAAAGCGTTTTCGACATCGGCGGTCGTGCCGGACGGTCCGTCTTGAGAAAGCAGGGCGACTCCGCCGACCACCGCTATGTCGCCGCCGCCGACAGAGGGCTTCGGGTCGATATTAGTCGCCGGGGAGAGCAGGGCGACCGTCTGCGAGTTTTGCGAGGAGCCGGAGGCGGCGGTCTCGCGGGTTATGTTCTGCAAAAATGCCGGCAGAGAAAAGACGCTCGCGGATACGAGCATGGGAGCAAGCATCATGACTGAGGCGCTCGATGACACGAGCACGAACCTGAGCCGGCTTTTGAGCGAATTTTTATTTTTAGACTCCAAAGCGTTAATCTAAGCTGTATTCTGCGTGAGTTCGACAAAAAATGGCTTTATTGAGCCATTTTTTGACTCCGCTCCCTGTACTTTTTTACTATACGCAGGTCGCTTCCGTCGCGTCAACCGCCCGAAAGGGCGCCTGTGGACAAACCATGAAATTCTGATGAAAAAGCGTTGAAAAATAAGGGTTTTGGCCGTATAGTAGGGTAATGGAACGTCCCGTCCAATTGAACCCACAACAACGAACATGCGTAGAGTCAATAGACGGACCGCTCCTGGTGCTCGCCGGAGCCGGCGCGGGCAAAACCCGGGTTATCGCCGAGCGGATACGCAACATCATCCGCCGCGCAGCGGCGCCGGAAAGCATTTTGGCTATCACCTTTACCAACAAAGCGGCCGGAGAGATGCGCTCGCGTATCGGCCCGGGGCCCTTTGTATCCACCTTTCACTCGCTCGGGCTTACGCTTATAAAAGAAAACGCGAAACTGCTCGGATACAAGCGCACGCCGGCAATCTACGACCGCGCCGACTCCCTGCGGACGATGAAGCAGGCGCTCAAAAGCACCGGCGGGGAGGACATCGAGCCGAGGATGGCGCTCGCGGTTGCGTCGCGTAACAAGGGAGAGGGGGTAACCGCCGGCATGTATGCCGAGGCGGCGGTTTCGTGGCGCGACAAACAGATAGCGGGCGCGTGGCTCCGTTACGAGGCGGCTCTGCACGAGGATGGCGCGATGGACTTCGACGACCTGCTCCTGCGCGCCGTGCACCTGCTCGAGAAGCACCCCGAGGTACGCGAGCGCTGTCATAAGCGCTGGCGGTACTTGCATGTAGATGAGTATCAGGACACCAACACTATCCAGGCGCGGTTGGCGGAGCTGTTGGTGGGGCCGGAAAAAAATATCTGCGTGGTCGGCGACATCGACCAAACCATCTACGGCTGGCGCGGCGCGCAGATTGAAAACATGCTTCTGTTCGAAAAAAAGTACGGCGGCGAAGTGGTGATATTGGAGGAAAACTACCGGTCCACAAAAACCATACTGTCGGCGGCAAACAGCTTGATCTTGAACAACACCAACCGTCCGGAAAAAAATCTTTTTACAAAAAACGCGGACGGCGAGCCGCTGTCGCTGTATGTGGCAGGCGACGGCGGGGACGAAGCGCTGTTTGTCGCGCGTAAAATCCAAGAACTTTTAGATGACGGCAGAAAGCCGCACGACTTTGCGGTGCTGTATCGCGCCAACTTCCAGTCGCGGGCGATAGAAGAAAAACTTTTGGACGCGGGCATTCCGTACCAAGTGCTGGGCACGCGGTTTTTTGAACGCAAGGAGGTCAAAGACGTGCTTTCGTTTGTGCGCGCCGCCGTGAGCGAGAACTCCGCTGATGTCGGACGCGTCGTCGACACGATTACAGGCATCGGGAAGGTGACAAAATTAAAAATTTTATCCGGACAGGAAGCGACGCTGACCGGCAAAACGCGCGAGCGCGTCGCGGCCATGCGCCGGTTGCTGATAAAAATACGAGCCGACGCCGTGGTCGTGCCTCCGTCTAAACTTATCCGCTCTGTCATAACGGAGAGCGGTATAGAAAAAACGCTCAAAGACGACAAACTCGAGGGCGCGGAGCGGCTGGAGAACCTTGCCGAGTTGGTCTCGCTGGCAACAAGGTACGACGGGTTCCCGGTGCCGGAAGGGCTGGAAAAGTTTTTGGAATCCGCGGCGCTTGCGTCTGACCAAGATGAGCTGAGGGAAGAAAAAAACCAGGTGCGCCTGATGACGGTGCACGCGGCAAAGGGGCTTGAATTTCCTTACGTATTTATCATCGGACTGGAGGAAGGGCTCTTCCCCTATGAGCGCGAGGATGATACAAAAAAAGACAGCCTCGAGGAAGAGCGCCGGCTTATGTATGTGGCGCTCACGCGCGCGCAAAAGAAGGTCTTCTTGTCTTACGCCATGATGCGCACCATCTTCGGCAACACGGACGTCCGCGCAAACTCGCAGTTTTTGGACGAACTGCCCGCCGAACTCATAGTGGCCGAGAGCCCCGAAAGGCTTGGAAAAACGATATATTTAGATTGATACGATGGAAAAAAAGAAATCACTGGGACAGCATTTTTTGCACGCAAAACCGTACTTGAGCGCGGTGGCAGACGCCGCGCATATAAAGGAAGGGGAGACCGTTTTGGAACTAGGGCCCGGCGACGGAAGTCTGACTTCCGTTTTGTTGGAGCGCGGCGCGAAGGTTATCGCGATTGAAAAAGACTCGCGGCTTATCCCGCTGCTTAAGGAAAAATTTGCCGGAGCGAAATTTGAAATAATTGAAGCCGACGCAAAAGACTACGATATATCGAAGTCTTTTGAAAATAGCGAATTTAAAGTGGTGGGCAATATTCCGTACTACATCACCGGCGCGCTGTTTAAAAAATTTCTTACCGCGCCGCATCAGCCGTCGACACTCGTATTTTTAATCCAAAAAGAAGTCGCGGAAAGAATCGCCAGAAGCAGGAAAGAAAGTATTTTGTCTCTGTCGATAAAAGCGTACGGAACGCCGAAGTACATAAAAACGGTTCCGGCCGGCGCGTTTTCTCCGCCGCCGAAGGTCGACTCCGCAATACTCGCGGTGGAAAATATCTCGCGGAAGAATTTTGAAAGTCCTGCGCACGAAGCAAAGTTTTTTGAGCTGGTCAAAAAAGGCTTCTCACAAAAAAGAAAGTTCCTCAAAAACAATCTCGGCCCGGATTACTACAGCTTTTTGCAAAAAGCTGTAGTAGACGACAAGGCGCGCGCGGAGGATGTGCCTTTGCTTAAATGGCTAGACTTGTCCCGACCATCTGTATCCGCAGGCCGTACCAGACAATAAGTGGTTTGAACGATATAACGCAAGGATAGGCAATATCGGCTAGCCCAACTTGGTTAACTCCGGGGCGGGTTTGATAGTTGCGAAAGGTAAGCGCCGCGGGCGTCCACACGAACGCGCCGCCCCTTACTCCTACAATCGTCTCATAGATGCCGCCGTTGAGACAATAAAAAATACTCGCGACCCTGCCGCCAAACGGGACACCGAGCGCAGCAAAAGCGCTTACCGGCGCGGTTAAACCCGCCACCAGCAATACGGCAACTAACATCCTTAGGAGAGAGCGCATATACATACAGTATACCCCGTGAGATAAAACGAAATAGTTCGACGTAAAATATAGACACCCTATCTCACGGGGTATACTTGAGGTAATGAACGTCGTCTCTTATTTGCCGAGCCAGCAGTTTTCGGTCACCGTTGTGTCAATCGCGCTCGCCGGCGGCATCATACTGGGCGCGCAGTACGCCACAAACCCGCGCTCCGGCTCCGCGGGGCTCCTTGCCGCCGCTCAAACACCGCCGGCCGGAGATTGGCAGGCAAATCTCGATGAGGTGCAGGCAACGGCGCCCGGCTTGCCGCCGCCGCCGGACCAAAACGCCGTAAACACCCTGCGCGAAGCGGCAAAAAGCTCCAACATAACCACCAGTGTCGCGCGCTCCCTGTTTATCAATCTCAGCGATGCAAGCTCACAGGGGATGGGGAGCGATATCCCGACGCAAGAAAAGCTCATAGCCGACGCCTCGGCGCAGATACCGCCGAGCGCCAAAACCTATTACACCGCGGCGGATATGACCTTGGCCGCTCAAACGGCCGCAACCATGCGCGCGTGGGGCAACGGAGTCATAAAAACATTCAGCAATCACCCTAAAGCCAATGCCGCCGACGCGCTTGTGGCGGTCGGAAAGGCGACCGACTACGCCGACGCCGCGGCGCTTGCTCCTCTTGCAACCATAAGCGCGGCGTACGCCGCTCTCGCGTCCGACCTGGCAATGGTGCCTGTGCCACAGACCATAGCGCCGCTGTATATACAACTCATAAACAACCTGTCGCGCATGTCCGATGCCGCCGCCGAAATGAAAAACGTTCTCGACGACCCTCTGCGCGGGCTCGCCGGACTGCAGTCGTTCCAAACCGCGGGCGGGGAAGCGGCACGCGTGTTAACAACCTTGGCCGAACAACTGCGTAAAGGCGGTATACTTTTTAATAAAGACGAGCCGGGCGCCGCCTGGGCGGTCTTTATTTCCCCGTAAACAAAAATGAACAGGAAAGTTATTTTTACCATACTCGCGGCGCTTGCATTGGTGCTGGTGGTAGGACTCGCTTGGTTTTGGCTTTTTAGCGGCAAAAGCGCGGCGCCCGCAAACACCGGCGCGTTCGGGAGCGGACAAAACAAGCCCAACAGCACCAATACCTCCGGCGCTTCCGGCGGCAACGCATCAAGCGTACTCTCCGGGGGCAGTGGGAACACGGCGGGAAACGCTGCAAACAACAACGGAGGCAGTGGCGGCGGAAGCTCCGGCGGCACTATCGCCGGCAACAACGGCAGCGGTATGGCCTACTCCGGCAGTGGCGGCGCTATCGGCGGGGTGGCATCCGTGCCGGGGGTAGATTGGGTAGGCGGCGGGGGTGGTGGCGGAGGCGGGGGTGGGGGTGGAAGTAACGGTCAAACCACCAGCTATGTGCCGCCGACCATCAACCAACTCAACAACGGCATGGTGTCGGGGAGGCCCAATATCCAAGGCGGCACCAACATACCGGGGAGTGGCGGTGACAACTCTCTGACCGCCGGGCTTTTGACCGCCGGCGCCGGGGTGGCGCTGTGCACGACCGGACTGCTCGGAGGGGTTACCGGCGCGGGAGTGGGCGTCGCCGCCGACGGGGTGGGCGTCGCCGCGGCAGTGCCGGTCAACGATCTTGCGCTCAATCTGCAGACCACCTACGGCAATACGCTTAAAAGCAGCGACACCTTCCGCGACAACTTCCTCAACTGCATCACGCGCTCGCTGGCGCGCGCGGCAATACAGCAGATAACCGCGAGCGTGGTCAACTGGATTAACTCCGGCTTTAACGGACAGCCGTCGTTTGTCAAAAACTACAAACAATTTTTTAACAACGTGGCGGACGTGGCCGCCGGCGAGATGATACGCGGCTCGTCGCTCTCGTTCCTCTGCTCGCCGTTCCAGCTCAAGATACGCATCGCGCTTGCGCAGAGCTACGCGCGCCGCAACGCGCAGTCCTGCACGCTCACCGGCGTGATAAAAAACATCGACAAGTTTATGACCGGCACTTTCTCGCAGGGAGGGTGGAGCGGGATGCTGCAGTTTACGTCTATACCGACCAACAACCCCTTCGGCGCGTTTGCTTACGCGCAGGCAAGCCTGCAGACGGCGCAATCAAGCGCGCTCGGCATCAAACAGCAGGACTACATCATAGGTAAAGGCTTTCTTTCGAGCACAAAAGAGGTATGCGAAAGGGTGGCGCCCGACGGCACTAAGACAGGCTGCAAGACGATTACCGTTACGCCCGGCTCGACCATCGCCGACGCGCTCAACAAGTCGCTCGGCGCGGGCCAAGACCAACTCGGCCTTGCCAAGAACTTTGACGAGATAGTCAACGCCCTGCTCACCCAGCTTATGGTCAAGACGCTCCAAAACGGGTTGTCGTCCGTCAGCGGCACCCAGGGGTACGCCGCCGACTACTACACGCCGGAGCAACAGCAGGCGCAAAAGGACGCCGAGGCAATGCTTGCCGACATGCAGGGCAAGGTGGTCATCGCTCAACAATACGGCAGTGTTATGCAGGGAGGCATCGGCGATATACAAAATACGCAGAACAAACTGAACACGCTCGCCAACTGCTGGGAGACGGCGTCATCCAGCGCGAGCCATACCGACGCGCAGAGGGCGGCCGCGCGCGTCAACGCCGACAACGCGCTGGCCGCCTTGCACTCCTACGACGCCAAAGTCAACCTGTACAACGCCAACATCACGCGCGCCAACGCCGGCATAGCGAAACTGCAGGAACTGCAGACGCTCGTGCTTGGCGTGACCTCACCGGCCGATGTCGCCGCGGTCAAGGCGGCGTACGGAAGCGCGCTTGCCTCGGGCGTCATCGCCACCTCCGCCGATGTGACCACCGCCCAGCAGGACCGCGCGGCGCTGCAGTCGGAGCTTGCGGGCCGCAACCAGCAAACCGACAGCGAGCTGACCCAATGCTATGTGTTTTAGCAAAAAAATAATACCGGGCATCGTATTGTTGGCGATGATTTTGAGCATGGCGCCGGTTGGTGTGCCAATGGCGCATGGCGAAACTCTAAAAGACAGGTGGATTGCCGGTTGTTTGAGTGCAGGAAACTCTCAAGCGTTTTGTGAAAACTCATATAATGAGCGTTCGCCAGCGGGGGGCTCAAACCTCCAACTTCCAGATAGCAAAGACAAGACACCGCAACCAACCAACGAGTGCTCCTTAGGCAACCCAGTTCCGTGTATAGCGGCCATAGTGTACGCCGTCGGGCCCGGGCTCGCGAGCAATGTCGCCTACATCGGCGCGTACTTTTTTAGCATCGTGATACAACTCTCGCTCCAAAGCACCGCCTACGCGCTCCAATTTTTAAGCGACGGATGGACCACCGTGCGCGACATCGCCAACATGGCGTTCATATTTATTCTTATCTACATCGCGCTCACGGTGATGCTCTTTGCCGAGACCACCGGCACGATAAAAACACTCGCGCTGGTTATTGTCATCGCGCTGCTGGTCAACTTCAGCTTCTTTTTTACGCGGCTGGCGATAGATACCGGCAACATACTGGCAATTCAGTTTTATAACGCCATACCCTCTGACCAGTATATCGACTCCAAGGGAGTTACGACCCCCGCCAACATCAACGGCGTCAAAGACTTGAGCTTCTCTATCATGGGCGCGGTACAACTCCAAAAGCTATACGGCTCGGACGCTTTTACCAAAGCATCAAATGCCTGCAGCAAGGACAGCAGCAGCCAATGGTGCGGGCTGATAGTGTCCACGGTCGTGTATGTGGCGGTGGCGGCGATGTTTTGGATGCTGTTCTTTGCCTTCCTGCAGGTGGGCATCAAGTTCCTCCTGCGCATTGTCGGGCTGTGGTTCCTGCTCATCGCCTCGCCGCTCGCATTTGTAGCCAAAACAATACCCAAGACCGCCGGATACTTTGACCAGTGGTTTAAAAAGCTCATCGAGTTTTCGTTCTATCCGGCGATATTCCTTTTTATGTTCCTTATACTCACTGGCTTTACCAAACAGCTTATGAGCGCCGACGGAAAGGGAGGCGGCACCATACTCGACGCGGCAATGAACTCCGCCGGAGCGGGCGCCACCGGCATCGGCGCGGCGATAGCGACCGTCGGCATCCGCATGGGGTTTGTGCTCGCCCTTTTGTACGTCGCTTTGCACGTCTCCGACTGGGTGGTCACGCAGGGGAGCGCCCTGGCATCAAAAGTCACCGGCTGGTCCGCCGGCAAAGCAGTTGGAACCGGAGCATTCGCCGCAAGACTGGGAATAGGGGGCGTTGGAAATATGATTGCGAACAGCGACAGGCTCGCGAACAGCAAGAACCGTGTCGCTCAAGGATTGTGGCAAAGCGGGCGCTTTTTGAGCAGGCGTAGTTTCGACGCAAGAAATATACCCGGTGTAAGCAAAGGGGCCGGTATTTTGGGCGGCGTAGATGTTGGAGCCGGCGGCGGTGTGGGCGGTTGGCGGGCGACCGAGAAGGCGGCTCATGCCTGGCAGGACAAAATGCGAAAAGAGAGCGCCGACGACCGCAATACAATTAATGCAAATCTTGCCAACATAAACGGAAGGGAGGACGCGAGACGCTTGGCGGAAATAAACAAAGACTGGGACAAGAAGGAAAAGAGGCTCGAGACATTGGAAGCGGCGAAGGCCTTCGGCGCTCCGGTTGGGGGAGTTATGTCAAAATCAGAAGAAAAGGAGCTGGAAGGCCTGCAGGCAATGCAGAGAGACCGGGCGATTCTTTCCAAGCGGGTGGAAAACATGACTCCTGCGCAAGTTACCTCACTCAAGGGCGTCGACATAGAAGGCATTGTTAAACAAATATCGGAATCTCAACTCAAAGCAATCAAAGAAAGCGGAAAATACACCGGACAAGTAGTGGAGGGCGTCATGCGCAAATGGCATGAAGAAAACAAAAAGGCCCCGATGAATGAGTCGATAAAACAACTCGGACTTTTGAGCAAGGTCCACGAGACTCTCAAGGGGATGAAAGTAAATCTGAGTGAAATGGATAAATACGCCGGACGCCCCGTGGGCTCGAAGGTAACCATCGATCTGAAGGGCGCCGAGGAGATGAAAAAGCAGATTATAAGCGAAAAAGAAAGCTTTGAGTCGATACGCGACAACCGAGCGGCGGATGCGGCGGACCGCACCGCTGCGGGCGAGAAAGCGAAGAAGCTCAATAAGGCGCTCGAACACGCGGAGAAGATAATAGAGAAGATAAAAGATGTTCCGGAGCAAGTGGGGAATGTCGCCGCGCCCGCCGCGTTTGAACACACCGTCTCATAAAAGGAGTACAATAACACTATGGCCGACGAATACACACTGGAAATACAGAAAAAACTTGACGCGCTGCCTCCCGATGTACGCAAGCTTGTTTACAGCGCCGAAATGGAATCTGTACTTAGACAAATAGGAACAAAGCACCAATTACATGTGGATAAAATAGGACTGCTGGAGTCAGAAACAGTGGCGGTAATGATAGGGATAAGCAAGGCGGAGGATTTCGTCCAAAACTTATCCGACAGCCTCAATATAGATGAAGTAAAAAGCAAGGCTATCGCCGGTGACATAAACAGCATGCTCCTGCTCAAAATCCGCGAATCGATGAAAAATACTCCGAGGGCGACAACCGCCCCGGTAGCCGTAAAAATTACCACCCCGACCACTCAACCGCCTCCGGCACCAATGCCAAAGGCTATCGAGCCTCACCCGGCGGACATGATGCTCGCTCAAAAGACAGTAAGCGTTGCGCCAGTTATGCCCGTGGCACCGGTTCTACCCATTGCGCCAAAACCGGCGACTCCAACGCCTCCGCCAACATCGCCAACATCGCCCATACCGCCCGCAACGCCTCCTGTGGCGCCGAAACCGTACACCGCAGACCCGTACCGCGAGCCGGCAGAGTAAAAGGTGGGATATAATTAAGTGCGATGGCCCAGTACCAAGTTCCTCAATTTATCGAGGTGGAGGACAAAATCTTTGGCCCTCTGACGCTCAAACAGTTTATCTACCTCGCCGGCGGGGGAGGGTTGTGCCTGCTGATGTTCAGTTTTTTGCCTTTGTACCTTACGGTATTGCTCGGCATCCCTGTTATGGCTTTCTCCGGCGGACTGGCCTTTTTTAACATCAACGGCAGACCGCTCATACACGCGCTCGAGCACGCCTTCGGCTACTTTACCGGGAGTAAGCTCTATTTGTGGAAACAGAGACAACAAGTACAACAAACAACAAGTACAACAAATCAGGGACAGAAGCCCATTAATCTGCCCGTGCCTAAGCTCTCGGAGAGCAAATTAAAGGATTTGTCGTGGTCGCTGAACATTAAAGACAAGACTTCGTCTAATGCGATTCAAACAGGGTTTGAAATCTAACAACCAGCACAATGAAAACAATAAATACAACAGAAAAAAATCGTACTTGTTGTTCCGGTGGTATTTATTGTACTTGTTAATTTATGGCCGATACCCCTAAAGTCAAAGCGCAGGCGACCCAGGAGTTTGTCCCCATCAAAGAGGTGCGGGACGGCGTCATTATATTAAAGGACGGGTCGCTCCGCGTACTGCTGATGGCATCGAGCATCAATCTGGCGCTCAAGTCGCAGGACGAACAGCAGGCCATCATCGGACAGTTTCAAAACTTCCTCAACTCGCTGGAGTTTACGGTTGAGTTTTCCATCCAGAGCCGCGACCTGGACATCAGGCCGTACCTGGCGCTCCTGCAGGACCGCTATGCCAAAGAGCTCGACGAACTGATGAAGATACAGATACGCGAGTATATGGCGTTCATCAAAGACTTTACCGAGCGCGCCAACATCATGACGAAAAACTTTTTTATCGTGGTGCCGTACGACCCCGCGCTCATCAACCGCGGCGGCGGCATGCTCGGGGGCCTGTTCCCGGGCGGCGGCCAAAAGGGCGCCGGCGCGCTCGCCGACGCGCAGTTTGAGCAGTACCGCACCCAGCTCGAGCAGCGGGTCTCCGTTGTCGAGCAGGGGCTGGTGCGCACAGGCGTGCGCGTGGCAAAACTCGGCACCGAGGAAGTGATAGAGTTATTTTACAAACTGTTCAACCCCGGCGAGCTGGAAAAACCCTTGCAGGTGACGCAAATGGCGGCAAAATAATATGGCAATTTTTGATTTTTTAAATAAAAAGAAGGACGAAACGCTGGCTCCGATGGCCTCTATCCTGCCGGAGCAGATATACAAAGAGGGCGTGCTGGAACTGCAGGACGTCATCGCGCCCTCGGCGCTCAAAATCACGCCGCGCGAGATCAACCTCGGCGACAAAATAGCGCGCACGTTCTTTGTCATGTCGTACCCCAGGGTGCTGACCGACTCGTGGTTCTCCCCAGTTATCAACCTCGACCGCATACTGGACATCTCGATATTTATCCACCCCATCGACTCCGCCGAAATCCTGAAAAAATTCCAAAAAAAGGTCGCGGAAGTGCAGAGCCAGATAATGGGCAGAGAGGAAAAGGGCCTGGTGCGCGACCCGATACTGGACACCGCCTACCAAGACCTGGAGAACCTGCGCAACCAGCTCCAGCAGGCGCAGGAAAAGCTGTTCGACGTCGGCGTGTACATCACCATCTACGGAGCCACCGTCGAGGAGTTGGACAAAGCGGAGAGCGAAATAAAGTCCATGCTCGAGAGCCGCCTGGTGTATGTAAAGCCGGCGCTCTTCCAGCAGGAGCAGGGGTTCAAATCGGTATTGCCGCTGGGACATGACGAGTTAAAGGTCAACTCCAAACTCAACTCATCGCCGCTCTCGAGCATATTTCCGTTTGTGTCTTTTGACCTTACCTCCGACAAGGGGATACTGTACGGCGTCAACCGCCACAACGCCTCTTTGGTGCTCTTTGACCGCTTTTCGCTCGAGAACTACAACTCGGTCATCTTTGCCAAGTCGGGCTCCGGCAAGTCGTACGCCACCAAGCTCGAGATATTGCGCACACTGATGTTCGACACCGAGGTTATTGTCATCGACCCAGAGCGCGAGTACGAGTTTTTGGCGCAGACCGTCGGCGGGCGCTACTTCAACATATCGCTCAACTCCGAAAATCACATAAACCCGTTCGACCTCGCGCCCCCGCGCGAGGATGAGTCGCCGGCCGACATATTGCGCTCCAATATCGTGGCACTGGTGGGGATGTTCCGCATTATGCTCGGCGGCCTCACGCCGGAGGAGGACGCCATCATTGACAGAGCGATTACGGAGACCTACGCGCTCAAAGACATCACCGTCGACAGCAACTTTGCCGAGATAGAGCCGCCGCTTCTGTCCGACTTTGAGATGGTGCTCTCGGGCCTGCAGGGCAGCGACTCGTTGGTGCAGCGACTCTCCAAATACACCAAGGGCACGTGGTCGGGCTTTATCAACCAGCCGACCAACGTCGATATCAACAAAAAGTTCGTTGTCTTTTCCGTGCGCGACATGGAAGACGACCTCAAGCCGGTCGCCATGTACCTTATCACCCACTATATATGGAACGCCGTGCGCAAAAACCTAAAAAAACGCCTGTTGGTCATCGACGAGGCGTGGTGGATGATGAAGTCGGACGACACGGCGTCCTTTCTTTACTCGATGGCAAAGCGCGGCCGCAAATACTACTTGGGGCTGGCGACGATTACGCAGGACGTCGACGACTTTTTAAAGTCGCCGTACGGCCTCCCGATGATTACCAACTCGTCCATACAGATTTTGCTGAAACAGTCCCCGACCACCATCGACAACCTGCAAAAAACCTTCAACCTCTCGGACGAAGAAAAGTTTTTGCTGTTGGAGTCCGATGTGGGGGAGGGGATATTTTTTGCGGGCCTCAAGCACGTGGCAATCAAGGTCATAGCCTCATACACCGAGGACCAAATAATCACCTCAGACCCATCGCAGGTGCTCGCCCTGCGGCAAAAAAAGGCCGAGGCCGCTCAATTATGAAATACCTGCTCTTACTACCGGCGTTCTTGTTAGACCTCCTGCAGTTTGCTTTTATGATTACGTTCGCGGTACTGCAGTTTATGACACCCATCGGCGGAGGAGTAGCCGGCGCCGCTGTTGCCGCCACCTACTGCTACAACGCCTCGACCGGCATCATTTCCGGTATTTGGAACGGTATCGCGTGCGCCGCCGGAGGCGGTCTTGTGGGGGCGGGGCTCAGCGCCTTTGCTATCCCGATAGGAGCCGCGGTTGACGTGGCGCTTAGCATTACCATCGGCGGCGGTATCATCGCGTTGCTCGCGTTCGAGGGAATGTTTTATCCGCAGATTATTATAAAAGGGTTCCTCGGCGAGGTGACCCCGTTTATGAACTTTCTTCCGTTTTGGAGCTGGATGGTGTGGAAGTGCATGAGGGAAAAGAATAAGGAAGACGGCATGCGCGCGGGGACAACCAAACAAGCGTTTTCTTTTGTAACCGCTGGCGGAGACGACGCAAGCGGTCTTAAACATAACGCCAAAGCAGGGGCTCAACGCCGGTTTGCTCCCGCAGTCGCGCTGGAGAAAGAAATCCAAACCAAGGAGAAGTCGCGCCCGCCGCTCCTGCCGAACCGGTTCAACGACATCAGGCCGGCAGTTAGGGGCGCCGCGCTGGCGCTGTTGTTGATTGTTGGAATGCCCACTCACGCGCAAACCGTGCCGGACCCGGTGCAGTACGTCGTGACCCCGGAAACCCCGGGCGCGGACGAAACTGTTTTAATCGAGGTGCAGGGCGTCGGCTCGTTTTTAGGAAGCGCGGACATTGTGTGGAAGCGCGACGGCACAACGGTCAAAAGCGGCGTAGGGGAGCGCAACTACACCTTTGTTACCGGCGCGCTTGGACAAAAAACCGCCATCACCGTCGCGATAGACTCCAGCCAAGGCTCCTTTGCGCAAACTTTTATCTTTAACCCGTCGCGTATCAACCTCTTGTGGGAGGCGTACACAACGGTACCGCCTCTTTATAAAGGCAAAGCACTCTACAGCGCCGGCTCCGACTACAAGGTTGTCGCCTTCCCGACCGTATACTCCGGCGCTTCGCGCGTCACCGCAAACGCTCTGAACTATCAGTGGTTTTACCGCGATGACCTTATCCCTGAGGCGTCCGGCCTCGGGCGCTTTACCTTTAGCCGCACCGGAGACCAGCTGCAGCAAAGCGAGGACGTTGCGGTCGATGTCTACTACGGCACCGCGAAGGTCGGCCATGGGGAGTTGTCCGTGCCGGCATCAGACCCTTTTATCCAACTGTACTCGCGCGACGCTCTGCGCGGGACGCTGTACGACGCCGCGCTTCCGGCCGCCATATCACTTGTCGGCAGAGAGATTACCGTGCAAGCCGAACCGTACTATTTTTCGACGGCGACCAAAAAGTCCGGCCTGATACCGTTTGTCTGGACGCTCAACGATGAGCCGGCAAGCGGACCCGACAGCCCCAGCGGGATACTGACACTCAGGCAATCTGGCTCGGGCACCGGCAGCGCTACGATAGGGGTCTCTCTGCAAAACAATAATCCTGACCAGTTTGTGCAGACTGCCGGTACCGCTCTGCATATAGAGTTCGGCGCAAAACAAGGCAACTCAATCTTTAACTTCTTTGGACTATGAAAAAAATCCCTCTGACATTTTTTATACTTTTTATTCTGGTCATACCGCTGAGCGCGCTTGCAGCTGTTGAACAGGCGCCGGGACAGATAACCTATACCCCGCTCGAGCCTCTGCCGTGCCCGAACGGCCCTTGCGACCAGTCGGGTACAAACTTTCCAGCCTTTGTAAGCACTATATTCAAGGTGTTGATAGGCTTCGGCGGGCTCTTTGCCGTCGTGATGATAGTCATCGCCGGCATCGGCTACATGCTCTCAGAGTCGGCGCTCGACATCAGCAAGGCAAAATCGCGCGCGCAAGCGGCGCTGTGGGGCCTGCTCCTGCTTGCCGCCTCCTGGCTCATCCTCTTCACCATAAACCCGAAACTTTTAACCTTCGACCTTACTTCCGTAAACAATCTCAACAAATCTTCCGGAACAACCGGAGGAGACGCGGCGCTATACGGCGGCAGACAAGTTACTTACAACAACTCGACCATGACCCAAGAAGAGGCTTACAACCGGTGCTCACCTAAAACACTCTCCTGCCAAAAGGAATACAACAAGGACGTGTGTTATTGCCAATAAAAATGAACAACAGCTTCAAAATAATTTTATGGATTATCGGCGCCGGTATCGTGGCGGCGGGAGTAATACTGTGGCTTGTATACTTCCACACGCCGACCCTTACCACCGACACCGCAGGATTACAGTTCGGCACCGGCAATGCTCAAAACAACACAAACGTTACACCATCGAACATCACCGATACTCCAGCGACAGAAACACCGGGTATCGGAAAAATATTCAAAATCGCAGACGGCCCTGTCGCGGGCGCCACGCTCATAGACACAACCCGGCCGACATCAACAATCGCGCGGTATGTCATGCAGACCAATGGACACGCTTTCGACCTGGTACTCGACTCGCCCGGAGCCGTGCCTAAATCAATTTCCAACACCACCGTGCCCGGCATCAAAAAAGTACTATGGAGCGGGGGCGGAACCGGCGCGCTGATGCAATACATAGACATCGAGACCGTCAAGACCGTACACTTTGCCCTGCCGCCGGCCAGTAGCACCACCACGATACCGGTGCGCGTGCAGTTTTTGCCGGGCAATATAGCAAGCTTGGCTGTCTCGCCCGACGGCGCAAACGTCGCGTACCTGCTCAAAACCGCCAGGGGCGGCGACGTGTACACCGCGCGCGCCGATGGCGGTGACGCGAAAAATCTTGTAAGCCTGCCACTCTCCGAAATCGCGCTCTCCTGGCCGGAGCAGGGGACTCTGCTCGCCGGTTCCGCGCCGGCATCCGGAGTAACCGGCGCGATCTTCTCCATCAACGCTAAAAACGGCGCTTACGCTCCGCTTATGTTCGCGCAAGGACTTACCGCCATAGCGGACCGCGCTTTCAGCCGCATTGTGTACCAAACGGAGGGTGCCGGCCGCTCCACCTACTACCGCACCGTAAAAACAGGCCTCTCAAGCCCGCTGTCGTTCGACCCGAGCCCGGAGTCGTGTATCTGGAGTATGGCGACCTCAACCACGATGTACTGCGCGGTGCCGCTCTCGTATGTCGAAACAAACTACCTCGACCTTGTACACCGGGGCATCGCGGGGAAACCAAGTAGCGTAGTAAGCTACGACCTGATAAACGCGCGCTCATCTATAGTCGCGGTGCCCGGAGGCGCCGCCGACGGGGGGGAACAGGCCGATATCGCGGAAATGGCAATTACTAAGAGCGAAAAGTACCTGATCTATATAAGAAAGAGCGACCGGAGCCTGTGGGCGGTCCGGCTTACGCAGTAACGCCGCTTTTATACTTGAGCACTATGTGGCGGAATTTTCCTTCGCCCGCCGATTCGGTTTTTATTTCCGGGTCTTCGGCAAAAAGTTCGTGCACCACCAGCCGCTCATAGGAGCTCATCGGCTCCAGGTCCACGTCGTGTTTAAAAAGCCGCGCGCGCTGCGCGAGCATGCGCGCGCTCTGTCGCACTTTTTCCATCGCGGTTTCGTGGTATCCGTTGACGTCTATAAGAAAGCCGGCGGAGTCCTCGCCGTACTTCTGCTCCACCAGCCGGCGCGCAATCATGTTGAGCGCGCGCAGGTGTTCGCCGTTGGGCCCTATCAGACGCGCAGAGTCGGGGGAGGTTACCGCGACAACGGTACGATGTCCGGTTTTAAGTTCAACCGTACCCTCAACCCCGAGGAGTTCCAGCAGTTTTGATACGAATGAGGACAAGTCGGGGGACATGTCCTCAACATACAATACATACGACTAGAACAACAAGTACAAGAAAACAAAAAACGTGTTCTTATATTGTATTTATTGTCCTGGTTGTTTATTGTACTGGTTCCTTATAATCCACTCCTGCCCGACCGAAAAAAGGTTGCTGGCGACAAAATAAACGCCGACCGCCGCGGCAAAATAATAGGAGGTGACCGCCATAACCGCCGGCATAACATACAGCATCATGTTCTGCTGCATGCGCGCCACCGCGGCTTTGTCTTTGTCTTTATGATTGACCGGCGTGCGGCCAAGCGTCAGATATATCGCCCAGTATTGGCTTGCGCCGACCAGTATCGCCAAAAAGATATGGTGCGGCGTAAGCAGGTCCATGATGCCGAAAAAGTGCGTGGAAACAGCCCCCGGCACCGATACAAACGAATATAAAAGGCTGGTTTTAATGGCGGGAAACCCTTCGTTAAAGAGCGCGAAGTAGAGCGCGATAATAACCGCCAGCTGTATAAACAGCGCGCCAAAACCCGCCAGCGGGTTTACTTTGTGTTTTTTAAAAAGGGCGATTTGTTCGCGGGCAAGCGCCTCTTTGTCGTTCTTGTGTTTTTCTTTAATAAGTTCGACATCGCTCTGCATGGCGGTCATGCCCATCTGGGTGCGTATGGAGGCGGTAAACACCGGGTACAGAACCAGGCGCATGAGTATCGTAAGCGCGATGATAGCAAGCCCGGTATCGCCCTGGGGCACAATGCCGAGGAGCGCGATAAAAAGATTGTAGATGGGCTGTACTAAATAAGTTTCAAACATAGAGAATTCAATTCATTTTTATCGAGAACGGGTTTGTGGAGAAAAAAAACAACCTGTACTCCTTTGGGTAGGGAAGCGCGCAGCGCAAGGTATGCGGCGCGGCGCAACGTGTTGCGCTCGACGGCATTCTTGACAACCTTGGCGCTTACCACCACCGCCGCCTTAGCCGAAGGCCCCTTTATAAACTTGGCCGACAGGGTGCCGAGGCGCACCGAGCGGCCGTTCTTTAGTATCTCACGAACCTCAGATGCTGAAAGCCTGTTAGTCTTTGACAGCATAAGTTTCAAATTTCAAGTTCCAAGTATCAAACAAGTATTAAGTAACAAATTTTAAGTTGATACTTGATACCTGCTACTTGTTACTTACGCCGAAAGGCGTTTACGGCCCTTGCGGCGGCGGCGGAGAACTGTTTTTTTGCCGCCCGGAGTGGCCGCGCGCTTCAAAAAGCCGTGGGAACGCGCCCTTTTGCGCTTTTTTGGTTGGTATGTTTGAGACATAAGTCAATCATAGCTTGTCCACAAGTTCTCCACAAGATGCTCACATAATCGGCTTTTTTGACTCCTGACGCCGGCTCGAGTATCCTTGTGTGACTGCAATCCCATTTATATGACAACCACTAAAGAACTTTGGGAAAACGCGCTGGTAGAGCTCGAGCTGACCATCTCAAAACCCAACTTCAACACGTGGTTCCGCGACACCCACATTGTCCGCGTAGAGGACGGCGCGGTCGCGCTGGGCGTTCCGTCTCAATTTGCGCGCGACTGGCTTTCCACCAAGTTTCATAAGGATATTTTGCGCTCACTGCGAACGCTCTCCGAGTCGGTGCGGACGGTGGAGTATGTCATTTCCCGCGGCCCCAAGCGCAGTAACGACGAACCCAAGGTCATACCGCCGCCCGTGAGCGAACTGCCGCTGGAGGCCGTACACCAAAAAAGCAACCTCAACCCGCGCTTTACCTTCTCATCGTTCGTGGTCGGACCGTTTAACGAGCTTGCTCACGCCGCGGCGCAGGCCGTCGTGCGCAAGCCGGGCATTGCGTACAACCCTTTGCTTGTATACGGCCCGACCGGACTCGGAAAAACACACCTGATACAGGCGATAGGCAACCATTTCCGCGTCAGCGCGCCGGAGCGCAAGGTCTATTACGTTACCTCGGAGCGTTTTTCGATGGACTATGTATCATCCCTGCAGGCCGGCAAGGTGCAGAGCTTTAAAGAAAAGTACCGCCAATACGACCTGCTTATCATGGACGACGTCCAGTTTTTGGCAGGCCGCGACAAAATAAAAGAGGAGTTCTTCCATTTGTTTAATTTTCTTCATGACAACAACAAACAGCTTGTCTTTTCGTCCGACCAACACCCCAATGTCATACAAAACCTCGAGGACCGGCTCAAATCACGCTTCAGCGCAGGAATGATAGTTTCGGTCACACCACCGGACCACCAGTCGCGTTTGGCGATTATACGGACAAAGGCCGCGGCCCATAACTTTTATCTTGAGGATGATGTCCTTGAGTATTTGGCGACAACAATAGAGGGTAACGTACGTGAGCTTGAGGGTGCTTTAAACACCCTTATGATCCAATTTGAGATGCGTGGACAACCGTTGACCATAAATGACGCTAAAATGCTTCTGCGCGGCGCCAGTGGGTCACAAAAGAAGGCGGTCTCCGTGCAGGATGTGGTTAAAACCATAGCCAGTTTTTATGGAGTAGAGGAGGGAAGTATTTATGAAAAAACAAGACGAAAGGAGGTGGTTCGGCCAAGACAGGTAATTATGTTTCTCCTCCGTGAGGACTTCCGAATTTCTTTCCCCACTATCGGCGAAAAATTAGGAGGAAGAGACCACACAACAGTTATACACTCGTGCGACAAAATAAAAAACGACCTACATAAAGATAGTGTTTTAAATAATGAAATTCATCAAATACGGTTAATGTTGAAATAATGTGTATAACTGTTGATAAAAAATATATAAACAACTACTATCAACACCTTAAACAACAATTACTCACATGAAACACATAAATAAAAAATTTAAAACACCCTTACTTATCAACAAAAAAATAACTTATCCCACTAATACACATAGCTAATAATAGTAATAGTTCTTATATAAGAAGATATGAAATTTGAAACTACATTACAAACATTACTGACCGCAGCTTCTACTGCGGCCCGTTTTTCGGAAAAGAAATCAAACCTCCCGGTTTTAGGGTGTGTGCTTATAACCGCCGAGGGAAGCAGATTAATTTTACGCGCCACAAATCTTGAGTGTGGTGTTGAGGTTGTTATTTCGGCAAAAGTTTTAACGGAGGGTATTGTTGCTGTTCCGGCGTCTATACTCGCCGGATTTTTAGGAAACACCCGCGGTAAATCTGTCTCGGTAAATCTTATTGGTGAAGTTTTAAAAATAACAACCGAAAGTTCCAGTGCGTCAATTAAAACGCTTCCCTATGAGGATTTTCCCATATTACCCCGTGTCCCAGCCGAACATTCTTTCAAAATAAAAAGTATTGATTTTGTAAAAGCAATAAAAAACGTGTTGTACTGCGCGTCTTTATCCGCTATTAAACCGGAACTACAAAGTGTTTTGGTGTATGGAGAGGTGGGTAAACTGACATCGGCGGCAACGGACTCCTTCCGTCTTGCGGAAAAAACAGTACCAATGAGAACCGGTGGGAGTGTGCCTGAACTGCTTATTCCGGCGCGAAATGCGGCGGAACTTATACGGATACTCGAGGGTGTAAACGCAGATGTGGAAATTTATTACAACGATAATCAGTTGTCGCTTCAGACTGATGGTGTGTATTACACAAGCCGGCTGCTTGACGGTTCCTTTCCTAACTACAAACAAATTTTACCGAAAAAATTTACCACCGAGGCGGTGGTTCTGCGCGAGGATATGGCCGGGGCGCTGAAATCACTTTCAATATTTGCAGACAAGTTCGCTCAAGTTTCCTTATCACTTGATACGGTTAAAAAATCTATGTTTTTGTCCTCGCGCAACCCGGACATAGGCGAGCAAATATCAACAATAAAAGCGGCGACAAGCGGGGAGTCGGTCTCGGTGTCGTTTAACGGCCGGTATCTGGCCGACTCCCTGCAATCTATTTCCGGCGACAGTGTGCGCCTCCACTCCAATGGCCCCGGAAAAGCAATGCTTATCAAAGACGCCGGTGACGAATCCTTTCTCTATCTCGCGATGCCGATGAACAGATAAGGTAATTTTTTATTGCGCGCCGCGTTTCTTTTTGTTAGGATTTATTCAGACTTCTTTTTTGGGGAGTGCAACATGAAAAAGTTTCTTGTTACTCTCGGGCATTTTCTGCTCAGCTGGAGGTGGGGATATCGGCGCGTTACATTGTTGTTTAGTGAATCGGCTTATAATGGTTTGGATGAATTGCGGGTCACAAGAAGCGATGCGGATGGCCTAGTAATAAGCGAGGCGCTGCAGACCCACCAGATTATTAAAGACACGCTCAAGGCAAAAAGTAGGATATTTACTGACAACGGACCACTGAGCTTTCCACACATCACGGGCGGGACAAAACCATCATTCACTATATTTCCGGGCGGCCGCCAATAGCGGTCGTTTTTTTATTGCGCAGGGTAGGAGGGGACAAAGGAGCCGCCGTACGGGTTTTGGTACTGTGTTTGCGTTTGGGGCGGCTGACCCTGCGGAGTTGGTGTTTGCTGAGCAGGATCGGGCGCGTAGACCCCGTAGCCGCCGTATTGCGCGCGCACCGGCGCGTCCCAGCGCTCAAACTGCGAGTCGGCCGCCGGGTTGCTTGGCGCGGGTCCGGTCGGGTCGCCCCGCTTTACCCAGTAGAGGATTTCGTGCACCAGCCCGTCACTGCCGGGGACCTGCCACGCGCCGTTTAATACCGCCTTGGACGAAGGCGTATACTCCGGCCGCACAAACGCCTCTGTGGGCATCTTGGTGATTGCATAGCGCATAAACTCGCTCCACGCGGGGCCGACAATAAATCCGGACACCCTCTTTTGCATCGACGTGTTGTCGTTGTTTCCCGCCCAAACACCGACCGCAATATTCGGCGTATAGCCGACGGTCCACGCGTCGCGGAAGTCGTTGGTGGTACCGGTCTTAACCGCCACATCCTGTCCGGGGAAGTTGAACAGGTTGTTTTCCCCGAGCGGCGCGCGCGCCACCTTGTCGGACAGCACGTCGTTTATTTTTTGTGCAACCTCCGGACTCAGCACCTGGGTGCCGCTGCGCTGTGTGTTGTCCTCTATGACGTTTCCCAGCGCGTCTTCGATGCGGAGTATCGGCGTGGTCTCAAAATGCAGACCGTTGTTGGCAAAGGTTCCGTACGCGTTAGTCATCTCAAGCGGCGTCACCTCGCCGCCGCCGAGCACCAGCGTGAGTCCGTACTGGTCTGCGTCGCCGAGTGTGTTGATGCCGAGCGACTTGGCGGTCCGCAGCGCGTCGTTTATGCCGACCAGGTAAAGCACCTTGACCGCCGGTATGTTGATGGACTGCGCGAGCGCCTCGCGCAGAGACATCGGGCCGCGGAACTTTCCGTCGTAGTTGACCGGCGAGTAGCACGGCGACTCGCTGTTGGCGGTGTCGCTTGCCTTGCACGTGGTCGAAAACTGCGTGCGCACGTCAAACAGCACCGTCTCCGGCGTGTAGCCCTCGGCAAACGCCTGCGCGTAGACGAACGGCTTAAACGCCGAGCCCGGCTGGCGCCCCGGGCTCATGGTGGCGACATTGTACGCACCGGGGATGTCGGTATCAAAGTAATTGCGCGAGCCGACCATCACCAGAATCTGCCCGGTCTTCGGGTCGACCGCGGTCATCGCCATGTTGGTGGCATTAAACTTTTCCACATTTGCCAAAGCGTTGCGGTTTACTATTTCCTCGGCTTCTGCCTGGAGTTCCGCATCCAGCGTGGTGGTGACGCGCCACCCGCCTTGCTCGAGCGCGTCTTGCCCGTATTTGTCCTCCAGGTATTGCCGCACATAAAAGACGAAGTGCGGCGCCGCAATGGAGGTGTCGCGCGGAGGAGTAAAGACAACCTTTGCCGCCAAGGCCTCGTCACGCTGCGCCTGCGTGATATATCCGTGCTGCAGCATTTTATCGAGCACCAGTTTACGGCGCACCTCCAGCTGGTCGAGGTGCGAGCCGTACGGCGACAGGCGCGTCGGCGCGGGGAGCACCGCCGCGAGATACGCCGCCTCCGGCAGCGTTATGTCCGCGCTCTGTTTTCCGAAGAAGGTCATCGAGGCCTCCTCTATGCCGTAGAGCTGTCCGCCGAACGGCACCTGGTTGAGATAAATTTCCAAAATCTGCTCCTTGGTAAGCGAGCGCTCCATTTTAAGCGCGAGCACCCACTCTTTGAGTTTGCGGGTTATGGTTTTGTCGGCGGTCAGCACGGTCAGTTTGACCACCTGCTGGGTGATGGTTGACCCGCCCTGGCCGGAGAGCAGGTCGCCGTGCGTCGCGTTGGTAAAGACGGCGCGCAAAATCGCGGTGGGTTTTACCCCTTTGTGCGTATAAAACTCCGGGTCTTCTATCGCGACAATAGCCTGTTTGATGTACGTGGAGATGCTCTCGAGCGGCACCACGGTGCGCTGCATCTTGTCGTGCAGGTCGTACAAAAGCACCTGCCCGGTGCGGTCGTATATTTTGACCGACTGCTCTACCTTGCGGGTCTCGAGCGACTTAAGGTCGGGGAGCTCGAGCGTTGCCGCCCACAACAGGGTCGCGCCGGCAATAATCAGCCCCGCGCTTACGCACCATACAAGCAAAAGGCGCCAATGCCGGCGGCCGTAGCGGATACCCCTGCGTACAGCCAGGACAAACTCGTGCATGAGTAGTAGTATATCAAGATATGGGGCTTTTTTCGCGGACGCCAAAAATCAATACGGACGAGACGGCGGTCGCCGCGGTCCTAACGCGCGGTGTGGAGAATGTAGTTCCCCGCGAGCTTGCGCTAAAAAAGCTTCGGTCCGGTGAGCGCCTGCGTATATATCTCGGTATCGATCCAACAGGAGCTAAGCTCCATCTCGGACACTCTGTGCCACTGCGCAAACTGCGCGAGTTTAGCGAGCTTGGCCACGAAGTTATCTTTTTGGTGGGGAGTTTTACTGCGATGATAGGAGATCCGACCGGGCGCGATGCGATGAGAGAGCCTCTTACCCGCGAACAAATAGAACAAAATTTTAAAGACTATAAGCGCCAGGCGCAAAAAATACTCGACTTTTCGAAAGTGAGTATCCGCTATAATCACGAGTGGCTCGAGAAGCTGACGTTTGAGGGAATAGTAAAACTTGCGAGCAAGTTTACCGTCCAACAAATGTTGCAGCGCGACATGTTTCAAAAACGTCTGCAGGAACAAAAGCCAATTTCTCTGCACGAATTTTTATACCCACTGATGGTCGGCTACGATTCGGTGGTACTCGACGTGGATGTTGAGCTCGGTGGTTCAGACCAAGAATTCAATATGCTTGCCGGTCGGCATCTCCAGCAAACCTCGGGCAAACGTGAGAAGTTTGTACTTACCACGCGGCTTATTGAGGGCACCGATGGCCGTAAAATGAGCAAGACGTATGATAACTGCGTGTACTTGGAAGACACCCCATCAAATATGTACGGCAAGCTAATGTCGGTTAAAGACGAGCTTATAAAAACCTACTTTGAGGTCGCGACCGACATATCCTCCGATACTATTAGACAAATTCTTTCAGGACACCCCAAAGAAGCCAAGATGCGCTTGGCGCGCGAAATCGTGACGCTCTATCACGGCAAAAACGCGGCAGCTAAGGCCGAAGCCGATTGGCACAACACCTTCAGTGGTGGGGGTGTTCCTGCGGATATTCCGACAGTAAAAAGAGGCAAGTTGCGGGACATAGTGCAGGATATATCAACCAGCGAGCTTCGCCGTTTGGTTGAGCAGGGCGCCGTTTCTTCGGTTGTGAGCGGTAAAAAAGTAGAAAGTATAGACGCGGAAATAGCCGATGACGTTATACGCATCGGCAAGCACCGGTTTATAAAGACGGATTAAAGCATCTCTTCTTCTATATCGGCGGTTTCTTCTACATCGTCTTCTTCCTCAACTTCATCCTCGTCCGTCTCCTCTTCGGGCTCACTGCCGAGCAGGAAGTCCTCTGACAGGAAATCCGGTGCAAACTCCTCGTGCATAATAAGTGCCGGTTATTTAATAACGTTTGATAACTGGGCTAAAAAGACCCAAACACAGACTTTGTATCAAATTAACGGATTGATGCAAGGCAAGTAATCCCCACCGCAATAGCATCGAGCTCGTCGTCAAGCCGCACACGAGGGGGAAGTGCCAGTAATTTCGGCACCATGAGCGCGATGCCGGCCTTGTTTCCGCGGCCGTAACCGGTCACCGCGGCCTTTACTTGCAGGGGCGTGTACTCGCGCGCGGGCAACCCGCGCGAGGCGGCAATATACAAAAGCATCCCTCTCACCGCCGAGACATTCATCGCGGTTTTGGCGTTCTTTTCAAAATAAAGATTTTCGATTGCGATGCAATCGGGCTTCCACTTTTTTATAAGCGTCTCAGTTGCGGCTCCCAGTGTTGCGAGCCGCTCCGGGAAGGAGAGAGACTTTGTAGTGCGTATGCACTCCGAATGCAATAAAACTTCTTTGCCTTTTTGTTTTTCAAGCACTGCGGCTCCCAACCTTTCGTACCCCGGGTCAAAAGCGAGAACACGCATATGTTACGCGGCGTTGGTGTAAATCTCGTTGATATCGTCGTGCTCCTCGAGCGCGTCGCTGAGCTCCGCCATTTTTTGCGCGTCTTCGTCGGAGAGTTCTATAGGCATCATGGCCTCGAGTTTGCCTTCGGCATTTTTTTGGAACGCCCAAATGGCCGCACCGGGGTTTGCCAGCGTGCCGCCATTGAGCGCGAGCAGGTGTTTGAGCTCCTGCACGGTGCGGTTGCGGTTGTCGGTGTACGCCTCTAACACCAAAGCGCATCCGCCGGGGCCGTATGCCTCGTAGGTTACTTGTTCCAGTTCTGCGCCGTCGCCGGAGGCCTTGCTTAACGCGCGCTCAATGTTGTCGAGCGGCATGTTGGCGGCGCGCGCTTTCTCTACCGCGGTGCGCACGCCGGGCGCGTTTTTGTCGCCTTTGGCCTTTTTGACCTCAACGGTAATAAACCGCACGAGTTTAGAAAACAATTTTGCCTTTTGGGCATCGGTCTTGCCCTTAACGTGTTTGAGTTTTGCCCACTTGCTGTGTCCCGCCATATGGGTGTAGAGTAGCGCGCAGAAAGTATCGTTGCAACCGGAGGGTCAAGCATGATTGCAGGCAAACAACCTGAACCAAAAATGTTTACTTGCGAGGAGTGCGGCGAGCAACAGGAAGAATGGTATCCGGGGTGCACCACCTGTCTCGGGTGTCACGAGCTTTATGTGATGCGGCAGACGGGAGTCGGGGTTGTCCACTTCCAGCCCGGCATCGGCATGTATATGAAGTTGTAGTATTTTGGCGCGGATTAATCATCCGCGCTTTTTCTTATCCACACCAAACACTTTCATATATGAAAGTGTTTTAGTAGACTTATTTTATATGAAGCGGCGGTTGAAGGATCTTACGAAAGAAGAAACAATCGTCACGCTCGATACTCTCTATACTGCCGCGAGCGCTGTGCACGGACGCGACGCGGTCAAGCTTTTTCTTCGCGACCTACTCACACCGTCCGAGCGCATTATGTTGGGCCGGCGCATTATCATTGCGCGGATGCTCATGTCTCGGACTCCTCACGAAAAGATAGGGGAACGGTTGCGTGTAAGCAGTGCGACCATTGGCCGGGTTCACCGTTGGCTGAAGGATCAGTTGCCGGGCTTTGAACAGGCGGTTAAGGGGATGGAAAAAGAATTTGAAAAAAGAAATGAAAAGAAACTCTACGCCACAAGCATGCTGTACCGGCTTAAGAAAAAATACCCGCTGCACTTCTTGCTGTTTCCCACTCCAAAAGGAACTCCGCGCCAGTATGGCCACTACCCAAAATACCCTAAGTAGTTTTTGAGCCCACTTTCATATATGAAAGTGTTGTAGGATAGATTTTATGGTTTTTTCGTACTGAGTTAAGGCCGGTTTGTCTTTTATAAAAAGTGGTGTAGAGTAGCGCGCAGAAAGTGTCGTTGCAACCTGGAGGTTTGTAATGAATATGTTTGGCAGAGTTAATCTGTACGTCGGCAAACCGGTTTCCTTGCGCACGAAAAGTGGTGACACACGGAAGGGTGTGATAGAAGCTGTCGAGATTGATGGGGAGATTATCCTGGCCCATACTTTTGGCAAAACAAAGACCTTCATCAATTGGGAGCAAGTGGAGAGTTTGTCCGACGGGTGAGTCGCCGAGTGGCGCGGATGAAAATCCGCGCTTTTTTATTTACAACAGTCGCTCGTTGAGATCGGAGGGGGGAGTTTTACCGAGGTGTTTGTATGCGGAGGCGGTGGCGACGCGG
>CAYIHD010000006.1:22144-29349 GCA_964363205.1 uncultured Candidatus Saccharibacteria bacterium | reverse complement strand
AAATAAAAAAACACCGGGGTTAGCCGGTGCCGGAATTGGTCGGGTCCTCTTGGAACCAAGGGGCAAAGGAGGTAGGACCAAGAGGACCCTTTCTCCGGGATCTCTCACCGAAGCGGACAGGGTATAACCCGCCCGTTCCCGCTCCTCCTCCTAACTGAACAAGCCTGAAGATACTTTAGCATGCTTTCTATTTGATTGAAAGTGTTGTGTTTTAAGGCTATAATCGACATATGAAATTCCAGTACAAGGCGGGGAGCGGGGCTGTAAAAATACGCCTTATTCCGGGCTCTTTAAACCTTTTTGACGGTAAAACTTTGTCGATAAGCCACCGCGATACACAACCTTTAAGCCGACGCGGCTTTGTCATGGTTATGCGCAAAGTTGTTGCTACGGCCAAGGCAAACAAAGTTACCTCTATCGCTCTTGATTATGCCGACCTTAAAGCCCTCGCGCCAAAGGACATGGGCGATTACGAAGCGGGGCGCGTGGCAGGCACGGCGTTTGTCATGGCCAGCTATGAGCACAACACCTACAAAACAAAACCAAAAGAGGGTTGGGGACTTGTGGAAACCGTCGCAATCACAAACGCGCCCGCGGCGGCACAAGAGGGATTTGCCGACGGCTTGGTTATTGCAGGCGAGGTCAACGCCTGCCGCGAGCTCGCCAATACTCCCGCGGGAGACATGACCCCGAAAACTCTTACCGCCGCCGCCAAAAAGGCCGCTAAAGGCACCGCAATAAAAGTGAAGTCGCTCGGCATGAGCGAGATGCAAAAGCTCGGCATGGGCGCGGTTGTGGGCGTCGGCAAAGGCGCGCAAGTACAGCCGGAATTTATCATCATGGAGTACTGGGGCGCTGGCAAACCAACCAGGACCGTCCTGGAAAAACCAGGACGGTCCTGGTTGAAGCCGGTGGTTTTGGTTGGCAAGGGCGTTACCTTCGACTCCGGCGGATTGCAGGCTAAAGGCGGCGACCATATGTACGAGATGCACATGGACATGTCCGGCGGCGCGGCGGTCATACACTCGGTAGTGCTGGCGGCAAAACTTAAACTAAAAGTAAACGTCGTCGGGCTTATCCCTGCGGTAGAAAACACGACCGGTCCGCAGTCGATGCGCCCCGGCGACATACTCAAATCGCTCTCGGGTAAAACAATAGAAATACTCCACACCGACGCCGAAGGCCGCGTTATTTTGGCTGACGCGATAACGTACGCCAAGCGTTACAACCCCGCCGTCGTCGCCGATGCGGCGACGCTTACCGGCGCGGCGCTCACGGCGTTCGGCGAGCACGCTAACGCGTTTATGACCAACGAAACCTCCATGATTATGGACTTTATGAACTTGGCGGAGGAAAGCGGCGACTACATGTGGCCGATGCCGCTGTGGAAGGAGTACGACTATATAGTTAAAGGACGCTTTGCGGATGTGCCGAACATCCCCGCAACCGGCAACAGCCGCTACGCGGGCGTTATCGGCGGCGGCAAGTTTTTGGAAGTCTTTGCCAAAGAGCTCGACTGTCCGTGGATACACCTCGACATCGCGCCAAAAATGACCGCCGCTCCCGACGAACACTTGGCCAAGGGCGCAGCAGGTTCTCCTGTGAGATTTTTCTTAGCGCTCATAGAAAAATACACGGAGAACAAGTAACAAATTTCAAGTATCAAATCACAAACAAGTATCAATACTTAAGTATTTAAAACTTAAAAACTTATTTGCTACTTGTTACCTGATACTTGATACTTAAACAACATGCCGATTACTGTCAAAACTTCAGTATACGAAGGTCCTCTGGAAGTTCTGCTGGAACTTATAGAGAAAAGAAAGTTGTTGATAAACGACATTTCGCTGGCATCGGTCACCGACGAGTACATCGCGCGCGTCAACGCGATGCCGCACCTGCCGGTGGGGGAGACGGCAGAGTTTATCTCGCTCGCGGCAACGCTGCTTTTAATAAAATCCCGCTCGCTCCTGCCGAACCTGCAGTTGAGCGACGACGAATCCCGCGATATAAAAGAGTTGGAGTACCGCCTGGCGCTGTACCAACTTATAAAAGAGGCCTCCGGCAACCTAGGAAGGTCGGACCTTCCTAGGCTATACGAGGGCACGCCGCGCGAACTGGAGCCGCTGTATATCCCTGACCCGTCCGCCACTCCGGCAAGCCTGCGCTCGGCGGCGCAAATGCTGATAGACGGCTTCCCGTCGACATTGGTACTGCCGAAGGTCGAGGTCAAAAAAATAATTTCTCTCGAGGACATGATAGACAAACTTGCCGCGCGTATCCAGAGCGCTTTTAAAATGAGCTTCAAGGAGTTTGCGGGCAAGAAAGAGCGCGGCGAGATTATTGTCGGATTTTTGGCGCTGCTTGAGCTGGTTAAGCAGGGTATAATTAAAGCCGAGCAGGACGCAAACCATGGTGATATAACCCTGGAGAGTCATGCTGTATCAACACCAAATTATGGAAGAACAAATTGAAGCATTGTTATTTGCGCTCGGACGGCCCCTTTCGCGAAGCGAATTAATAAAAATGGTTGCCGCGAGTCCTGAACAAATTGAAGAAGCCTTAACTAAACTTAAAGCACGTTCCGGCGGCATTACTATAGTCGATGACGGGGTAGAAGTGGAGCTCCGGGTAGGCGCAAACAACGCCGTGCTTATAGAAAAAATCCGCAAAGAGGAGTACAGCCGCGACATCGGCAAGGCCGGACTGGAGGCGCTCTCGGCGGTGCTCTATCGGGGCCCCTTGACGCGCAGTGAGATAGACTTTATACGCGGCGTTAACTCGTCGCAGACCCTGCGCACGCTGACTCTGCGCGGACTGGTGCGCAAAGTACCGAACCCCAAAGACGAGCGTTCTTTTTTGTATGAGCCGACAACCGAGCTCCTCTCACAACTGGGAGTCTCGCGTACGCAGGACCTGCCCGACTACGCGGACGTGCGCCAAAAACTGCAACAGCTCGAGGAAGCGTACCGCCAAAAACAATCAGAACAATGATACCTGTAGTTAAAAATATTTCCTTTGGGCTTTCCGCCGCCGTACTGACGCTCGGCGCTTTCGGCGCCGGCGTGTACGGCACCGCTTTGCTTACTACTCAAAACCTGAGCGCCGCGGCCGCGCAGTCTCAGATTAGACAGGTCATGCTGCCGGATAATGCCCTGACCGCCAAGTCGGCGGTGCTCTACGAGCTTGGCACCGGCCGCGTCTTGTATCAAAAAAACGCGCATGAGCAGCTGCCGCTCGCCTCGCTCACCAAGCTGATGTCGATAGAAATAGTTTTGTCATTAAAGTCCGCCGATACGCCGGTGCAGATAACGCGCGACAACATCGCGCCGGACGGCGACTCAGGCCTGCGCGCCGGACAGACCACCACGCTCGGCGACCTTATCAAGTTTGCCATTGTCGCGTCGAGCAACGACGCCATGGAGGCGGCGGCCGCGAGTATCGGCAACGGTTTTATAAACAAAATGAACGAGGCCGCCGCCGCCAAAGGGCTCACCAAAACGCACTTTTTTAACGTCACCGGACTTGATATCAACACAAAAGCCTCCGGCGCGTACGGCTCCGCCTACGATGTGGCGCGGCTGGCGGCGCTTTTTTACCGCGACCACCCGGACTTTTTTGAGCTGACCACGCGCGCGGATGTGTCTATCGACCAAAACGGAAAAGAGTTGAAAGCCAAAGCCACGGCATTGCCCCTGCAAAACATCCCCGGTTTTGTCGCCGCAAAAACCGGCTACACTGAGTTGGCCGGAGGCAACTTGGTTGCCGTGTTCGACCTGGAGCCCGGGCACACGGTTATAGCCGCCGTGCTCGGCTCTACCCGCGACGGGCGCTTTAGCGATGTTGACACCATAATAAAAACCGCCCGCAAAGCTTTAACACCATGACCGCAGACGTATTGCGCATATTTATACCCGCCACGCTCGCGTTCCTTATCGGGATAGGCATTACGCCGGTGCTCACGCATTTTTTGTACAAAAACAGGATGTGGAAGCCTAAGGCGGGAAAGACCGCTCTGGACGGCACCGCCGCCAGCGAGTTTAACCGCCTGCACGAAACAAGAGAGACCGGGACCCCCCGCTTCGGCGGGATTATTGTGTGGGCGAGCGTGTTTCTTGCCGCGGACCTTTTGTCGGCGTTGGCGCGCGTGTATCCGTACGCGTTCGGCGATTTGGCGTTTATCAGCCGCGGACAAACATGGCTCCCTCTTGCGGCGCTCGCCATCGGCGCTTTAGTCGGATTTATCGACGACCTGTTCGAAGTCCTCGGGCGGCCCGGCATCAAACTGCGCGTCCGGCTGTTGGTGGTCGCGGTCGTTGCCGTCTTTTGCGGGTGGTGGTTCTACGACAAGCTCGACGTCACCTCTATATCATTTCCGTTTTTAAACGGCCCGCTCGAGCTCGGCGCGCTCATCATACCGTTCTTTACCTTGGTCGCTCTCTTTATCTACGCGGGCGGCGTGATAGACGGCATCGACGGGCTCGCCGGAGGCACCTTCGCCTCCATATTCGCCGCGTACGCGGGCATCGCCTTCTTTCAAAATCAAATGGACATCGCGGCTCTTTCGGCGGCGATCTCCGGAGGCCTGCTGGCGTTCTTGTGGTTTAACATTCCGCCGGCGCGCTTTTATCTTTCTGAAACAGGCACCATGGCGCTCACGCTCGCCCTTACCGTCATCGCGTTCCTCACCGACACGCTCGGCGGCGGCAGGGGAGTCAGCGTCCTGCCGGTCATAGCGCTGCTGCTGGTGGTCACCGTCTTGTCCAACATTATGCAGATGTTCGGCAAAAAAGTTCTCGGCCGTAAAATTTTGCGCATAGCGCCGCTCCACCATCACTTCGAGGCGCTCGGCTGGCCGCCGTACAAAGTGACCATGCGCTACTGGGTAGTCGGCCTTGTCGCCGCGATTATAGGCATGACGATAGCGTTGCTGTAGTTATGCGTAAGCAAATCGATACGCCTTTTTTGCTCGTATTTCTGACTCTGGTAGTATTCGGCCTCCTTATCTTTACCTCCGCCGCGCTCGGCCTGCTCGCGCGCGACGGCGCGAGCTTTAGCTCGGTCGCGGTCAACCAGCTGCTGTTCGGATTTTTATGCGGAGGCATAGCGCTTGTCACCTTGTCGCGCATCGACTACCGCGTCTGGCGCCCGTACACGCCGTACTTTTTTATCGCGGCGCTGTTCCTTACCGTGCTCACGTTTGTCCCGGGCATCGGGCTCACGCTCAAGGGCGCGTCCCGTTGGATAGAAATAGGGCCGATAACCTTTCAACCCGCGGAGCTGCTCAAATTCGCGGTTGTCGCTTTCTTGGCGGGCATATACGCCTCGCGCATGAACCGGTCCGCGACATGGCGCGGGGGAGTCCTGCCTCTGGTGCTTATCTGCGGCATTTCCGCCGCCGTTTTGCTGGTACAACCCGACACCGACGGCGCGGCTATTATCCTGCTCGCGGGCGCGGTGATGCTCTTTTCGGCCGGCGGGCGCGTGCGACACCTGCTCCTGTTGGCGCTGTGCGGCATACTCGCGCTGGGCGCGATAGCGTACCAGCGGCCGTACCTTGCGGAGCGATTTACAACGTTTATCAACAACACGCAGGACCCGCAGGGAGCCGGCTGGCAGATAAGCCAATCGCTCATAGCGGTCGGCTCCGGCCAGTGGTCGGGGCGCGGGTTCGGGCAAAGTATCGAAAAGTTTTCCTACCTTCCGGAGCCGATAGGCGACTCGATTTTTGCCGTCGCATCGGAAGAGTTCGGATTCGTCGGGAGCGCGGCTTTGGTATTGCTTTTTGCCGCTTTCGCGATGTTGGGCTTGCGCATCGCCGCGCGGGCGCCGGACCCGTTCGGCGGCCTGCTTGTCGTCGGGCTCGTCGTCATCATCATCGGGCAGTCGTTTATGAACATCGCCTCGACGCTGGGGCTTATACCGCTCTCCGGCTTGCCGCTTATTTTTGTATCGCACGGCGGCACCTCGCTCGCCATAGCGCTGGCGGAAGTGGGCGTTATACTGTCTGTATCGCGGCGGATGAAATCTTAATTACAACAGCATGAAAATTCTTTTTACCGGAGGCGGCTCGGGCGGACATTTTTATCCGATTATCGCTGTGGCCGAGGCAATCAACGACCTGGTGCGCGACCGCAAACTCCTTGAGCCGGAGATGATATACGCCGCTCCCGAGCCGTACGACCGCGAGATGCTCATCGCCAACGGCATCCGTTTTGTGCCGACCGCCGCCGGCAAAGTGCGCAACTACTTTTCTGTCCTCAACTTTTTTGATTACTTTAAAACCGCATGGGGAGTTTTTCGCTCCGTCCTGCGGATATTCTTTTTGTATCCCGACGTCGTGTTCGGCAAGGGCGGGTACGCTTCGTTTCCGACCCTGCTCGCGGCAAAACTTTTTAAAATCCCCGTCGTCATACACGAGTCCGACTCCGTACCGGGCAAAGTCAATAAATGGGCGGGCACGTTCGCCAAAAAAATCGCCGTCTCATATCCGGAAGCGGCGCATTACTTCCCCAAAGACAAAGTCGCGTACACCGGCAACCCTATCCGCAAGTCGATTCTGGTGCCGGCGCGCGACGGCGCGTTCGAGTTTTTTAAACTCAGCCGGGAGCTGCCAGTCATATATATCACCGGCGGCTCGCAGGGCGCGCAGGCGCTCAACGAGAGCCTGCTTGCCGCACTGCCGCAGCTATTGGAAAAATACCAAATCATCCACCAGACCGGGGAGGATAACCTTAAAGATATTTCGAACCGCGCCAAAGTGGTGATGGGGGACAACCTTAATCTTGCCCGGTATCATCCGGTCGGCTACTTAAACGACCTTGCCACGCGCATGGCGGCGGGCGCCGCGAGCCTTGTCATATCGCGCGCCGGTTCGACTATTTTTGAAATAGCGTCGTGGGGCCTGCCGTCGATATTGATTCCGCTTCCGACCGCCGCAGGGGACCACCAGACCAAAAACGCGTACACCTATGCCCGCGCCGGAGCATGCGTCGTCATCGAGCAAAACAATCTCACGCCGGGTCTCCTGGTCTCGGAGGTAGACCGGATTTTGAGCCATGAGCCGATAAAACACGCCATGAGCAACGCGGCGCGCGCCGTACCCCCCCCCCACCCCGCATCCCATATTTCCCCCGCCCGCCAACCCAAAGCCAACACCCAGTATTTGGTTCTAGCGAGGTATATCCATCCATGCGTTCAAATAA
>CAYIHD010000006.1:0-22134 GCA_964363205.1 uncultured Candidatus Saccharibacteria bacterium | reverse complement strand
CGTCGACCCCCCCCCCACACCCCCCCCCCCCCCCCCCCCGCCGGGCCGGCCCCGCCCCCCCCCCCCCGACGCCGCATCCCTTATTGCCGCCGCCCTCCTCGACATAGCCATCTCCCACGAGCAATAAATCCTGTGAGTCAGACTCACTATAAAATTTTAAATAGTTACGTCAAGATATAAAATATTCAATATTTATAACGGTCGTGCTTTTTATTGAATATTTATAAAACAGAAACCAAGCACTTTATACAAAAGAAAAAGAGCGCCGTACCGGTGTGGTCGTGCGCTCTCTAGGTCGTTTAGTTCCTCTCAACTCCGGCATACCTTTGCCGTAACAAATAGGGAACAAACGTGGCGTCCGGGATGAGCTGGATGCCGTTGCGGACATCCAGATAGATGGTCGTAAAAACCAAACAATACCCGCACGCAGCGACCGTGTGGAACCACGTCCAACCGGTGCCGGCCACCGCTTGTGCCATGAGCCACAAGAAGATAGCAAAATGAGGGAAGGCATAGACGAAGTGTAGTTTTCCTACACCCGATAGGCCCCCAGCGTCATTGATGTCTATATTGAGCAACCCTTTTACCACCTGGCCCCACACCCAATACTTTGCCAAAAGTACCGTGCACAGGAGGGCGATTACTAGAACTGCCATTCCCAAGCCTAAGTCGATCGGCCGTGACACAAATAGTAAGCCTACCATTGCTGTCGCGATGCAACCGCCTACCGGCGCACCAACCGAACCGAACCAGAAGTCGAGGACAACCAGACGCTCTCGCGCATGGTCCCTCATGCGACTGGCGGCGTGTTGGCACACCACAACAACAGCCCACATGCCCAAGTCGAGGAGGGCGGCGGCCGTTGCTATCAAAAGATGACCACTTGTCATCGCTCCCTCCCATTTGATGACCTAAAAACCTACTTCGATTGTATACTATATTTATATACTTTGTCAAGAATCCTGTGAGTCTGACTCACAGAAAAAATACATAGGACTACCCTATGTAAAATATTCAATATTTATAACGGTCGTGCTTTTTATTGAATATTGGGAAAAACAAAAACAGAAACGCCGCACCTCGGAGGGCCAAGGATTGGCGCTCTGCGGTGCGGCGGGAGCTAGCGAGGAACGACCTCGTAGCCAATGCTGCCGGCGACCACTGTCGGTTGGACTCGACCACCACCGAAAGTGGTGAAGCCTAGTCCTTTCCCGTTCGGGCTGATTCTCATCTGGACACCCGTTGCGGGGTGGTCGACGAAAATCTCACCGCAGTGGTTCGTGTGGACGCGCATCTGACCGTTGTTGAACAGGTCTCCGCGCTTCTCTGTGTGTGCCATTTCACCCTCCGTGTTTGGCTACTAATCTAATCTTAAGTATAGCATATCATAGTATTCTTGTCAAGTCGGAAATGCCCTGCAAAATAAGGGTTTATTTGGTATAGTTTTTGGATATGGCACAGGTTATTACGCGGTTTCCGCCTAGCCCTACGGGGTTTTTGCACATCGGGTCCGTACGGACCGCCCTTTTTAACTATCTCTTTGCCGCCCACAACGGCGGGGTAATGCTCCTGCGTTTTGAGGACACCGACAAGGAACGCAACAAGCCGGAGTTCGAAAAGGATATTGTAGACGGCCTCCGGTGGCTCGGCATACCGTATACGCTTGCCGAAAATCCGCGGCAATCGGAACGGACGGCGATTTATCAAAAATATATTCCGAAGCTTATTGCAGGGGGCCACGCGTACGAGGCCGAGCCGCAGGCGGAAAAACCGGACCCCGATGGAAAGACTTCGTCTTCCAACGGGGCAGGTAAAAAAGTTGTCCGGTTTAAAAACCCGAACAAAAAAATAACCTTTCACGACGCAATACGCGGCGAGATAACCTTTGACACCACCGAGCTTGGCGATTTTGTCATCGCGCGCAATATCGATGAGCCGCTCTACCACTTGGCGGTGGTCATCGACGACCACGACATGGGCGTGACGCACATCATCCGCGGCGAAGACCATGTCTCCAACACCCAGCGGCAAATATTGATACAGGAGGCGCTTGGATTTGCGCGGCCACAATACGCGCACATTCCGCTTATACTCGCGCCCGACAAAACCAAGCTCTCCAAGCGCCACGGCGCCGTTTCGATAAACGATTACAAGACGCAAGGGTTCATCCCCGAGGCGCTGCTTAATTACTTGGCTCTGCTCGGATGGAATCCGGGCACCAACCGGGAGCTCTACACCTTAGACGAGCTCACGCGCGAGTTTACGCTCGACCGCGTGCACAAGGCCGGGGCGATATTTGATATGCACAAACTCCTTTGGTTTAATCACGAACATATAAAAAAATTGTCTGATACCGAGTATGCGTCGCGCCTGCAGGAGTTTAGCGGCAAAAGAGTCGACCCGCGCGTCCTGCCTCTACTTAAAGAGCGCGCACAAACGCTCGCCGAGGCGGCTATTGCTCTGACGGAAGAGTTCGGGTTCCTCGGCGACATTTCCTACGAACCCTCCCTGCTCCTGCAGGGCGGAAAGATTAACGCCGAAGTCGCGTCATTACATCTGAAGGCGCTTGCCGACTTGTTTGAGCCTATTCCTGATGAAGGATTTACCGCCGCACAACTTAAGGACATTATCTGGCCCTACGCCACCTCGCAGGGCAGGGGAGCCGTGCTATGGCCTTTGCGCGTTGCCCTGTCCGGAAAGGAAAAATCGCCGGACCCCTTTGCAATCGCCGGTCTTTTGGGCAAAAAGGAAACCCTCGAGCGCATTGCTCAAGCCGTTAAAAACCTTTAACATAAGGGGGATGTACTTGCTTTTTCGAGCGCCTTTGTTATTGCTGGCCAGCTTTTTGATATTCGGCGGTATACCACAGGCGCTGGCGCAAGATACCACCGCTGCTGTTGAAGAAACTCCGGCTCAAAAAGCGCTCCGCGAGGCCAACGAAGCGGCCGCAAAAGCCCGCGCGGATGCCGATGCCGCCGCGCAGGCGCAGATAGACGCGACTAACGCGCAAATACAAAAATTAAAAGATGAGATAGCGGCGCTCCAGACAAACCTCAACCTGACCACCGCGCAAAAACAAACCCTCCAAACCGCCATCAAAGCGCTCGACCTGCAGATACAAAAACTCCAAAAAAGCGTATCGCTTACCTCGGGCCAGATTTCGGTCAAAGACAAGGAGATAGGGAACCTGTCCGGCAAAATACGCACCACCGAAGAAAAAATAAGCGACGCAAAGGTCGCGGTTGCATCAACCTTGCGGCAACTGGAGCAGATGGACCAGGAGTACCTGGTCATCACGCTGCTGGGCGGCGGCACGCTGTCGAGTTTTTTTGACCAGGCGGTCACCGTCGGGAGCCTGCGCGGAGAACTGCAGAACAAAATACAAGACCTCGGCTCCCTGCGCGACAACCTCGAGAGCAGCAAGACCAGCGCGGAAACCAAGCGCAAAGAGCTGGCGAACCTCAAGGCGAACCTCAACCAGCAAAAGCAGGGCGTTGCCGCCGCAAAAGCCGACCAGACGACACTGCTTGCGCAGACCAAAAACAAAGAGAGCGAATATCAAAAACTTATCGCTAAAAAACAAGCCGAACAGGCGCGGTTCGAACAGGACCTGCAGAACTTTGAGTCGCAACTCGGGCTCTCGGTCGCGGCAGGCTCCTTGCCCGCATCGGTTCCGGGCACTCTGCAGTGGCCGCTTGACTCGATACGCATCACGCAAAACTTCGGCAACACTTCGTTTTCCACTCAAAATCCACAAATATATAACGGGCGCGGACACACCGGGATGGACTTTGCCGCGAGCACCGGCACCCGCGTACTTGCCGCGCGCGGAGGTGTGGTGCTCGGCACCGGCAACACCGACGCGACCTGCCCCAACGCCTCATACGGCAAATGGGTGTTTATCAAGCACGACAACGGACTCTCGACCCTGTACGCGCACCTTTCGACCATCTCCGTTTCCAAAGGACAGTCAATTGACGCCGGAGAGCCGGTCGGGTACTCCGGCAATACCGGCTACTCGACGGGGCCGCACCTGCACTTTGGCGTCTACGCCACCTCGGGCTCGGAGATAGCGTCCTTCCCCTCGAGCAGCTGCCGGGGCAAGACCTACACCATGCCGGTCGGGGATACCAAAGCCTACCTCAACCCGCTCTCATATTTGCCCACCCGATAAATTTTGGTTGTATACTTTACACAGCGGGGCCGGGTCGAACCCGTCATCAATTTTCTCTATACTACTTTCATGAAAGCATTACACATGGTTGCGTTCTTGTTGGTTTCCATCGGCGGGCTTACCTGGGGCCTGATAGGCCTCAGCGCGCTTACGCAGGGAGGCAACTGGAACATAGTCAACCTTATCGCCGGATACATAGGGGGCGCACAGGTCGAGAACATCATCTATGTTCTCGTCGGCCTCTCGGCGGTATGGCTCTTCATCGGCCACAAAAAAGACTGCCGGTCTTGCGTCGGTTCGATGTAACAGGAAAAAACACCGGATGTGTTAAACTGCGGAAGCTTATGGCTTCCGCAGTTTCCGTTTCAAATCTTAAAAAAATATACCCGCCTGCGCGGGCAGGCGACACCGGGGTGGCGGCACTGAAGGGGATTACGCTCGAGGTGGCGGAAGGGGACTTCTTTGCCCTGCTGGGGCCCAACGGAGCCGGCAAGACGACGCTCATCGGCATACTCTGCGGCTTGGTATACAAGACCGCCGGAGAGGCGAACATTTTCGGGCATGACACCGTGAGCGACGCTTCGAGAGCAAAAACCTATATCGGGCTGGTGCCGCAGGAGTTTAATTTTAATATTTTTGAAAAGGTGGAGGATATCGTTACTACCCAGGCCGGGTACTACGGCATACCGCGCAAGCAGGCGATCAAAGACGCCGAGCCGATATTGAAAGACCTCGGGCTATGGGAAAAGCGCCACGAACCGAGCCAAAAACTTTCCGGCGGCATGAAGCGCCGGCTCATGATAGCCCGCGCGCTGATACACAAGCCAAAGCTCCTGATACTCGATGAGCCGACCGCCGGGGTTGATGTCGAGCTCCGGCGCCACATGTGGGCCTTCCTGCGCAAAATGAACACCGGAGGCACAACCATCATACTCACCACGCACTATCTGGAGGAGGCCGAGCAGCTCGCGCGCAACGTCGCCATCATCAACAAGGGCGAGATACTGGTGCACGAGCCTATGCAGGGCTTCCTCGAGCGGCACGACAACAAAAAGCTCGAGGATATATATCTGGAGCTTATAGAAAGCGAAAAGAACGACCCGGTATGACAAACGAAAAAATGTGGATAGCCTATATGACCGTGATGCGCAAGGAGCTGGTGCGCATATTCCGTATTTGGGCGCAGACTATTTTGCCGCCGGTGGTTACTACCTCGCTGTACTTTATCGTTTTCGGCACCTTTATCGGCTCGCAGCTCGCGCCCATACAGGGCCTTTCTTATATCCAGTTTATCGTGCCGGGGCTCATTATGATGTCCATCATCACCAGCTCGTATATGAACACGGTGTCGAACTTTTATTTTGCCAAGTTTATGCGCAACATCGACGAGATGCTGGTATCGCCCATGCCCGACTGGCTGGTGATAGCCGGGTTTATCAGCGGGGGAGTGATGCGCGGCTTAATAGTCGGCTTTTTTGTGCTCTTGGTGTCGCTCTTCTTTAGCCATTTGGCGATATATAATTTTGCAGTGCTCATCGCCGCGGTAGTCATGACCTCGGTACTCTTTTCGCTTGCGGGGCTCATCAACGGCATCTTTGCCAAAGGGTTTGACGGCATAAGCATTGTGCCGACCTTTGTGCTGACGCCGCTCACGTACCTCGGCGGCATCTTTTATTCCATCACGCAGTTCCCGCCGTTTTGGCAAAACGTGTCGCTCTTTAATCCTATCCTCTACATGGTCAACGCCTTCCGCTACGGGTTCTTCGGCGTCTCCGACGTGCCGGTGTGGATATGCTTTAGCGTCCTTATTACCTTTACACTCCTCTTTACCGCGATAGTCATCCTGCTCTTCCGCCGCGGCATGGGCGTTAAGAATTAGTGGGCGGGTTGGAGGCGGTAATGCTTCTGCGGCAGGTCTATTTCGGCATACTCGCGCATCACCAAAGGTACCTGTGAGGGTTTTATATGGCGGTCCTGATGGACACGCTCAACATGGTTCCATATTTTGATGCGGTTCATCAGCTGACTCTCCGTATTGCCGTTTTCCTGGTGGCCGCATTCGCGGCAAGTTATTATTGTTTTCATGCATACAGTATTGCTCTATCACACTGTTATCTGCATGAAGAACTCGCTGAAGCTAGAGTTTTCTTTTTTTGCCGGCTTTATTCCACTCGGTAATATTTAAAACTTTTGCTTCTATCGGTTGTGCCCAGCGCAGATTCTTCATCGCCGCTTTATCCGCGATAGGGTAGTGGGGCGAGTCGTCCAGGTCGCAGATAATGTCCACCAAGTCTTCCTCGGCCACTACCCACTCCGGCGCGTAGCGCGACAGGTCGAACGGTTTGGAGAACGCGCGCATCGTCTTTTCCCCATCCGCCACGATGTATTCGTGGAAGTACGACATCGCGAGCTCGCGGACGGTTTTGTACACCGGATCGCGCCATCGCAAGATGGTGTGGTTGGTTTTGCTTATCGCGCCCCACCTATCGCCCTCTTTAAACAGCGCGACCACGTGGTCGTCATCGTGCGGGGCGGTTTGGATATCGAGCAAATACGGCGGCCTACCCTGATAGGCGAGGGAAGCGGCGGCAAATACCGCCCCCTCGACGCAATGGACCTTCTTTTCCCGCAGGACTCTGCGCGGAGAAAATATAGTCTCCCCTGTCAGTTCAAAATTGATAGGGAGGCGGTCTAAGTAGTTTTGTACATCGAGCGGCGACTTTAGTTTTTCGAACACCGCACGCTCCGCGGGGGAGAGGAGCTTTTTTAGGGTATTTTTGTATTGGGCATTCACTGTGGGTATTGTAGCTTAAGGTGCCTATTGTTCGTTTTACATATATTGTGCGAACAATACCTATAGGATATACTTAGCTCATATGTCCCCTGCTTTGAAGCGCAGACCTATCCGTGAGCATGTTCTCCCCTTCCTTGATTATTGTGAGATTGAAAAAGGCCTCTCTTCCAATACTCAGCGCAACTATCGCCAGTATTTGGAACTTTTTCGAAAATGGCTGCGCGAGACTGATAATCAGGAACTCTATCCCAATGAACTTTCCGCCGAACATATCTGGAACTACCGCTTATATCTTGCCCGCAAGTATGTGACACAACGGGGCACTAATTTGAGTAAAAAGTCTCAAAACTACTACCTTATAGCACTGCGAGCGCTCTTGGACTACTTTGCTGAGCGGGACATTGAGTCGTTGCCGTCTTCCAAGGTAAAGCTCGCTAAACACAAAGATGAGGAGACGATATCGTTTCTTGATATTCAGGATATGGAAAAAATTCTCGCCGTGCCGGACACAAAAACCCAAAGCGGCCTCCGAGATCGCACGATTATGGAACTTTTCTTTTCTTCCGGCATGCGCATATCAGAGCTGGTGGCGCTCAACGCCGACCAACTATCGTTCTTGAGCGATAAAAAAGAGCGCACCTACGAGCTTTCTATCGTAGGCAAAGGAAAACACATTAGGACGATATTTATTTCTCCCCGCGCGGCAGAATGGCTGCGGAAGTATTTGGGGAGCCGGCGCGATGTTGAAAAACCTCTTTTTCTTAACCACAGGAGTAAAAATGCTGAAGACCGCCGGCTTACCCCGCGCTACATACAACTTATGATATCAAAAAGCGCCAGACTCGCCGGTCTCTCAAAAAGGGTTACTCCGCATACCCTACGGCACACCTACGCGACGGATTTACTTTCGCACGGGGCAGACCTCCGCAGTGTTCAGGAGCTGTTGGGGCATAAAAACGTCTCCACCACGCAGGTATATACGCACGTGACCAACAAGCAGCTGCGCGACATCCATGAGAAATTCCACGGCGGACGTAACATAAAAAAATAGACATGGACACACTTTCCAAAATTCGCGACATATTTTACTCCGGCTCTTATGCCTTCAGCGGTGACGAAGAAACAATTAAGGAGATTGCGTTTTTGGTGAGCAATGATTACTTGCGTCTCGATTCCTTCCCTATCGCGTCAAAAGCGGAGTATTTCCGCAAGACTGAGGAAGTTACTTCTAATCCTTCTCTCTACGACGAAGCTACGGGCGGCGGGCATGGACACATGGCGCTCAAGCTCATCACGGCAAAATTTTTGGAAGGGATATCCGGTCAAAAAATGAAGTTCGAGCAGTCATTCTGCGGCTACTTCCCCGATATCCTCTCTGCAGACAAAAAGACAGTTGCCGAATGCGGTCATACTCAAAATGCGGAAAAAATTCTGGCATATTTTAGCAAAGGAAAAATACGCGAATGCATCCAAGTGCCTTATCCAAACCTGGAAGACTTTGGGGTTCTCGGATATCGTTTTACTCCCGAGTCCTCGCTTACAGGGTTTTTGAATGTGTTAGAGCGCAATAAAAACGCTAATCTACGGACCGCTCTCTCTAGGCGAGAAACAAAAAGAGACAAACTGAGTCACTGAGTCATTGAACCCCCTTGAACCTCCAAAAATCTCGCCAAAACAGAGAGTCACTTCCATTTTAATTAAAAAGGAAACCGCTCGACCGGAGCGGAATCCAGTTCGAGCGGTTAAGGGCGGTCATTTTTCCAAACTGTCACCATAATCGCGATACCGACTGTGATAAGTCCACTTGCGACAACGATGCCAATATAGGCGTAGAAGGCCATGCGGCCGATCTCGTGTCCGTACAGGGTTCCGAAAACACCATAGACAACAAGCGCCAAAATTGCGACGCCAAATCCAATTAGTAGGCCAGCAAGCCTGGTGGAGAGATCGCGCTTTTTGGCGCTTGGCAGTGCAGTGTCAGATATCGACATGAGTTTCCTCCTTGTGTGCGCCGACTGGCGGCTAGGAACTATTTCGCTGAATACTATAGCTCAAATTATATTTACTTGTCAAATCACACGGAAAAGGCCGCCTATTGCTAAGCGGCCCTTCCCTTCGATTATTTATTTATTGAGTGCGAGCTCTTTGGCGACCTTGGACTTGCTCCAGCACGGGCTGGATGACATCCACGGGCGGGTCCCCTCCTTTTCGTACAAGTATTTGGCGTACGCGACGTTGCCTTGGATAGTATAGAGGTCGAGTCCGAGTTTACCGGCCGTCTTGCCGTGATAATGCTCGTTGACCTGCATGACCCCGAGGTCTTTATTGTTGACCACGCCGCGGTGGATCGAACCGTCGGTGTCGAACTGTTTAAAGCGCGACTCGCAACGGGCGACCTCCGCCATGATAGGCGCATCGGCAAAGTACTCGCGTACATATTGCTCGACGGTCTGGGCAGCCGGCATCGGACCGATCCATTGGTTCTGGACCGGGCTTGCCGACGCCGGCGTTAGTGCCAGAGATACGGCAAGAGCGAAACTAGCTGCGAAAGGCATATAATAATTTGCATAGTGATTAGTCGGTTTTGTCGTTATGACAAAAAGAAAGCCCCGAACTCGACTGCTCGGAGATAACAACACTCTATCAGTCTTTGTCAATATCGTCAAGGTAAGTGCTTGACAAGAAAACAGCCTACCCCATAGAGTTATTAACAGTCCTTATTGACAGCAAAAAACCCTTATTTTGCTTGATAAATTACCTCTTGTCGGGCCGGAGGGATCGGTCAGGAGTCGAGTTTGCTCGTCAGCAAACTCGCTCACGACCCTGGCTCGCGGTTTTGCAAGTGCAAAACAACGCTCCGCCTTTCGATTCCCTCGGCAAGCACGCAGGTGCTTGCCTGCGGCCGTACTGCGCTTCGCTTGTCGGGCCGGAGGGAATCGAACCCTCCCTACATGCACCCCATGCATGTGTACTGCCGATATACTACGGCCCGTCTTTCTATTTTAACCAAGGTATAGCGTATTGCTCAAACTCGGGGAGAAGTTTTTTGTCGTAGAGGAGGCGGGAGATTACCTCGGCATGCGACTTGGCGCCTGTGAGCGCGTTGTGCGGCGTCGGTTCCTCGGGGATGCCGCAGTATAAAAGGATCGCGTCAAGATTGAGTGCGGAGTGTTTTTTAACCGGGTCGACTGGGGGAGTGAGTCCCCTCTTGACCATGTGCATCCAGCACAGTGTGTGGCTGTCGATGGTGCGATGCGCAAACGGCCACGCCGTATGTTTGGCACGCACGGCCGCCGCCTGCAGGATGTCGCGGTCAAAAGAAACGTTTTGCCCCGCCAAGGTGCGGTCGGCAGAAGGCTCTGCAAACGCGGCAAATTTGTGCACCAACTCCCCTTCCGTCTGCTTTTTTGAGTCGGTAATCTGCTCGCGGGTAAATCCGCAAACTGCCAAAGCCTCGTCGTTGATGTGGGCACCGTCCCACACGCGGCACTCCTCGTACAATTGGCGCGACGGATTATCCATGTCGACAGCGCCCACGCTTACAATGGAGTGCGTGTCCGGCCCTATCCCGCTTGCTTCTACATCAACGGCTATCATTCTGGTTTACCAATTATACGCTCTATCCACGCCTCGGCGCGCAGAACCCAATAATGCAGTTTCGGATATTTTCGCGTATGCGTTTGCATCCACTCGCGCAATGCCGGCGAGTATGCGGAGAGCAGGAGCATGCCGATTACTAAAAATAGAATGCCTTGCAAGAAAGGTAAAAACAGCCCCAAGATGCCGAGGATAACGAAAACGAACCCTACAATGAGCACTGCGGCGCGTTTGGTGTTCTTTAACATAGTTATTGTCCGGTGGAGTCAGCCGCCGCAGTATAGCCCGCGACCTCGGCCTGCGCCACTGTCGAAAGCCTGCCGAGGCCAAAGGCGGTCAAGCCGACCAGCACCACGATGAGCGGCAGGAGATAAGGTTCGAGTTTTTGCGACCACTTGCTCAAATCAGGCATTTTTGTTAGTTTACTATAGTATATGGCAAGTAAGAAAGCCGGCGGAACAGCTAAAAACCTCACCGACTCAAACGCTAAATACCTTGGCGTTAAGCTCTTTGCGGGCGAAATCGCCAAGGAGGGCGCTATTATCGTGCGCCAGCGCGGCCACAAAATGGTCCCCGGCCGCAATGTCGGCTCCGGCAAGGACCACACCCTTTTTGCGCTCAAGACCGGCGTGGTCAACTTCCGCAACGTCCGCAAAATAAGCTTTACCGGCCAAACCAAGGTCCACTCGCAGGTCAACGTTATAGCCCAGTAAGTCTGACTCACTACAACACTAGTTTTGTGTTGGAACAACCACTACGCCGAGTTCGGCTTTTTGGTTTTTGCTTTTGAGCATCACCACGTGCTCCCCCACTGTTTTAACCGCTTCCTGAAAAATAATTGCATCTTCCGGTATCGCAAGCGCGTGTTCGCCGAGTATCGCTTTAGCAATATCCTTTTCGTGCACGGCCTTAAAGAGCCCGCCCTTTTCGGTAGCGCGGCCGGAAATGGTAACCGTTTTACCGCGCAAAGCGGCGACCTTGTTGTCGAGCTGTTCGGCTTCCTTAACCGCCGCCGCTTCGTGCGCCGCGCGCGCGGCCTCCACCTCGGCAATCTTTTCTTGCGTGGCGGCCTCCGCGAGCTTTTTCGGGAAGAGGCCGTTGATGGCGTATCCGTCGGCGACGTTTTTTACTTCGCCATGCATTCCCACGCCCCGAACATCCTTGAGCAAAATTACTTTCATACAAAAACTATAGCAAATAAAGCTGATTATTGTACTTGACAATAGCTATTACTGTAAGTATCCTGCATACCAGTTTAGTCTAGGGACGAAAGGAGCACCCAATGTCCCAACATGAGCTCTTTGTTATCAACCGCAAGCCGGCACTCGACGAGAAGGAAGCAACCCGCGCGACAGCTTTGCGCGAAAAGCTCAGTATCGCCAAAAGCCTTGGTCTGAAGGCACAAGCCAAGTCGCTCAAGACCGACCTCGCCACCGTGGAGCGTGGATGTATTATTGCAACTCCGCCCATGACCGACAGCGAGCTGGCCATCTGGCGTGCGTGGCTGCCAACCGCATACACCGACCTTCCGGACGAGGAAGACCACAAACTCGCCGACTACAACTTCGACCGCATCCCGAGCCCCGTGCTCAAGATGTGGCAGGGGCACAAGAAGTCCGGCCTATTCGAACGCTTCGAAATCTGGACGCCGGAGAATCCGCGGCCCGACCCTATCTTGGTCGGCGTCAACGGCAACTCCCGGCATCTGCTTGCCCGCTGGGGCGAATCGGATGCCAACCTGGTTTCGTTCAACGACATCAAGCGCGAGCTGGTGCGCCGGTGGTACGCCAACGAGGAAATAGTCGGCGAAGACTGGCACGAGACATTCGCCAGGGGTAACCGCACCGAGATTCCTGCCATCAGTGCCTTTGCCCTTTCCGCCATCTCGGTCATTGCCTTGCTTGTGTTGTGCGTATTCCTGGGTATTCCCCCGAAATTTGCATTCCCGATCGGCGCGGTCATCGTCGCGGGCGTCGGCGTCAGCTCCTTCGTCTACATTCTCCGCCGGAAAACCGCGAAGACCCTGAAGTCGAGTACTCTGATGCAGGCCATCGCCAAGGACAATTCGCGCCAGCGCGAACTGCTCCCTGCGACCTGACGCCGCGCATCATCTCAAGCCCTCATCCTGACCACTGTGGTCGGCGTGAGGGCTTTTTTCTTTGTTATTGCGTGGCGAACCAGGTTATAGCCGCTTCTTTTTGCGGGTCTTTGCCTGCTTTAAAGTCATCTGCGGTGCGCTCCGCTTTTATATCGGGGTGCAGGCCGCCGTCTGATATCGAGGTGCCGTTGGGCGTGAGCCAGCGCGCCACTGTTATTTTTATCTGCGCGCCGCCGCCGAGTTCCATGAGCTGCTGTACCGAACCCTTGCCGAAGGTGCGCGTGCCGATGAGCTTTGCGACGCCGTTTTGCGACAGCGCGCCCGCCAAAATTTCCGAGGCCGACGCCGAGCCCTGGTCGACCAGTATCGCCATCGACAGTTTTTTGTTGGCAAAGACGTTATAGCCGAGCGAGCGGTGGACAACGTTGCTCTGCTTGCCTTTGTAATCCTCGGTAACGATAGTCGCGCCGACCGGCAGGAAGTAGCTTGCCATTTGCACCGCCGCCTCCAAATAGCCGCCCGGATTGCCGCGCAGGTCGAACAAAAGCTGCGTGGAGCCCGACTCGAAGTACTGCCTCAGGGCTCCGCGGAACAGGTCGGTTGAGTTTTCCGAAAAGCTGTACAGCTCGATGACAAAGATGCCGTCAGTGCGCTTGTAGGCTTTGATTATCGGAACATTAATCGTGTCGCGCGTTATTTTTACCGTCAGCGCAGACGGTTCGCCGGCGCGCTTGACCGTAAGCGTCACTGTTGTGCCTATCTCGCCGCGTATGAGTTTGACCGCCGCCTCGACCGGCATTGTCTCCGACGCCTTGCCGTCGATGGTTACAATAATATCGCCGCTGCGCATGCCCGCGCGCTCTGCGGGGCTGTCCTTAAGCGGAGCAACGACGGTAAGCGAGCCTCCGCGCTCGCCCAGCTCCATGCCGACGCCGCCGAACGCGCCCTTGATGTCCTCGTTAAACTGCTTGGCTTCCGCCGGCGGCATAAACACCGTGTACGGGTCGCCGTAGCTGTCGGTCAAACCGGCTATCGCGCCGTAGACACGCTCTTGATAGGTGGGGATAGTATTGGACGCGTGCGTCTGCACAAAGTTGTCCTGCAGGAGATTCCACGCCTGCCAAAACTTGGCAAAGTCGACGTCTTTAGGCTGTGCGGTAGTGACGTTGCCGGTAAGCGATATGGAGGTCCCCGGGATGGTAAATTGCGCGGCAGACGCGGTACTGCCCAAACGTTCCGATACTCCGACATACAAACCAACGCCGAAAGCGACGGAAAGCGCGAGCAAAAAGCCTCCTGCCATTACGCGCGTTTTGTTCATAGTCAAAAAGTATAACATACCTGCCCGCCGGCAAGGCAGGGTATAATTATCGGCATATGATGACGCGCTATGCGCAGAGGAATTTAACGTGGATAGACCTGGTTGCCCCCTCGACCGCCGAGGTGCGCAGCGTGATGACCGAGTTCGACCTCAATCCGCTTATCGCCGAGGAGCTTTTGGCGCCGTCGTCTAAGCCAAAGGTGGAGAAGCGCGGCGACGCCGTGTATCTGATACTCCACTTCCCTTCTTTGCGCGCCGTCGGCTCGCGGCCGGAACAGGAAATCGATTTTGTCGTCGGCAAGAACTTTCTTATCACCACGCGGTACGAAAACATCGACCCTTTGCACTCGTTTTCCAAATCGTTTGAGGTAAACACCGTTTTGGGGCGCGGCGGCGCGACGCACGGCGGACACCTGTTTGTGGCTATGGTGCGGAGCCTGTACGAAGCGCTCGGCGACGAGTGCAGCGGCGTGCGGGAGCGCCTCCAAACTATCGAGGAGCACATCTTTCGCGGCGACGAGCGCGGCATGGTCATCGAGCTGTCCCATGTCGGCCGCACCATACACAATTTTAAAGAAGCGCTCCTGCCGCATCACGACATGCTCTTGTCGTTTGAGCCGGTGGCGTCGCGCCTGTTCGGGCAGGAGTTCGGTTATTACGCGCGCGAGGTTATCGGGGCATACCAGCGCGTCGAGCGCACTATCAGACACCTGCAGGACTCGCTGACGGAAATGCGCGAGACCAACAACTCGCTGCTCTCCACCAAACAAAACGATATTATGAAGAACCTGACCGCCATGGCGTTTATCACCTTTCCCCTTACGCTGCTGGTCGGCATCTTTTCGATAGGCGCCAAACACAACCCTGTTTTGGGGTCGCAGTATGACTTTTGGATAATTTTAGGTATCCTTGGCGTTGCCGCGCTGTGCTTCTTGGCATTCTTTAAGTATAAAAAATGGCTCTAAAACTACGCAACACGCTCTCGGGCGAACTGGAGATATTTGAACCGCTCGGGAGCACGGTCAAGCTATATAACTGCGGTCCGACGGCCTACGACGTGCAACATGTCGGGAATCTCTTTCCTCCGATTGTGGCAAACATCCTGCGTCGGAAACTTGAGGCGCAAGGATACAAGATTTTAGAAGTAAACAATATTACCGACTTTGGACACCTGTCGGAAGATGAAGCCAGTGAAGACAAAATGACGAAGGGGTTGCGAGCCGAGGGCAAGGCTCTGACGCTTCAGAATATGCGCGAGCTCGCAGAAAAATATGCAGCATTGTTTTTTGACGACCTATCAAAAGTCGGTGTCGACCCGGCGGAGGTGAAATATCCCCGCGCCAGCGACTATATTCCTCAGCAAATAGAACTTATAAAAAAACTGGAGCAAAAAGGTTTTGCGTACCGCACGGGAGACGGGGTGTATTTTGATACCGCTAAATTTTCCGGCTATGGCATGTTGGGCGGGCAAAACACCGAGGGTCAACTCTCGGGCGTGCGCATAGGAACGGAAGGCAAGCGCAGTCCGCAAGATTTTGTACTTTGGAAACCGGACCAGAAAGTGGGTTGGGAGTCGCCGTGGGGGCTGGGCTTCCCCGGCTGGCATAGCGAGTGCGTCGCGATGATATTCGCTCTTTTGGGCGAACAAATCGACATCCACATGGGCGGCATGGATCTGATACCGATACACCACAACAACGAACTAGCTCAAGCCGAAAGCGCCTCCGGCAAAAGTCCTTTTGTACAATTCTGGGTACACAACGCCTTTATTACCATTGAGGGCAAAAAAATATCAAAATCGCTGGGCAATGTAGTGTATCTACAAGACATCATTGCGCGCGGCATTTCGCCCATGGCGCTGCGCTACTGGTTTTTGACGGGCCACTACCGCACGCCGATGAACTTTACCTGGGAAGCGCTCGAAGGTGCCGGCACGGCGCTCAAACGGCTCTCGCGCATGTATGGAGAAATATCTAAGGATGGCAAGCCGGACGAAAAGTTTTTAGCCGAATTTTATGCGGCAATGGACAACGACCTCGACACGCCCAGAGCACTGGCACTGGTGTGGGAGAACATAAAAACCCTCAACCGCGCGACGCTCGACGAAGTTGATAAAATTCTCGGACTTGGACTTGCGGAAGTCAGACTTCCGCAGGAAATACCTGAAGCGGTGCAAAAACTTGCCGATGAACGCGAGCTCGCGCGCGCCGCCAAAGACTTTGCCCGCTCCGATGCCTTGCGTGCGCAGATAGAAGCCGCGGGTTTTGATATCAAAGACACGCCCGAAGGGCCGAGTCTTATCCCCTATTTGTCCCCTTAGTGCCCACAAAACACCGGGTTTGCCTGCCAGCCAAAGCAGAGTACTCTTAGACTATGGCTCAGTGGGAAAATCAGAAGAAAAATAAAGCACTGCGCGTGCCGCCGCAAACACTGGAGACCGAAAAGGCTCTTTTGGGCGCGCTCATGATACGGCCGGAGGGCATGGTGGAGTCCAGCGACGTACTTTCGCCCGACGCTTTTTATGCGGAGAAGCACCGCATCATTTACCGCGCGATGCTCGCGCTCTACACCAAAAACGAGCCGGTCGACATCGAGTCGGTGCGCGCCAAACTCCAAGACGCAAATCAGCTCGACGGCGTCGGCGGCATCGCGTACCTCGCCGAGCTCGCGGCCGACGTGCCGGCGGCGAGCAACGCGCGCCATTATGCCGGAGGGGTGCAAAAAAAGTACATGCTCCGCTCTCTTATCGACGCGGGCGAGCATGTCGCCGAGCTCGGCTACGACGAAGCGAGCGAGATAGACGAGACGCTCGACAAAGCCGAGAAGCGCATCTACGAGGTCACCTCCTCCCCCACCCTTTCCAAATTTACGTCGCTCAGCGAGTCGCTCAAGGGTGCGTGGGAGCGGCTCGAACATCTGCACGAGCACAAAGACGAGATGCGCGGCATCCGCACCGGATTTAAAGACCTCGACAATATGCTGGCCGGCCTGCAAAAGTCCGACCTCATCATACTCGCGGCGCGCCCCAGCGTGGGCAAAACCTCGCTCGCGCTCGACATCGCGCGGCAGACCGCCGTAGAGCACGGCACGGTGGTCGGATTCTTCAGCCTCGAGATGGCGGCGCAACAGCTCATCGACCGCATGGTCGCCGCGCAGGCCAAGGTCAACTCATGGAGCCTGCGCACCGGCCGCATACACGACCAGGACGACTGGGACAGGATACGCGAGGCATACGACAAGCTGGGCCAGGCGCCGATATTTATCAGCGACGAGCCGGGCAACAACATACTCAAAATGCGCGCCACGGCGCGCAGGCTCAAAAAGGAGCACGGGCTCGGGCTCCTGGTCGTTGACTACCTCCAGCTTATGATCCCGACCGGCGCGCGCGCCAGCGATAGCATGGTCCAACAGGTTACCGAGATTTCCCGCTCGCTCAAAAACCTGGCCCGCGAGATGGACGTGCCGGTACTCGCGCTCTCGCAGCTATCCCGCGCCGTCGAGCAGCGCGGCGGCAAACCGCGCCTCAGCGACTTGCGCGACTCCGGCTCCATCGAGCAGGATGCCGACGTGGTTATGTTTATCCACCGCGACGACAAGATAAACAAAGAGAGCGACCGGCCCAACATCGCCGAGATTATGATAGAAAAGCACCGCAACGGCCCCGTGGGCAAAATAGAACTCTTTTTCGACGAGAAGCGCACCACCTTCCAATCGCTGGAAAAGGCCGACCTCGCCGCTTTTGACGCGCCGACACCGTCCGACTCATCCGATTTTTAATATAAAAAAAGCCGCCGGAAGTGAATCCGGCGGCCTGTTGTTAAGCGGCTTGCCGAGCGTAGTGCCTTTGATAGGAGGCAAACGCACGCTCCTCATGGAGCCGCGCCATCAGACTGAGGGTGTTCCAAGAAATGGACTCGTATTTTTTTGCGTTGCCGTAGAAGACAATCGCTTCTACGAGGTTATCGCCGGTGCCGATGCCGCTCTTGGGCGCAAGACCGATGCCGCAAGCTATTCTTGCGGCCCTGAGCGGCGTCCGGCTGTATTCGGCGAGCGACTCGAAGCGTTGTGCAGCCTCAAGCAGTAACACAAGAAAAGGAACTCGGTCCAGTTTTTGCACGGCTGTCTCCCTGTGCGGTTATGTCTGATGTAATAATATGCCAGAAACACTGTTTTGTCAAGTTCATCTCCGGTAATGCTAAGATAGGAACCATGTCCCCTATCGACCGGCTATCGGCTTTGTTCGAAAAGTTTCCCGGCATCGGGCCGCGCCAGGCACGGCGCTTCGTGCAGTACCTGCTTATTTCATCGCCGGCACTGCGTCAGGACCTCGCCGAGCAAATACGCATGCTGGGCACGCAGACCGCACAGTGCAAAAAGTGCTACCGATGGTTCCCCGTTAGAGAGAAGGCCTCTAACGGGGCAAGTACTTGCGACGTTTGTATGGACGAACATAGAGAAAAGTCCGTGCTGTTTGTCGTCGAAAAGGACGCTGACATCGACAATGTGGAGCGCAGCAATTACAAAGGGCTTTACTTTGTGCTCGGCGGCATTATCCCGCTGGCCGCCGAGGAGCCCGAAAAGCATATCCGCATGCGCGAGCTCATAAAACGCGCCGAGGCCGACAAGCCGGCGGAAATAATTTTAGGACTCTCCGCCACTACCGAGGGCGACCACACCCGGCAAATCCTTGCCGAGAAGCTCCAAAAAACAAATAGCAAAATATCAAGCCTGGGCCGCGGCCTCTCCACCGGCAGCGAGCTGGAATACGCCGACCCGGACACTATTGCTCAGGCACTTGGCAACCGGCACTAGACTGAGTATTGTAGGCGCAGAAGAGCTTTCCCCTACGGAAGGAGAACATCCAATGGTCGAAAGTAAGTACCGAAACAAGCTCGCCGCGCGGGAGGCACGGAGCGCGGAAACGCCGCCGCCGACACAACCGGCTAAGCATAAAAAGTCCCCGTCGGCTCAACAGTACAGAAAACAGGAGGCCGAATCCCTCGCTTTTCTGCGGATGAGATGGCGGGAGACCGGAGCTTATTGGGACACCCGCCCTGTGCTCCTCCCCGACCCGGCCAAGTACTTTTTTTCGATGCCGACGAAGTTCGCCTATACCGACGAACAATCGTTTTTTGGAGACATCGAACCCATGACTCCGGAAATGCTCAAGTCCTTTTCCGGCCAGATGCGTTAAAAACAAAAGACCGCCAAATCGTGGCGGTCTTTTTCTTTTTTCATATTTTCCAAACAATCTAACTGTACCTTTCGAGCGAATAAGGGATATATTACTTACGGTAAAAGGCCGCAGGTGTGCCGCGAGGATGACGGAGCGCTCTTTGAAATCCAAAAGAACACATTCGTGCTCCTCTGTTCTTTATCAAGTATTCCCGCCGCAGCAAGAAGTGCTAAATGCTTGGAAGTCGCCTTGAGCGACAACTTGAGTTCCGTTGCGATACTGCCCACACTCGCCTCCCTTTTCTGTTTAAGAAAAGCTAACACGGCCAACCGGCGGCGGTTGCCGAGCGCCTTTAGTACCCGCTCAAGCTCTTTATAATCCAGCGTATTCATATCCTTTACTGTACCATTCGCTCGAATAAGACTGATATACTTCTGTGTATATTACTGTGTGCTATTGACGAAGTTGAGCCGCAAATCAAAAGCCCCGCACTAGGCGGGGCTTTTTCTTAGGAGAGTTTTAAGATTTTGACCTCGAAAAACGGTTGGCGGTGTCCGCGCTTTTTAAAGTAGTTGGACTTGGCTTTGTATTTGATGACGGTGACCTTCGGTGCGCGGGCAATCTTGACTATCTCGGCGGTTACCTTGGCGCCGGCGATAAACGGCATGCCGATGGTTGTGTCGGTGCCGTTGTCCACCAAAAGGACGTCGTTAAAAACAACCTTATCACCGACGTTAAAAGCGGCGTAGCCATCCTTGCCCAAAGGACCTTTTATTTTTTCAATCTTCAACGTCAGGCCTTCAGTAACCACGTACTGCTTGCCGCCGGTCTGGATTATTGCAAATTCTTTGGTGTTTTTAGCTTTAGTTGCCATATATAGATTATATGTCCGTCGCTCGGTCGGAAGAGAAAGTAAACTTTCTCTTCTCTCCCTCTGCTAGGTCATAACAAAACGAGCCCCCGGCTCGTCAAAAGATACTAGCGCAAAAGTGCCTTTTACGCAAGAACTACTCGTCGAACGAAGGCTTTTCGATAAGCGGCGTTTCGAGTCCGGCCGAGGCTCCGGTTATTTTGTACACGTCTTTGTCTATCTTTTTAAACTCCTTGCCGGAAGACATATATTTGTTGACCGCCGTCGAGAGCGCGTTGCCGAGGCTCGTATGATGCTCCTCGTACGTCTTAAGATGCTTACTGAGCTCCCCCACCCACTTTTGTATCTCTTTGGCCTTCTCCTCTATCTCCATGCCGCGCAGACCCTGCAACACTGTCTGCAAGTATGCCAAAAACGACGTCGGCGAGACAATAATAACTTTGTACTTCGCGGCGGCGCGCTGTATCAAGTTTTCCTCCTCATCCTTGAGCGCGCCGACCGAGTTCATCAACAAGTCGTAATAAATGGCTTCGTGCGGGATAAACATAAACGCAAAGTCCATCGTGCCTTCTGCTGGCAAAATATATTTGGATGTTTCGACAATGCGGTTTTTTAAATCATTAACAAACACTTTTTCCAGCCGCGCTTTTTCGGTAGGCTCCTTCTCCACCACCAAGCGGTTGTAGTTGTCGAGGCTGAACTTTGAGTCAATCGGGATTATTTTGTCTTTGACAAATACCACGGCGTCGACAATGTCTCCGCCCGCAAAGGTGTATTGCATTTGATAACTGCCCGGCGGCATCACGTTTTTGAGCAGAGTCTCAAGGTAATACTCGCCCAGTATCCCGCGCTGTTTCGGGTTTTTAAGAATGTCCTGCAATGACTGCAACTGGTCGGCAAACGAGACCACCTGCCGGTTCGTTTCGTCGAGCTTGGTCAGGCCTTCGGTCACGTCTTTAATCAGCTTGGCCGACTCGCCGAGCTGAGTGCGCACCGAGTCGTGCATTTGTTTGGACGACTCCGCCACGCGGGTATCGAGCGTCCTGGACAACTCTTGGATCGAGCTTTGGAGCAAAAGCAAACCCTGCGTGTCCTGCGGCGCCTGCGCATCCTGCCCGCGCTTCCAAAAAACATAAACAGTAGCAACCTGGCCGACAACCAACACTATCAAAATTAGTACCAGCCAATCCATAATATGTTACTATCATCGCATGACCCAACTAGAACTCAAAGAGGCTATTAAAAGCGCTATGAAGGCGCGCGAGACGGTTAAATTAAACGTACTGCGCGGCATTTCGACCATGGTAACCAACGAGCTGGTTGCCAAAGGCCGCGGACCGGACGGAGAAATTACCCAAGATGAGATGCTCGCCATCATCGTTCGCGCTTCCAAACAGCGTAAAGACTCTATCGAACAATTTGAGGCCGGCGGCCGCCCCGAGCTTGCTGTGGGCGAAAAGGAGGAGCTCGCGATTATACAGACGCTTCTGCCCGCACAAATGTCGCAGGATGAAATTGTTGCCGCAGCCAAAGCCAAGGCGGCCGAGCTCGGCGTTGTTGATAAATCTGGCGCAAACAAGCTCATGGGCATGCTGATGAAGGATCTCAAAGGCCGCGCCGACGGCAACGACGTTAAGGCCGTGGTTGACGCTTTATTTACACAATAGTTGACAAATTTGTCAAATCTGCTATAATTGTAGCAGAGGGTATCAGGTAACAGTTCGTAGCGTTGCCCTCCCCTTTTCATCCCGAATCGGAGGAGGTTCACATGGAAGAACGAGGATTCGCGGAATTCTCTTCCGCCGAACTCGATGTTGGCTACAACTACGCCATCGATAAGTTCCACGAGCAGATTACGCGCGAGACCTTGCGGATTGCCGGCAACCAAGCCGGAGCCATCTTCAAGGCAAAGCGGGAGAAGCAGGAGCAATGCAACCCCCGCCAAGCGGCAACAGAAGCTCTGCGCGGCTACTGCCGGCGGAATCACTTGTCGATGACCGTGTATCGCTTCAACGCATACGTGTGCGGTATCGCAAAGATGTTCAGCGAGCGCAACCCGCAAACGGTCGCCAAGCGCAACCGTGAGCGCGTACTCGCCGAGCT
>CAYIHD010000005.1:0-32501 GCA_964363205.1 uncultured Candidatus Saccharibacteria bacterium | reverse complement strand
ATCTTCTACGGTTGGGCCTTCGGGACCAAGCTGTATAAGCCGATCTCATGCTGAGAAGAGCATCTTCGGATGCTCAAAGGGCCCCGCTTCGGCTGGGCCCTTTCTCTTTATATTTTCTTGCTGTTCTCCTCCAACCACGCGGCTACCTGCTTGAGTGTCTTTTCTTTTTGGGCTACGGCGATAATAAAAGACTCTCCGTCTTCAATACTTAGGACGGGTATTTCATGGCCGTTTGCTCTCAAAAAAACTTCTGCGACCATAGCAGAGGTCCTCTTGTTTCCGTCGATAAATACATGGTAGGTGGCAATTGCCTCCATATATGCGGCGGCCTTTAGAAAGAGGGTAGGAAACTGTTCTTGTCCGCCTAAAGATGTTTTAGGCCGCTCCGCGATAGACCGGAGCAGGCTTTCTTCGCGTACACCCAACGAGCCTCCTATTTGTTCGATAAGGAGGTCGTGGAGAGCCAGGATTTCCTCGGCAGACAAATAACGCATCTACTTGTCTTTAAGGCGTTTAAGCAGTTCGCGATTTTTTGCAATGAATTCGTTACCCCACTGCAGGATTTGAGGATCGACCTGTTCTATCGTCGTTTTTTCCGGCGCTTTTACTACAAGAGTCTTATTGGAGAATGCCGTTTCAACCATGTCTCCAATTTTAACCCCCAATTCCTCGAGAGTTCCTTTAGACATAGTGATACCGGCAGAACTGCCTATTTGTATAACTTTTTGCTTCATGGTGTCTATTCTATTATAACGGCATTATAATGCAACACTTGACAAAAAAATTGGTTCATGTATACTAGTAATTGAAGATCTTCCAGAAGCTGGCTCGTGCCCGGTGCAGGTGGCTCCGTAATGCTCACCCGAAACCCCGTCAATTGCGACGGGGTTTGCTATTTTCCTCCCTCCAAAAGTTTGAGGGCGAGTTCGTTTTTGAGGACTGTTTCTATGTGGATTTTGACCAGCTCGGGGTTTGCGTCGGGGAAGTGCTCCATCGCGTGCTTTATTTCCGTGGCAACTGCCGTTTCATCAGCCTCCAGCTTTTCCTCCTGTGCGATTTTGTTGAGCAGGAGCTGGAGCTCCGCGCGCTTGCGCGCCTGCTCGCGGAACTCGTTGCGTACGCCGTCCTCGGTTTTGTTGGAATGTTTAAGATAGTCCTCAAACTTCATGCCCATGCGCGATATGTCCTCGCGCATCTGCGACATTATTTTTTCCAACTCACTTTCTATAAAAATCCGCGGCACGGAGAGCGTCGACTTTGCGAGCAATGTCTCGATAAGCTTGCCGCGCCGCGCGTCGCGCGCCTTGCGCGCCTTTTCCTCGCCGATACCTTTATGTATCTGCGTTTTAAGATGTTCCAAACTATCAAAAGCGCCCACTGATTTTGCAAACTCATCATTGAGCTCCGGCACCACCTCGTCTTTTTTACGCGACTGGCGCAGGTCTTCGAGAGTCTTTGATACCTCCTCATCATTGGCGGGCAATGCCGGCTCCAGCACGATCTTTTCGTGCAGCTGCTTCCAGTTTTTTGGCAAAGCAACCTCCGGATACACTGTGGCGCGCACCGTAAGACCAACGGGATTGCCTGCGGCAAGTTTGGTAACGCGTATGTCGGGGCGGCCGACTGCCTCGACCTTATGCGCTTCTATCAGCTCAGTATAAAAATCTTTGACAAACAGCTCCACCGCTTCCTCGAGCACGGCAAGCTCACCCACTTTTTTTAAAGCCATGTCGGCGGGCACTTTGCCGGGGCGGAAGCCGGGGAGCTCGAGGTGTTCGGCAATATGCTGCAGCGCCTGCGCGCGATAGGGTTCGACGGCAGAGTAGGGGATTTCGCCCACGAGCTCTACCTCCGACTCGGGGAGGTTCTTCAATACAAAAGACTTTGCTACTTCTTCAAATTTCACTTGGCGATGGTAGCACGGTTAGAGCGAATTTTGCAAAGCGTCGAGGTCCGCGTTTGCGCTTGTGGTGGCGGTCGCGTTGAGGTCGGACTCTATATTGTTCTCATTAGTAGCGTCCGCGGCGGCCTGCTGCGCGGCCAGGTCTGCCTCCTCCTGCTGTTGTGCTTGAGATTGAGCCTCCTTTTGTTGTTGTGTCTGTGTGTAGAAGAAGTAGGCGCCGCCGGCTGCTATAAGGAGCACGACAACTACGATGCCTATGACGGCTCCCATTCCGCCGCCTGATTTAGGAGCCGGAGGTGGCGCCGGAGGAGGTGGTGCCTGAGGTGGCACCGGGGTTGGTGGTATTGGAGATGGTGTCGGTACCGGCGTAGGAGCGGGGGCTGGAACTATTGACGCAACCGGAGCGGGTGCCGGCGGCGGCGGTACAACCGGGGTCGGGGCTGCGGGGACAATCGGCTGAGGTGTTTGTGGAGGCATAGTCTTTTAAATTATTGAGTAATACTGGCGGTTTTTAGAGAGTCGAGTGTTGTTTTGAGAGCGTCTTTGGCGGCGCGGATAGCGTCCTCGGCGGCTTTGACCGCCGCGCGCACCTTTGTCATTTCGGTTTTTGGTGTTGCGCTAGTGAGCGCCGCGGTCAGTGCCGCACCGACGGCGGTTACTTTGTCTTGTGCCGCGGTTATGTCGGCTCGCGCCGCCGTGAGCAACGCGATTGATGCGTCCATGTTTGTACCCTTGGCCTGCAGCTCGCTGATGCGGCCGTCGATACGGGTCGCAATCTCGCCGAGCTGTCCTACATGCTTTGTCAGGTTGTCGACGATGTTGCCGACACTCCGTTGCACCGCCTCACCGAACTTTTCTTTGGCTTTTTCTTTTGCGGCCTCTACTTTTGTTCTGACTTCCGCCTTCTTCTGCTCGATAAGCATGCGGCCCTCCTCGCGTATCTGCTTGCGCTCCTCGGGAGTGGAGCTCGCGACCCGGGCCACAATGACGTCTTTTTTGGCGCCGGTAAAAGCCCGGACGTCTTCTTTTACATTTTTTATCTCCACCCGGGTTGTAGACGCGTTCTCGCGTATGTTTTTAAGAATCTGCCCGGGTGCCGGCAAAATCTTGAGCACCGGCGGTTTCGGCCTTTCAGTTGACGCTTTGACTGCGGAAGTTGGGCTTACCCGGTCAGCCTCTTCGGCCAACACAAAAGCTGGAGCTAATAAAAGTGCGGCGGTTAGGGCAATATACTGGAGGTTTTTCATACCTCTAGTATACCCCGCGTCTGTTAGCCTGACTAAAACCTGTGGATTATTTACCATATGCGGATATACTAGGAGTTACTATGGCGGACAGTATAAAAGTTTTTGGTCATAAATCGCCCGATACGGACACGACCGGCTCGGCTATCCTTTGGGCTTGGTATCTCACTAACCACACAACCACACCGGCCACACCCTATGTGCTCGGGGAACTCAACAAGGAAACTCTCTTTATGCTTGATCACTGGAAGGTACCCCAACCGGCCTTGCTGGAGTCGCTCGGTACTGACGACGAAGTGGTGATCGTAGATACCAATAATCCTCAAGAGTTGCCCGATAATATCAACGAAACACAGATTATCGCTATTATTGACCACCATAAATTAGTAGGCGGCCTTGAAACCAAAAGCCCGCCGACAGTCACCATGCGGCCTTTGGCTTGCACCGCGACGCTGCTGCACGACCTAATGGGAGAGGTGGCCGAAAAATTGCCTAAAGAAATGGCGGGCATCATGCTCTCGTGCATTCTCTCGGACACGCTCGAGTTCCGCTCACCGACTACAACGCCGCACGACAAAGCCGTTGCCGAAAAGTTGGCGCACAGGCTCGGAGTAACCGTCGCGCACTACGCGGCGCAATTGTTTGCGGCTAAATCAGATGTTTCTGACTATACCGACATAGGTCTTGTGCATATGGACAGCAAAAAATTTGAGGTAGGTGACAAAAATATCCGCATATCAGTTGTAGAAACCACAACTCCCGCCGCCATCCTCGCAAGAAAAAAGGGTATTGTCTCGGCGATAGAAGAGGTAGTCGCCAAAGAGTCCGATACAGACGACGTACTTTTCTTTGTGGTTGATATTTTGAAAGAAGAGGCGACCGTTTTGGTATATAACGACCTTACTAAAAAAATAATAGAAGCCTCTTTTGAAATTAAAGTTTCTGGCGACACGACGATATTGCCGGGTATAGTGTCCCGCAAAAAGCAGATCATCCCGGCACTGAAGATATAATAAAAAAATAAAAAAGCCGCTCCGGTGTGGAGCGGCTTTTTTTGTTGTTTATTCTGCGGCGATAGGCGGAGGGGCGACAGGGGCGGGGGCGTCTTTGCCCTCGACCTCATCGACCGGCTTGCCGCCGACCGACTGGATGTCGATGCGCCAACCGGTGAGTTTGGCCGCAAGGCGCACGTTCTGACCGCCCCTACCGATGGCGAGGCTCTGCTGGTCCTCGGCCACTTTGATAGTCGCTTTGTGCTCCTCCTCGTCGAGCTCGACGCCCAGCACGCGGGCGGGCGAGAGAGCCTCCTCGATAAAGGTCTTCGGGTTTTCGTTCCACTCGATAAGGTCTATCTTTTCGCCGCCGAGTTCCGAGGTGACGGTGCTGACGCGTACGCCGCGCTGGCCGACCAAAGAGCCGACCGGGTCGACGTGCGGGTCGGTCGAAGCGACCGCCACTTTGGAGCGGCTGCCGGCCTCGCGCGCGATTGATTTAAACACGACCGTTTTGGCGGCGGCCTCCGGCGCCTCCATCTCAAACAGTTTGACCAAAAACTCGGGCTTGGCGCGCGAGAGGCGCAGGTAGATGCCGCGCGGCGACTCCTCTACTTGGTACAAAAGGCCGCGGATGCGCTCGCCTTGGCGGTAACGCTCGCCGGGTATCTGCTCCTCGTACGGCAAAATGCCGGTGGCGCGGCCGAGGTCGACATAAATATTGCCGCGCTCCATGCGCTGGACCGTGCCGCTGATGATCTCGCCCTGGCGTGCGCCGTACTCGGCCACGACGGACACCTTTTCCGCTTCGCGGATTTTTTGGATGATGACCTGCTTGGCGGTCTGCGCGGCGATGCGGCCGTACGACTCCTGCGCCTCAAGCGGGAAGACAAGCTCGTCGCCGACCGCGGCGTCGCGCTTGATAAACTTGGCGTCTTCTATTTTTATATGCTGCTCTTCGTTGTAGTAGGGCAGGGGCGCGATAGGATTACCCTCCTCGTCGAGTTTCGGCTCATTGTTCTCGTTGTCTATTGTACTTGTCGTACCTGTCGCTTCGTCCTCGAAGCGGACGGTGCTGTCGTCTACCACGGTTTTAATTTGCTGGAACTCGGTCGTGCCGGCATTGAGGTCGATGTGCGCGCGGATTATTTGGCCTTTTTTGGCGTACTCCTTTTTGTAGGCGGTCGACATCGCGGCCTCGATAGCCTCGATGACTTTTGCACGCGGTATGCCGCGCTCCTCCTCGAGCTCGGTGAGCACGCTGTTCATTACTTTCAAATCAAACATGTTAGATTTTCTTAACGAGTAAAACGAGTTTAGTAAATCAACACCCTGTTAAATACGATTTGAGGCGATTTTGCAGAAACATCTTGCCATGGTGCGTCTTCAAATATTTCTCGCGATGATCGGCATCTTTTTTATCGGTGCATGCCTCGTAGTACACGAGGTGCAATGGACGCCGGTCGCGAGTTGAAGAAACTGTACCCCGACAGTGTGCCTCAAATCGTCCTTTCAAATTGCTGGTATATCCGGTGTAGAACTTGCCATCCTTATCTGATTTCAATACGTATGTGTAGTACATACAACGGATTTGAAAGGATTTAACAGGGTCAACAAAATATACTCCCTCTGGTCGTTATTTTGAACGAAAAAAACCACCCACTCGGGGCAGTTACCAGACAGTCAAAGTATATAAGTGCCCCCTGTTGTTGTCAAATGCATATATAATAGAAGCAATGGAACCGAGTATCGGATGGTTTAAGCACGAGACGATGAACGACGACGAGCGCCGGCACGCTTTGGCGCACGAGCTCGGGCTCCCGTTTGTGCAGTTGGACCGCGACTCCATCTCGCTTGAGGCGCTGGTGCTGGTGCCGGAGTCTGTGGCGCGCGAGCACAACATTGTCGCGTATAGCCTTGCCGAAGGGTCTCTGCAGGTGGCGCTTTTGGATGTCGCCGACCTTGGCGAGTTGGAATTTTTGCGCTCGCGCTACCGCCTGCTCCCGCGGCTTACCAGCCGCGAGTCTATGACCCGCGGCCTCTTGCACTACCAGCGCCACTTGGCGGCCACGTACGGCGCCGCGCTCGGGCAGACAGGGTCGCCGCAGTTACTCGATACGCTCCTGCGGCACGCTCTGCACAGCTGCGCGACCGATATCCATCTGCAAAACACGCAGGAGGGTCTCTTGGTGCGCTACCGGATAAACAGCTCGCTCAAAAACGCGATGACGCTCCCGCCGGCGGCGGGTAAAAATGTGATAACAAAACTCCGGTCGCTCTCCGGCACGCCTGCCGGAAGCCTTCCGCGCGAGGGCGCACTGCGCGTCGACCTCGGCAACGGCGAGGATTTGTCCGTGCGCGTGTCATCGGTGCCGATAGTCAATGGAGAAAAGCTGGTGCTCCACTTGGTGAGGGAAAAAGCGCGCCGCGGACACACGCTGGAGTCGCTCGGGTTCCACGGCGAGGCGCTCGAGGCGGTGCACAAAACACTTTTGAAGCGCCGCGGTCTTGTGGTGGTGAGCGGAGCGGAGGGCGGCGGCAAGTCCACGCTCCTCTATACACTGCTCGACCTCTTGAACGTGCCTGAAATTTCGATAGCGACCGTCGAGAACCGCGTGGAGTACCGGCTCCCGCGCGTCGCGCAGACAGACATAGAGGCCGCCGGCGTAACCAAGGCCGCCGCTCTGCGCGCGGCGCTCAAACAAGATTGCGATGTTGTAATGCTGGGTAGTGTTGAGGACACGGAGGTTGCGCAGGTCGCCGCCGCGGCCGCACAGCGCGGCGTGTTGGTGCTCGCCGGCATAACAGACGCGGAACTATTTCCTACATCGGACCTTTTTATACAAACAGCGCTGGTGCGAAAGCTCGGCGACAAACAAATCGCCGACAAACACAAGCTCACCCGCGCGCACGCCGACGGGTTGGAGGAGTTTGCCGACTTTGCCAACGTGCTTAGTGCATTAAAGGAGGAGGGTAAGGTGGGCAAGGACACTCAATGGAAGGAAATACAATTTTGCAGGCCCACTCCGAGCTCGGAACACCCGAATGGTTATAGCGGATTTGTCGGCATACAAGAAGTGGGGCGAGAGGGGAGGTTAGCGGGTCTCAATTTGATAGAAGACGCAGTCTTTAAAGCGGCAATTGGATTGACCGGTATCGAGGAGGTCAAAAAACTCTTAATTTAAGCCATATTTTGGATACATAGACAACACCCCTTGACAAATGTCAAGCAAGGGTGTATGATAGTTGTAGAGCATTGAGAGCTAAGAAATAGGTGCTGAAGCGCTTCTTTAGAGGAGGAGCAAAACGGTTAAGAAATGATTTTCTCCTCGAGGAAGCCAATTCTTAGCCGTTTTCTTTTTGCAACCGGTCTCTGACAATTAAATAGGTGATCAGGAAATAACAAACTGTTGTTCCTCGTCGCCGGACTAACTTGTAGACATGGAATGTCTACCGGTTGGTACGGTACGAGGGGCCGCAATTCGAGAAGAATTGTTGAGGTCCCAAGTTCAACCCAAGGAGACGTGTCATGACGGGTTTTGAAATTGAAGAAGGTAGCAGTGCCCAGTATCAAAAGGTTTGGTTGCCGCGTGCGCTGCACACCAAGCAGAAACTGCGCAACCCTGCTGACCACGAGCAGATCCTAAAGGAAGTGACGGTGATCGGCTGGTGCTTCGACAACGGATTGCCGTGCCGTGCGTACTACGAGGCTCTCGGTGGTCCTCGCCACGCCGCGGTGTACGGCTACGGTCCCAGTGTCTATCTGGTCGAAGACGAGGATTAACCCCCTCGTCATCTGTTCTTGTTCCTCCCAACTCGGGCTATCTCCGGATAGCCCACCCTTTCAAGCTCTTAATCAAACGATTGAGATTTTGAAAGGGGACTGTTGTTCCTTGTTCGGGCACTCACTTTTTATATGTGGAGTTATGCCCGAACAAGGGATTGCATAGTGCAACCCGATATTCCGCATGGTGCGGATGCTTTGGAGGAAAACCATGAAGAAGCTCTTCGCAGCGAAAGAAGGTAACTGGCCGTACTACGTCGCAGCCAACTGCGTCGCTCGTGGTCCGGTGCGTTCAAGTCGCGTTGACGTGAGGGCCGACGTGCAAGCGTTAGGCTCGGCATATCGTATCGTCCCCCTGCTGACCAAGCAGGCGTTGCCGCTTATGGCAGCGGACGAAAAGTATCGTGGGTCCAACGCTACCGCGTAATTTTTGTACTTTGTTAAGTTCTGGGGCCTTGAGGCGAACGGTCACACCCGTTCGCCTCCTCCACATAACCTGCGGACAGTCGCCGGTTATGAGAGGAAAGAAGGGAGGTTCGAGATGTTCACTCAGACACTAGCGCTCAAGGGCACGCCGCCTGCGATCGTTTTCGGCCTTATCAAGTCGCGTCGTCACATAAAGGTGGTGGCGCAGGCATGGAGGCTCAAGAGCAGACCGGCAGTGCGTGAGTTTACGCCGGCTTTGCTAACTCCGCCGAAGTTCGTCAAAGCGGACGAACCGACGATGGAGGAAACGATGCTGGCTTCGCAGGAGGAAAAATCCAGGCTCCGTCTCAATCGTGCTGCTCTGCGGAAGGCCGCACTGGCCGAGCGGCGCACAATTGAAGACAACATCGAGCCGCGCCTGCGCGCCAAGCTCGTGTTTGGCAAAAAGCCGGACGAAAACGGTCCTCGCGGTTGGTATCGTCGGAAAGACTATCGCCGGAAGGCGCGGTTCTTCCAATCCTGGAAACACCGGCGCAAAACCAAGTTCCGCGTCGTGAAGATCAACTTCCAACAGGATGCAAAGTTCGTACAGCACCTGTCGTACTAGTCCGCGGTTTTGAGGAGTTCCTAAAACTTCTCCGTCGGCCGAACGCTTTCGGCCACCTTTCAAGCTCTTGATTTGATTGCTTGCCATGAGCAGGGTCGAATGGAGGTTTTGAAAGGGGAATGTTATTCCTCGTGCGGACACTAAACACTTACAAAATTAATAAGTGTCCGCGCGAGGGGTTGCAATTCCTGCGCCCTTGTCACACATGGAGACGACGATGACCATTCCGGTCGGAACCAAAGTGCTGTGGGAAGCTCCGAGCCCGGATGGCCTGTACTTCCCGAACGTTCTGAAAGAAGGCCGGGTGGTAGACCCGACAACGATTGTCTACAACAACAGCAACAGTTGGTCCGTTCGGCAAAAGGTCGAGAGACTCATGCCGTACGATGCCATTGTTGGCGAGCGCAGGGTGCGCACCGGGTGTGTCTTGGTGATCACGGGAGTCTATGCGATTCCTATGTCCGCCGATGATGTCCACGTTGTGCACGTGCGCGAGCTGGTGTACTAGCCCGCTCGCTCAGTTCCTCATTTCATCTCGACCGAACCTCCAGATGAAACACTGCCCTCAACTCTTGAGGGCCCTTTTCAAGCTCTTAACAAAAGTTGAGCGTTTGAAAGGGGATTGCACAACGCAGTCTCCGAGTTTCCGCGGCAACGCGGATAAAGCAAAAGGGGTGGTTACTATGACACTGGCTCGCATTCTTGAGATCGCACAGCGCCGCGGACTCGACGAGGCGCTCAAGGTCGCCAAGCTCTGCCAAGAGCAGCACCTAATCGACACGGTGAGGGAGCTCATCGAGGCTCAAAATAAGGGCAAGTTGGTACAAGCAGGCCGTAAGGCCGGCCTGGTGCGACCGGTTCTGGTGTTTAAGCTCGTCCGGGGCCGTGCGCAGAAACATGTCGGCTTTGTCGAAGGGCACTTCGCTACGGCTCGCCGACAAGGCATCGGAACCCTCGCCCACTTGCCGATGATGCGGCCGTTCCAATGTCCGCCCATGCCTGCGCCGGAGGTCTTCGCGGAGGCCCTCGGTTAAGTTCTTCGTTCGGCAGCAATCAATGGAGATGACAATGACCAAACTACTTACCTGGTTCCGGCAGTGGGGGCGCACACATCGCCGGATGCACCTGCTGGCTAGAGGTAGCGAAATCCGCGGGTGGTAAATCTACAGCTCTTGAGGGGTTCCGCAAGGAACCCCTCTGTTACAAAGCCGCTAAACGGCTGTGAGTACCTCTAATACTCGCAGCCGCTTGGCGGCTTTTTGCGTACCTGTAAGAAATGCTATAGTTTCGGAGTATGAAAAAGCGCTTGGTTATCGCCAACTGGAAGATGTATATAGAGTCTCCTGATGAGGCCAAGAAGTTTATTTCGATACTCAAACGTAAAGTGGCTTCTTTTACAGGGGTCGATGCGTGGATAGCGCCGCCGTTTACCATGCTGCCGGCTCTCAAGGGAGTGAAGCTCGGCGGACAGGCGGTTTCCGCAAACTCCGGCGCGCACACCGGCGAGGTTTCGGCGGATATGCTCAAAGAAGCCGGTGCGGCGTTTGTGATTGTCGGCCATTCCGAAAGGCGCGCCCATTCGACCAGCTCAGGACAAGCCGCCGGTGATACCAACGAGGACGTGCACGCACAGCTTGCCGCCGCCGCAGGCGCCGGGCTCTCAGTGGTGTTGTGTGTCGGCGAGAGCGAGCGCATGCCGGATGGTGCGCATTTTACCAAAATCGCGGAACAACTTTCCTCCGCCCTCGACGGCGCGCAGTCGCTCGCCTCAAAACTGGTCGTCGCGTATGAGCCACTGTGGGCGATAGGGAAGACGGCTAAGGACGCTATGCAACCGGACGAGGTTGAGGAGACGGTCATATTTATACGCAAGACGCTGGCCGATATCCTCGGACGCAAAGATGCGCTTAAAGTACCGATACTGTATGGCGGCTCGGTCGAGCCGGAGAACGCCGCCTCGCTTATCGCCGAGGGCGGCGTCAACGGGTTTTTGGTCGGGCACGCGAGCGCGGATATTGATTCGTTTGTTGAGATTTTGAAAGCCGTTCGCGGTCTTCCGCGAAAATCATGATAGCAGAAATAAAAAGTGTGAGAGACGCCGAGGTGAGCGGAAAGCGCGTGTTGGTGCGCGTCGATTTTAACGTACCTATTAAAGACGGCGCCGTGCAGGATGATTTGCGCATACGCACGGCTCTGCCGACGCTGGAACTTTTGCACAAAAACGGCGCCGCAAAAATACTATTACTCGCGCACCTCGGCCGCCCCGACGGCAAAGTCGTTGAGTCGCTCAAATTCGCCCCGGTAGAAAAAAGAGTGCGCGAGCTTACAGTGGTGCCGTTCGAAATGCACGAAAATCTGCGGTTTGACCCGCGCGAGGAGAGTAACGATGAGTCGTTTGCCAAAGAGCTCGCGGGCCTCGGCGATATTTTTATAAACGAGGCGTTTGCCGACTCGCATCGCGCTCACGCGTCTATCACCGGTATTCCAAAGTTTTTATCGAGCTTTATGGGCTTGCGGTTTGAGGAGGAGGTGCGCCGGCTCTCGCTCGCGCTCACGCCGCCTGCCGGTGCTCTTGCTATGATAGGCGGCGTAAAATTTGAGACAAAAGTGCCGGTGATAAAAAAACTGCTTGGTTTGTATGCGGAGGTGCTTCTCGGCGGTGCTTTGGCCAACGATGTCATCAAGGCGCGCGGTCTGCCGTTCGGCGGGTCGCTGGTGTCTGATACTCCCGTACCCGAGGATATAGCCTCCAACGAGCGCTTGCTTGTTCCGGAAGACGCGATATTTGCTGAGTCGGGGAGCAATGCCGAGCGTTCCGGCTCGGTGGTTGATATACGCGCCACCGAAAGCGTCATCGACATAGGTCCGGCGACCTCCAAGCGGTGGGCGGAAAAGATTTCCAAAGCGCCTTTTGTGCTGTGGAACGGCCCGATGGGCATTTATGAGCAGGGCTACCGCGACGGCACCGATGTTTTGGCGGCGGAGTTGGTACGCAGCGGTATATCGGCGGTGGTCGGCGGCGGCGACACGGCTGCGGCGGTAAGCAAATTTTCCTTCAATCCTGAAAAAGTGTTCGTATCCACCGGCGGGGGAGCGATGCTCCAATTTTTAGCCGACGGCACCCTGCCGGCCATAGAGGCGTTGAAACAGAGTTCCAACTAGTGGGAGAAGAAGGCTTCGGTGTAGATTTTTTCTTCTGGAACGCCGGCGGCTCGGAGGTCGCGCCAGAGGTCGCGCACGAATGAGATTGAGCCGCAGAGCAAAAATTCCGCCGGTTGTGCATCGCCGAGAGACTCCAAAATTGTTTTTGCGTTTATCCGGCCGTTTATAGCAGGCGGGTCGGCGTGTTCCCGCGTCAAAAAGTGAAATATTTTTATATTTTTAGTATCTTCCCCCAGCTCATCGAGTGTTTTTTTAAAAACAATATCCTGCGCGGTGCGGTTACTGTAAAAAAGCGCCACATTCCTGCGCGGAGTCTCGCGCGCGGCCGCAATCAGCATACTGCGCATCGGCGCTATGCCGATGCCGCCGCACACCAGCGCCAGGGTGCTGGTGCGGGACTCGCTAAAAAAGTATCCGTACGGCAAAGAGCCTTCCAGTTCGTCGCCTTGTTTGCGCGAGCACAGATAGTGCGAAAACTTGCCCATGTCTTTGACCGTAATGTCGAGCGTTTTTTCGTGCGGAGCGCTCGAAATGCTGTACGCCTTGCCCTCCGGTGTGCCGAGCTCCGGCGCGTACACGGTTATAAATTGCCCCGGCACATATTTTGGGATAGAACCGTTGACCAAAGAAAGCCGCAGGGTAGAGACGCCGGGCGTTTCGGCAACAATGTCGCGCACAACATAGCGCGTGTTACTTTCTTGCGCCATAATTTTCTTCGTAATCTTGTATTGCTTCGCGCAAAGCGAGGTGGCCGAGCACCGAGCAGTGGTATTTGCGGTCGGGGAGCCCGCCGAGCCGCTCGATAATCGCCTCCGGCGTCATCCGCTTTGCGCGAGCGAGCGTCATGCCGCCCTCCTCTGTCGCCATCAGCGACATCATTGAGGTTGATGCGATAGCCGACGCGCAGCCGAATGTGCGCCACATACACTCGTTGATGCGGCCGTTGTCCGCGACCTTTATCCACACCGCCATCATGTCGCCGCACGCCGGGCTCCCGACAACGCCGACACCGTCCGCCTCGTAGTTTTTTTCATCAAGCAGGATATTGCGCGGATGGAAGAAGTGGTCTTTGACCGTATCGCTATACAGCCAGCCGGTGACGTCGTTGCATAATTGATCGTTGGTTTTCATATAGTTGCCGTAAGAGCCGAGAGGCGCGTCAGGCGCTCGACAATGCCGGGGAATATGGACAGCACATACTCGAGCTCCTCTTGTGTAGTGTTTCTGCCGAGCGTAAAGCGGATACTGCCGTGCGCAAGTTCCGCGTTTTGTCCCAGCGCCAACAGCACGTGCGATGGCTGCAGATCGTACGCCGAGCACGCCGAGCCGGTCGACGCTTCGATGCGGTGCTTATCGAGCATCAGCAGTATCGACTCGCCCTCTATATATGGTATCGAGACATGTATGTTGTTTGGAAGGCGCTCCGTTGGGTGGCCATTGAGCATCGCTTGCGGTATTTTTGTCAGCAGGCGGTTGATAAAAAAGTCGCGCAGGGCACTCAGGCGCGCGGACTCTTGCGCGCGCAGACGCTCCGCTTTGGTAAGCGCCGCGGCAAAGCCGATAATAAGCGGTACGCTCTCCGTGCCGGCGCGCAGGTGCTGTTCTTGCTCGCCGCCGACGATGAGCGGAACCAGGGCTACGCCTTTTTTCTTGTAGAGCGCGCCGATGCCGCGGGGTCCGTATATTTTTGAGCCGTTGAGCGTCATCAGGTCGACACCGAGTTGCGCAACATTGAGCGTCAAAAACCCCGCTGCTTGGCATGCATCGGTATGCAAAAGAGGGAACGGGCTTCCGGCACGGTGCTTGCGCAGGGCGTCGGATAGTTTTTGTACAGGTTCGATGGTTCCTATCTCGTTATTCGCGTACATCGCCGACACGAGCACTGTTTTTTCGGTGACCAGCTTGATACACGCGTCGACATCGATGGTTCCGCGCGCATCCACCGGCAGTACGCTCACCTCGAACCCCTCTTTTTTGAGTTGCTCGGCGGATTCCATAACCGCTTTATGCTCGATTGCGGAAATAATGACATGGTTGCCGTGTGCTCGTGCAGCACGCGCTGCTCCAAGCAGCGCGGCGTTGTCCGACTCGGTGCCCGAGCCGGTAAAAATAATTTCCTGCGGCTCGCAATGCAGTACTTCCGCCACCGCCACCCGCGCGCCGTCTATCGCGCCTTTGGCGCGGCGGCCGCTCTCGTGCATCGACGAGGCGTTGCCGTATCGCTTGTCCCAATAGGGCAGCATTGTCTGGAGTACCTCGGGGTCTATCGGCGTCGCCGCCGCGTAGTCGAGGTAAACCGTTTTATTATCTGATTGCGCAATAATTGACATAGGGTTGTAATTTTTTCCGGAAGCCTTCGAACTCTTTGTCGCTATAGGTCGTCTTTTTTATAAACTGCGGGTTGAGTATCTTGGTCGGGATAAATTTTTGCAGAAAATATTTTTGCGCCCCCTGTATTTCTTTGCCTATTTCTTCGATATCCTCGGGTGTCTGCATCCCTTTGATGACGGTGGTGCGGAATTCGTACTCAACCGGGGAGAGCAGCAGAAAGTCGATACTGCTGCGTATCGCGTCGACGTCGACCGGGCGCGCCACCGTGGCGCTGTAGTTGCGCAGAGGCGACTTGATGTCCATAGCGACGTAGTCGACCAGCCCTCCCTCAACCGCCTGGTGGAGCATGACCGGGTTGGTCCCGTTGGTATCGAGCTTTACCAGGTAGCCAAGGTCTTTTATCTTCTGCATGACCGCAAGCAAATCTTCGTGCATGGTCGGCTCTCCACCGGTGATGACCACGCCGTCGAGCATTTTTGTGCGTTCGGCAAGAAAGTCAAAGAGCTCTTTTTCTGTAATGTGCGTTTGAGTAGTTTCGTCCACCAGCTCCGGGTTGTGGCAGTAGGGGCAGCGGAAGTTGCATCCGATGGTATACACCACGCACGCTATTTTGCCCGGATAATCAATGAGCGTAAACTTCTCGAGCCCGCCGAACGTCATTGTGATTCTGTGTGTGGCTGGAGTTCGGCTGCACATACCCCGGCTACCTCGGGAGCGTACATCTCGCGGAGCTTAAACTCGGATTGTTTGGCGGCATTCCATTGGCTGACCGGGCGCAGGTATCCGACGATGCGCGAGTACACCTCGCACTCCCTGCTGCAGGTCGGGCACGACGCGTGTTCGCCGGCGAGATATCCGTGGGAGCCGCACACGCTAAAGGTCGGCGTGAGCGTAAAGTACGGCAGGCGGTAGTTCTCGCAGATTTTTTTTACCAGCGATGGTACGGCGGCCGGGTCGGCTATGCGCTCACCGAGGAACAGGTGCACCACGGTGCCTCCGGTGTATTTTGTCTGCAGGTTGTCCTGGATGTTGAGCGCCTCGACGATGTCGTCGGTGTACTGCACCGGCAAGTGCGATGAGTTGGTGTAAAACGGCTGCGCTCCTTTTTTGTACTCGGCCTCGTTGGCAACGACAATTTTCGGAAACATTTTTTTGTCTTTCTGCGGGAAGCGGTACGTAACGCCCTCTCCCGGTGTTGCCTCCAGGTTGTACAAGTTGCCGGTTTCTTTTTGGTATTGCACCAGCCGGTCGCGCATAAAGTCGAGCACTTCCGCCGCAAACGCCTGGCCATCCGGCGCGCCGATGCCCTCGCCGTTTAAGTTAAGCGACGCCTCGTTCATGCCGATGAGCCCGATGGTGGAGAAGTGGTTCTCCCAATACTTGCCGAACCCTTCTTTTATTTTGCGCAGATAAAACTTGGTGTACGGGTAGAGATTCGCGTCGGTAAACTGCTCCAGCATCTTGCGCTTGATTTCCAGACTCTCCTTGGCGATGTCCATCTGCTCGGCGAGCAGTTTGAGGAACTCTTTTTTTGTTTTGGCGCGGTAGCCGAGCCGAGGAAGATTGATGGTAACGACGCCGACCGAGCCGGTAAGCGCGTTGGCGCCGAAGAGCCCGCCGCCTCGGCGGTCAAGCTGGGCAATGTCCAAACGCAGACGGCAGCACATAGAGCGGGTGTCCTCCGGCTTCATGTCGGAGTTGATAAAGTTGCTGAAGTAGGGGATGCCGTACTTGGCGGTGATCTCCCAGAGGCCCTTGAGGTTCGGGTTGTCCCAATCAAAGTCTTTGGTCACATTGACGGTCGGGATAGGGAAGGTAAAGACGCGTCCGGCGGCATCGCCCTCGCCCATAACCGCAAAGAACGCGCGGTTGAGTATGTCCATTTCTTTTTGGAATTCGCCGTAGGTTTCTTTTTGCTCTTTGCCGCCGATGGTTACCTTTTGGTCTTTAAAGTTCGGCGACGGGGTCAAGTCGAGCGTGATGTTGGAGAACGGCGTTTGGAAGCCGACGCGCGTCGGCACGTTCATGTTAAAAATAAATTCCTGCAATGATTGCTTAACTTCCTTGTCGGTCAGTTTGTCGTAGCGGATAAAGGGTGCCAACAGCGTGTCAAAGTTGGAAAACGCGATTGCGCCCGCCGCCTCGCCCTGCATGGTGTACATAAAGTTGACCATCTGTCCGAGCGCGGTCCGGAAATGTTTTGCGGGAGCCGATTCTATTTTGTCGCTGACGCCGCGGAACCCCACCATCAACAAATCCTGCAGGTCCCATCCGACGCAATAGACCGAAAGCGTGCCGAGGTCGTGGATATGCAGGTCGCCGCCCTCGTACGCGTCGCGGATGCGGGCCGGATAAATTTTATTGAGCCAGTAGGTTTTGCTCACTTCGGAAAAAACATAGTTGTTCATCCCCTGCAGCGAGTAGCCCATGTTGCTGTTCTCTTTAACCTGCCAGTCTATCTCGCCGAGGTAGTTGTCGACGAGCCCGAGCGAGGACGCGGTCGCGAACGCGCGCATCTCGGCGTGCTTTTCGCGGTAGATGATGTATCCCTTGGCGGTTGCGGGGAACTTTTTGAAGATGAGCTGCTGTTCGACGATGTCCTGCACGCCCTCGACGGTTGGTTTAAACTTTTTATTTATCGCTTTCTCGCGGACAAGCGCCTGTACTACCGCCTGCGCGACCATGTCCGGCGCGCCGTCTTTGTACTCGCCGCTTGCGCGCATCGCTTTTTCTATCGCCGAAGTTATTTTGTCGGTCTTAAACGGGACAACGGAGCCGTTTCGCTTTATAATGGTGGTGATGGATGGTAACTTCGGCTTCGACATACGAAAAGATTTTTATATTTATAAGCGTCTATGCATTATACCCATAGGCGGTTGTCTATGAGTCAAAAAAACCTGTGGAAAAAGAGCGGGAGAACGAAAGAGGCGGCCAAGCAAGTGCCGCCAAAGGAGCAGACCTACCCGCGCCCCGCGTGGGTGCCTAAAGGGGTCTCCTCGGAGGAGGAATTATGCCCGGATTGCTTTAAGGTGGTGGGCACCAAAAGCCGCTACAAACTGGTTTGCATGCTCGGCAAGGCAAAAGACGGGCTCACGGTCGGCGCAATGACAAAAGCGATGACGCTCCGCCAGCCGACGGTGTCGCATCACCTGCGGGCACTGCTTTCGGTCAACGCGGTGTCGTGCGAAGAGCGCGGGCGCGAGTGTATCTACACGCTCAACCGCGGCGCACATTGTTTTGAGGAGTGCAAAATCCCGTTTTAGACGCTTTAAAATTTTTTAGGTATCAAATGTATGTGCGCGTGCGGGACGTCTTTGCCCACTATTGAGAGTTGCACATAGTCAGCTCCGTGGTCTTCTTTTAATTTGAGTGCCAAAAATTGAGCCGCACTGAACCACTCGTTTGCCAGCTCCTGCGGGACTTCATAAAACCAAGAGTGATGTTCTTTGGGTATAACCAATGTGTGCCCGGGTGTTTTTGGGTGGATATCGGGGAATGCAATAACGAACTCGTTCTCGTATGTTGCGTGGGTAGGAATCTCGCCACTCACTATTTTGCAAAAGATGCAGTCTGGCATGTATCTATTATACTGACTTGAATGAAAACTTACAGGGTGCGCGATCGCTTGCACGAAAATCTGCTTGAGCACCTCTTGCTCGTACGCGGAGTCAAACCGGAGAACCACGAAAATTTTTTAAACCCCGACTACGCCGCCGACAGTCACGACCCGTTCCTGCTCCCCGATATGGAAAAAGCGGTCGATAGGATTCTTGCCGCCAAAAAAAATAATGAGCACGTGTCTGTGTGGAGCGACTACGACGCCGACGGCATTCCCGGCGGCGTGATGCTCAGCGAATTTTTGCGCCGTATAGGACTGCGTGTCACGCACTACATCCCGCACCGGCACAAAGAAGGCTACGGACTTAATATAGAGGGAATAGAAGAACTGAAGGGGGCGGACGTGTCGCTTGTTATCACCGTCGACCTCGGGACAACGGAAATCGCCAACATCGCGCATGCGCAAACGCTCGACATCGACATTATTGTGACCGACCACCACCTCGAGCCGGATGTGTTGCCGGATGTTTTTGCGCTTATCAATCCGAAATTAAAATTGAGCAAGTACCCGTTCGACGGTTTGTGCGGCGCGGGCGTCGCGTGGAAGCTGGTGCAGGCCATTTTGGCTAAACATCGTCCCGACGGCTTTGCGGAGGGGCAGGAAAAGTGGCTTTTGGACCTCGTCGGCATCGCCACGCTCTCCGATATGGTGCCTCTGGTGGGGGAGAACCGCATGTTGGCCCGCAATGGCCTGCTGGTTATGCGCCGCGGCCGGCGGCCGGGCCTCGCGGCACTGCTAAAACTCCTGCGCATTGCGCCCGTCTCGCTTACCGAAGACGATATTACCTTTATGGTCTCTCCGCGCATCAACGCGGCATCGCGCATGGACAGCCCCGCTCTTGCGGCGCAGATGCTCGGGGCCGCAACAGCAGAAGAGGGCGCGGTTTTTGCGTCATCACTCAACCGTATCAACGACGAACGCAAAGGATTGGTGGCCGCAACCGTGCGCGAGGTCAACAAACACATCGCCGGAATGGATTTGAAAAAAAGTCCGCTCATCGTGATGGGTAATCCGAAGTGGCGGCCCGGGATTTTGGGGCTGGTTGCGGGCAAACTGGTCGAGGCGCACAGCAAAACGGTTTTTTTGTGGGGGCGCGAGGGCGGCGACATCATCCGCGGCTCCTGCCGCGCCGCGCCCGGCGTAAATATTGTTGAGGTGATGGCCGCCGCAGCGAGCGCGTTCGAACATTTTGGCGGGCACGCGGCCTCGGGCGGCTTCGAACTTGCGCAAGAGCACGTGCACGAGCTCCCCGCGCGGCTCGAGGCCGCGTATGCGGCGATCAACGCCACCGGCACCGGCGCGGTGGAGATACTGCTCGACCGCGAGCTCGACCTTGCCGAGCTTGGCGCCGCGCATCGCGACCTGCAAAAGCTTGCGCCGTTCGGCGTCGGCAACACAAAACCGCTTTTTATATTTCCCAATGTGTCGGTCGGCGCGGTGCGGAGTTTCGGTAAAACAAAAAATCATCTCGGGCTCACGCTCTCACGCGGTACGGCGCGCACGGAAGGGATAGCGTTCTTCTCCGGCGCTGATTCTTTCAATAAAAAAATAGTTCAAGGCGACAAAGCAGACATAATAGGCCACGTCGAATCCGACTGGCGAGGCCAACCCCGTGTGCGTGTTGTTGATATACTCTAATGCTATGGGAAAGATTTTGATTTTTACGGACGGGGCGAGCAAGGGCAACCCCGGTCCGGGCGGATGGGCGGCGATAGTGGTGTCGAAGGAGCGCGTCGTCGAGCTCGGCGGCAGAGAGAAGCACACCACCAACAACCGCATGGAGTTGCGCGCCGCGATAGAGGGCTTGCGCGCCTGCAACACACAGCCCGCCGGAGAGCGTATCGTCTACACCGACTCCTCGTATGTCATCAACGGCATCACCAAGTGGGTGCACGGCTGGAAAAAGAACGGCTGGAAGACGAAGGAAAAGAAAAGCGTCATCAATCAGGACCTGTGGCAGGCGCTCGACGCCACCGCCGGTGCAAGCGGGAGCGAAATAATATGGCAATACGTCGGCGGTCACGTCGGCATCGCCGGCAACGAGCGGGTGGACTCCATTGCGTCGGACTTTGCGGACGATAAAAAGGTTGTTTTGTACCACGGCGGCATGGAGTCTTATGGAATTGACGTTTCCAGCCTCGAAGTGGACGCGCTTAAAGAAAAAGCGAAGTCCTCCACCAACACGCGCTCCAAAGCAAAGGCGTACTCCTACATCAGTATGATTGACGGTGCCATTATGACGCACAAAACCTGGAGTGAGTGCCAGGAGCGGGTGCGCGGCCGGTCGGCCAGGTTTAAAAAGGCGCTCTCGCCGAACGAGGAAAAGGAAATCATCGCGGACTTTTCGAAAAAATAATCTACCATGTCGCGCGGCAGCGCTTTATTTTTGTTTTTAGTACTCGGCGTTGCGCTCGGCGTGCGCGGTTGGTTTGTGTTTACCGCAGGAGAGCCGGAGCTTTTGCAATTTACCGGCCGCACGGCGGTGGTGGAGGGCATTGTCGCCGATGACGTGGATGTCCGCGCCACCGGCGTGCGTGTCACGGTTGCCGTCAAAACCATCAATGAAGCTATAGCTTACGGTAAGGTTTTGGCGGTTCTTCCGCCTGATACCAAACTGCAATATGGCGATACCGTGTCGGTGCGCGGCAAGCTCGAGGAACCGAAATCGTTCGAAACAGACACAGGCCGTACCTTCGACTACCCGGGATATTTGCGCGCACGCGGCATTTCGGCGGTAATGCAGTATGCGGTATTGAGAGATACACAAGAAGGCGGCACCAGTGTTTTGCGTACACTATTTATACTCAAACATTCATTCGAGCGCGCGCTGCAGCGTGTGATGCGCGTGCCTATGGTGTCGCTGATGGAAGGATTTTTGCTCGGGGAAAAGTCGGGTCTGTCGCAAACATTGACGCAGGCGTTCGTCATCGCCGGCCTCATACATGTGGTGGTGCTCTCAGGCTACAACATCGGCGTGGTGTCGGAGTGGACACTGCGCTTCTTTGCGCTCTTTGTGCGCCGCCGCAGTGCGCTGTGCGTCACCGCGGTGGTCATAACCCTTTTTGCGCTGATGGCGGGCGGCGGCATGGCGACCATACGCGCCATGCTCATGGGGCTTATCGCGATACTCGGGCGGTATCTGGAGCGGCCGGCGCTCGCACTGCGGAGCCTTTGCGTGGCGGTACTGGCAATGCTGTTGTGGAACCCGCTGGTTGTGTTTGACGCCGGATTTGTACTGAGTATTTTGGCGACGCTCGGCATCGTTACGCTCGGCAACCGGGTCGAAGCGCGTCTGCCGTGGCTCAAAGAGGGGATACTGCGCTCTACTGCCGCGACCACCATGGCCGCGCAACTCTTTGTTTTGCCGGCTCTGCTGTATTACACCGGCGTGCTTTCGTTTGTATCACTGCCTGCCAACATTATTTTCTTGCCGTTTGTGCCGCTCGCGATGCTTTTAGGATTTGTCGCCGGTCTGCTGGCACTCGTACATCCGTTCCTCGCGCTTATACCGGCGCTTGCCGCCGACACGCTGTTGCGCGCGATGATTTGGCTCACCGAAACGGCCGCGTCGCTACCGCTCGCCGCCATAGTGGTGCCCGCTTTCCCCGCGTGGATGGCGGTACTGGTATATATTCCGCTGACCTATTTCGCAATGCGCACCTATTGGGTCTCGCAGACTGCTCCTGAGGAGAAACTTCGGTTGTAGTAGTGCCGTTCCAAGTAGATATGGAAACAATAGCAGTCATCGGCCACGGATACGTCGGCCGCGCAGTCGCAGAATTTTTTAAAAATAAGTTTGAGGTGGTGCTGTACGATCCTTTGCAGGGACATAGCGACAAAACAGCGGTAAATAAAGTGGCGATGGCACTCGTGTGCGTGCCGACCGCGATGCGCCGCGACGGCCGGGCCGACACCAAGCTCGTCGAGGAGACTTTGTCGTGGCTCAAGACACCTTTGGTTGTCATTAAGAGCACGGTTCCGCCCGGCACCACCGCGCGGCTCGCGCGCAAGCACAAAAGGCAGGATAGTCTTGTCTTTTCGCCCGAGTTTATCGGCGAGGGCGGCTATCCGGTGCCGCACTGGGAGGACGTGCCGCATCCGACCGACATGCTGTTACATAAAACGTTTGTCTTCGGCGGAGAGTCGAATGCGGTCCAAAAGGTTATTCCGTTTTTTGCGCGCGTGCGCGGACCGTTTGCCGAGTATCGTACCACCACTGCCGCGCAGGCCGAGCTGGTCAAATATATGGAAAACTGCTGGATAGCGGCCAAGGTCACATTTTGCAACGAGTTTTATAACATAGCCAAAACATTCGGCGTGCCGTACGACGAACTGCGCGAGCTGTGGCTTACCGACGGGCGCGTCGGCAGGTCGCACACGCTGGTGTATCCGCACCGGCGCGGGTTCGACGGCAAGTGCATCCCTAAAGACATCAATGCGCTCTACCGCGCCACGAAAGACGCGGGCTACGACGCGAAGTATCTCTCGGAGATTATTAAACGGAACGCTGTGCTGCGGAAAACCGCTGCTCGCACACGCTCCAGTTGATGTTTTTGAAGAAGGCGTCGATGTATTTGTCTTTGCCGGTCACTCCGTAGTCGGCAAGGTAGGCGTGCTCCCACACATCGAGCGCGAGAATGACGGGCAGTGTTACAAAATGCCCCTGATGCTGCTCGCCGGAAAAGCCGGTCAGAAACTGTCCGGCGGCCGGGTCCCAATACAAAATCGCCCACCCCGGTCCGCGCATCATGGCGATAGCCCGGAACATCGCGAGAAAGTACTCAAATTTGTGATACTCGGCGTCGAGTTGCCCGGCGAGCGCTCCACCGGCGGTAGGTGGTGTCGAACCGCCCTCGAACTGCGCAAAATATAACTCGTGCAGGCGCATACCGCCGAACTCGAACGAGCGCCGGCGGATAAGCTCTGCAAGCGCGTGCGCGTTCTTTTCCGAGTCTTTTGCATACTCTGACAAAAGCCCAGAGATTGCGTTAAAATTTTTGACATAACCGGCATAAAGGCCGAGATGCGCGTCGATGGAGGCTTTGGAAAGACCATTGAGCTCCGGCAAATTAAACTTTTGTTCCTGGTATTGCATAAGCTTAAAGTATAGCAAATAAGCCGTTTTTTGGCCTTATCCACACCTATTGACTTTTTATATTATAACGTGCTATAATAGAAAGCAGGAGTACAGTTTTCGTTTAACACAAACTGCATGGGGGAAAACTATGCGTTGGAATGTTGGAATGCTGCGCCGCGGGTTGGTGGTGCTCGGTATAGCCGCGCTTGTCACAGGGTGGACCGTGTATACGGCAGACCAAGTGATAAAGGATGTCGGCCGCACAGTCGCGTTCGGCCTGAAGCCGTTTGAAATCGACGTCAACCGTGCGCTCAAGGGCGACAAGCTTGTCCGCGCCGACGGCGAACCTATGGAAGAGCGCCTCTTCCACACCGCGGAGATGCGGTAGACTATTGGGATGAAAGTCCCGCGAAGCGCACCACTATTTATAGTCGGTGTGCTTTTTCTTTTTTGTGCCGGCGTGTGGAGCGTCGTGCTCGGGCCGTATTTCTACGGCACCGACGGCAAAGGGTTGCCGTCGGCCGCCGTGCAGGCAATAGAGCAGAGCTCGAGCCTACGCCGCGTCTCGGCGCTGCTTGCGACGCAGCAAAATCCCCTCCAACCAAGAAGTAAAACTTCCGGTTGCGCGGTTGTCGGCGCATTGCCGGATCGCGCATGTACGCCCGGTTCGGTATTTGCCGATGCGACCACCACCAAGATTTGCGTCACCGGATACAGCAAGACCGTGCGCAGCGTAAGCACCAAGCTCCGCAAACAATTGTTTGCGGCGTACGGCATTGCGTATCCTCCGGCAAGCGGCGCCTACGAACTCGACCACCTCATACCGCTGGCAATAGGCGGTGACAACTCCGCGGCGAACCTTTTCCCTGAGGCCGCAGAACCGAAGCCCGGATTTAGAGAAAAAGATGTTGTTGAGGTGTATCTGCAGGAGCAGGTATGCGCCGGGAAGATTGACCTCGCCGCGGCACAAAAACAAATCGCGGCCGATTGGACCGCTGTATACAACGCGCTCGATAAAAATGACGTGTCGCGTATCAGACAAAAATACGCGAGCTGGGCGAATTAAATGAGGCCGGCTTTTTTGAGGGTTTTGTAGGCGCCGTTTTTGGCTATCGTGCGCAGGCCCTGCGTGGAGACAGTGACAGTGACCGTGCGGTTAAGCTCCGGCACAAAAATGCGCTTTTTCTGCAGGTTTACCTGCTTGCGGACCTTGCCCGTGGGGTTGAATTTGGTCGCGCGGATGCGGTTACTGTAGCCGCCGCCGACGATCGAGGTCTTTTTAGTTATTGCGCAAGATTTTGCCATAAGGTTGACCGCGATATGCTACCATAGTTCGTACATCATGCAAATAGACATCATCTTCGGACTCGTCGTTCTTATCTTCTCCGTCATCCTCCACGAGGTGGCGCACGGCCACATGGCCAACTGGCTCGGCGACCCGACCGCGCGCTTGGCAGGCAGGCTCACGCTCAACCCGCTGCGCCATATCGACCCGCTCGGCTCGATTATTTTGCCGGCGCTCCTTTTGATTACGCACGCGCCGATACTGATAGGCTACGCCAAACCGGTGCCGTACAATCCGTACAACTTGCGCGGTAGGTATGGCGAAGGATTAGTCGCTTTTGCCGGCCCGGGCACCAACATCCTGCTCGCGCTCATCTTCGGGTTTCTTATACGGTTTTCCGGCGCTCAGCTGGGGCCTGACCTTATTTCGGCGTTTGCCATCATCGTCTACGTCAATATACTGTTGGCGCTCTTTAACCTGTTGCCGATACCGCCGTTGGACGGCTCGAAAGTGCTTTCCACCTTGCTCGGTATGATTTCTCCATCGCTCGAGAGAGGATACGACACCTTCCGGCTCAATTTTGAGCGTCTGGGCATCTTCTCCGGCACGCTCCTTATGTTGATGATTTTCTACTTTCTCTCCCCGTACTTCTCGGTATTTCTGTTTAAACTGTTTACCCTTTTGACAGGGGCTTCTATATAGAGTAAGTTATGCCTAACGCCTTTGGGGCGTTTTGTTTTAAGAAATGGCACGTATATCACAACTCGTCCGCAAAGGACGCACACAACTTAAATCCAAAACCAAGTCGCCTGCATTGGCGCGCGGATTCAACACGCTCAAAAACCGCCCGGTCTTCTACCCGTCGCCCTTTAAGCGCGGTGTGTGCACTAAAGTGACGACCACCACGCCTCGCAAGCCGAACTCCGCTATCCGCAAGATTGCCCGCGTGCGCCTGACCAACGGCATGGAGGTTACCGCCTACATCCCGGGCGAGGGCCACAACCTGCAGGAGCACTCGGTGGTTATTTTGCGCGCCGGCCGCGTAAAAGACATCAACGTCCGCTATACTATCGTGCGCGGCAAACTCGACGCCGCCGGCCTCGACAAGCGCCGCGTCAGTCGCTCCAGATATGGAGCTAAACGTCCTAAAGATGCAAAGTAAATTTAAATATTTAAACATTCAAATATTGCCCCATGCGTAGACCAGTTAAAAATAGAAATGTCCCGGGTGTCGACCTTAAGTACGGCTCTCACCGCGTGGAAAAGTTCATCAACTCGGTGATGTGGGACGGCAAAAAGTCGACCGCGCGCAAGGTTGTGTACGATGCGTTTGAAATAATCAAAGAAAAAACTAAGACGGAAAATCCGGTTGAGCTTTTTGAGACTGCTATCCGCAATGTCGGCCCGGCGATGGAAATCCGCTCCCGCCGCGTCGGCGGCGCCAACTACCAGGTGCCGCGCGAGGTGCGCGCCGAGCGCAAGCAGGCGCTCGCGTTCCGCTGGATACTCAATGCCGCCCGCGGCGGCAAGGGCAAGCCGATGGCGCAGAAGCTCGCGGCAGAACTTATGCTCGCATCCAACAACGAAGGCAGTGCAATAAAAAAGAAAGAAGACACACTCCGCATGGCCGAGGCCAACAAAGCCTTCGCCCACTTTGCTTGGTAATAAAAGATTTAAAAATTTGAAGATTTAAAAAATCCCCGCCGTATTCTCGGCGGGGCGTTCGTTTATCGGAAGCTAGTGCGTGGTGACCTTCTTCCACGTTATGTGGTCGTGTTCGAAAAAGCCATACCGGCTGAGATCTATTTCGCCGTACGCTTGCCAACACTTCCCGTTCTCATCGACGGCCATGGTGATGTGTGCGCCATCGAAGTCCCAGTTGAAGTACGCCGGCAACTCAAGCTTTTCTTTCTCGGGGAAATCGGGTGCCGGCATGAACCCCATACGCAGTGGTGTAAGCACTGGATGCCAGATATCAACGAAACCCAGGGAACTCAGGTCCATTGAACGGTTTTGACACACCCACACCATGCCCGTCTCGTCGGTTGCGAGGGTGATTGGCTCCGAACCTGGCGGGCTTGCCAGAAAAAATGGGCCTTTTCTGCTCCCTTTTCCTTTAGTCAAGTTGGGGTCGGGGACAAAGCCTCTTTCTCGCAACTGCGTCGCATACTTACTTTCGGTCATTTTGTCTTCCTCCACCGAGTTTCTATCTGCCGGCACTTTAGCTTACCCTCAACAACATTGCAACAAAGCCTTCGTCCGCCGCGTAGTGTGGAATTGCTTATTATTTGGATCTTATCTCCTTTTTCGTAAATCGCAGGGCATCGGTATTTAGAAGGTTGACTCTTGTTTTTGGATGCCAACAGCAGGAAGGACATTCCCAATGTTCAGCGTGAGCGTAGGGTTTTGGGTCGTAATTGTAAACGTCCACTATCCAATTTTTGGTGATTTTCGATTTGTGTGTACCGCTCTGGCGCATTTTTCTAAGTTCGGATTTGCGGTGTAGAGGAATTTTTCCGAAGTAGTGTCCACCACGGATTTTTCTATTCGTATATACAATGGCCCGGATAGTGCCGCCACAGACGACACATTTTCTCTCCAATCGCTTCTTGATTTTCTGCTTCATTGCATCATTATACAAGTATTGTGAGGTTTAAAAGTTTAAACATTTGAAAATTTGAAGATTTAAATACCCGCCACGAAAGGGGCGGTTTTGCGTGATAAAATGAAAGTATGAGGAAGCGGCACAAGTTGAAAAAACATTCTTGTGCGCTATGTAAACCATACAAGATGTCGGGAGAGTGCCGATGGAGTGGAAAGGATTTAGCCCGGCTAAAGGAGTGGGAGCAGGAGCGAAACTCTCTGCTCAAGGAAGTTTAAAAATTGAAATATTTGAAAGTTTAAATTATGGCAACAGTCGAAAGATTCGAAGACTTGCTATGCTGGAAGCGGGCGCGGGAGCTGACCGCGGAAGTGTATAGAGTTTTTAAAGGCAACAACGACCGCGGATTTACCGATCAGATACAGCGCGCGGCAGTATCGGTCATGAGCAACATTTCAGAGGGGTTTGAGAGCGGCACGCGCGATATGTTTGTAAATTATCTTTACATCGCCAAAGGGTCGGCGGGGGAGGTGCGGGCGCAGTTGTACGCAGCGTACGATATCGGATATTTAAATATTGAAAAATTTGAAAATTTAAAGAAAAAGGCCGAGGAGTGCTCGAAATTACTGAACTCGTTTATAAAAGCGGTTAAGTCTTCGCCGCATGGCGGCCTGCAGCGCCGCAAAGAACTGACCAGGCGCGAGCAGGATGTTGAAGTGTTTATGACCGAAGCGCGCGCCAAGCTCGCCAAAATCCATCCGGAGATTTACGGCAAGAAGTCTTAAATTTTTAAATCTTGAAATATTCAAATATATAGGCTATTCTACTGATAACGCCTTTGGCGCATTTTTTTAATCCACTATATGAACAGGGACTACCCTCTAGAGAAGCTGCGCAACTTCGGCATCATTGCGCACATCGACGCCGGCAAGACCACCACGTCTGAGCGCGTTTTGTATTACACAGGATCTCAGCATAAAATCGGCGAGGTACACGAGGGCGAGACCACCACCGACTGGATGGAGCAGGAGCGCGAGCGCGGCATCACTATCACCGCCGCCGCTATTACCTGTTTTTGGACTAAAACAAACGAGCCGGACAAAAAAGACCTCGCCAAGAAATATCGCTTTAACATCATCGACACGCCCGGACACATCGACTTTACCGTCGAGGTTAAGCGCTCCATGCGCGTGCTCGATGGCGCAGTGGTTGTGTTTGACGGCGTCGCCGGCGTAGAGCCGCAATCGGAGACCAACTGGCGCTATGCCGACGAGGCCAACGTGCCGCGCATCTGCTTTATCAACAAGATGGACCGCATGGGCGCCAACTTTGAAAAGTCTTACGCATCAATCCTCGACCGCTTGACCAAGCACGCGGTGCGCATGCAGTTGCCGATAGGCGCCGAGGCGCAGTTTGACGGCGTCGTCGACCTTTTGACGATGAAGGCCTACAAATTTGAAGGGGAGATGGGCTCGGTGGTGACCGAGTACGAAATCCCGGAAAATCTGAAGGCCGATGCCGACAAGTATCACGCCGAGCTGGTGGAAAAGATCGTCGAGCACGATGACGCGCTGATGACCTCGTACCTCGACGGCAAACAGCCGACCATGGAGGAGCTCAAGGCTACTCTGCGCAAGGCGGTTATCGCCAACAAAATATTTCCTGTCTACACGGGCTCAGCTCTTAAAAACAAGGGCGTACAGCTGGTGCTCGACGCGGTTGTCGACCTCCTGCCGTCTCCGCTCGACATGCCTCCTATCAAAGGAATCAACCCGAACACCGGTGAGGAGGTAACGCGCCATGCGGACGACTCCGAGCCCTTTACCGCGCTCGCGTTCAAACTCCAGGCGGACCCGTTTGTCGGTCAGCTGACCTTCTTCCGCGTCTACTCGGGTACGGTTGAGGCCGGCTCCTATTTGTACAACTCGACCACCGGCTCTAAGGAGCGCCTCGGCCGCATCGTGCGCCTGCAGGCCAACCAGCGCGAGGAAGTTAAAAAAGTTTTTGCCGGCGAAATTGCCGCCGCGGTGGGGCTTAAAGACACGCGCACCAGCCACACGCTCTGCGATGAGGCAAACCCGATACAGCTCGAGCAGATTAAATTCCCCGAGCCGGTTATCTCGCTGCGCATCGAGCCGAAGACAAAAGCCGATCAGGAAAAGATGGGTATGGCGATGAAGAAACTCGCCGATGAAGACCCGACCTTTAAAGTATCGACCGATCCGGAGACCATGGAGACGCTTATCGCCGGCATGGGCGAGCTGCACTTGGAAATTTTGGTTGACCGCATGAAGCGTGAGTTCGGCGTCGAGGCCAACGTCGGCAAGCCGCAGGTTGCCTACCGCGAGACCATCACCCAGGCGGCCGAGGCCGAGGGCAAATACATCAAGCAAACAGGAGGCAAGGGCCAGTACGGCCACGTACGCCTACGCCTCAAGCCGCTGGAGCCCGTCAATCCTGACAAAAAAATCAGCAAGAACGTCACGCGTGAGGACCACTTTGAGTTCATCAACTCTATTAAGGGCGGCGTCGTCCCCAACGAATTTATCGGCCCGGTGGAAAAGGGCGTGCGCGAAGCGATGGAGCGCGGCTTTGTGGCCGGCTTTAAAATGGTGGACATTTCCGTCGAGCTCTACGACGGCTCTTACCACGATGTCGACTCATCGGAAATCGCGTTCAAAATCGCGGCATCGATGGGCTTCCAAGAAGCGGCGCGCCAAGCCAAAGCGGTTTTGCTTGAACCGATTATGAAAGTCGAGGTAGTGACGCCGGAGAAGTTCATGGGTGACATCACCGGCAGCCTCAACTCCAAGCGCGGCCAGATAGAGGGCATGGAGGAGCGCGGGCTAGCTAGGGCGGTCAAAGCCAAAGTGCCGCTGTCAGAAATGTTCGGCTACACCACAGCGCTGCGAAGTATGACCGAAGGCCGCGCATCCTTTACGATGGAATTCGACCACTACGAGATAGTGCCTCCGAATGTTGCACAAACAATAATTGCCGGTAGGAAATAGCTAAACGCCTGCCCCGTAGCCAGCGCAAAGCGCTGTGGTACTGGGGTCGCGGCGACTATCATTGCAGGGAGGAAATAGCTTACTACGTAAGGTTTTGCCCCCACACTCGTCTTATTGGGTGTAGGGTGTTATATACTGTATTTGGGGCTTTACTAGTCTTAACTCCGGGCGTATTTGTAGTATGAAAAAGATTTTATTGGGAGTTGCCGGCATGGTGTGCGGACTAGCACTCGTATTTTCTATTGCAGCTCCCGCACAAGCGGCCGCGCTTACCTCGGCTCAAGTGCAGGCGATAATCGGACTTTTGCAATCTTTTGGCGCCGACCAAAGCGTTATCAACAATGTTAGCGTTGTGCTTGGAGGCACTTCTTCCGGCTCGCAGACGTGCAGCACTTTTGCAGACCTTGCCTACGGCAACTTCGACACCGGACCGGGCGGCCGGGTATCGCAACTGCAGACATGGTTCGGCATTTCTTCAAGTACTTTTGGCTTTGGTACGTACGGTCCAAGGACGCTGGCTCTATGGAACAGCAGATGCGGCGGGGGCACCACCAACAACGTCAACTTTTCCGCCTCGCCGACTTACGGAATCGCTCCGCTCGCTGTTTCGTTTACAATCACCGCGGAAGCGGGGGAGTACAGTGTCGAATTTGGCGATGGTCAGAGTACGGCCGTGACGATGCCGGCAGTTCAATGCTTTAGGGCACCTTGCAATACCCAGACGACCGTGTCTCACTCGTATGTCTCCGCCGGCACCTACACCGCAAAACTCATGTACCAACCGCCGTACTACTGCCCGCCGGGCGCCTATTGCGCGATGATGATGCCCGCGCCGAAACAGGTCGGCGCCGTGACTATTAGCGTCACCGACCGCGTCACAACCGGCTCACCGTCTATATCTCTCACGTCGCCTGCGGCGGGGACGCGCGTTGCGCAAGGGCAGCAACTCGTCCTCTCATGGAATGCACAAAACATGCCCTCCAACTCGAGCGTCGGGTTCTGGCTTATGAAAACCGGCGGCGGCAGCGCGGGTGCCATTGCGCTCTCACAGCCGGCGAGTGGAAGCTACACGTGGACCGTACCGGGCAGCCAGTGCGACGCCAACAATGTATGCAAATATGTCGCCGACGATCCGGGCGTGTGGTACACGGAACCCGGGTCATACACCATTGTCCCGAAAATATACTCTCCGAAGGACGCGTGTTTCGGCTACTGCGTATACACGCCCATTACCTATCCGGCGATAGGTGCAGCCGTACCCATCACTATCACCGCATCCGGTAGCTCCGGCGGCGTGCCGTCGATAAACGGCCTTGACGCGCCGACATCGCTCTCTGTCGGACAGACGGGGACATGGACCGTGCGCGCGACGGCCCCGTCGGGTACGCAGTTGCGCTACTCGGTCGTTTGGGGAGATGAAGGGTGGGGAGCGACCACCGGTTCCGCACAGGCCGCGCAATCAAATGTCCAAACATCCGCCACCTTCTCGCATACATACCAAAACGCCGGCACCTATAGCCCGACATTTACCGTCTCCAACAACTATGGCTCGGTACAAACAAGCGCGTCTGTTGTAGTCACTAGCGGCACTACGGTGACTCCGACCTTCTCTGCATGGCCGACATCGGGCACCGCTCCTCTGACAACGTACCTCACTATGAGCGGCGTTTCTTCGCCGTCGTCCTACTCGGTTAACTTCGGTGACGGCTCAAATGGAAATAACTGGCAGGCCGACACCGAAGCGGCTAGCACGTACTTTATTGCGCGCACCTATGCCTCCGCCGGCACCTACTACGCGAAACTTATGTACCAACCGCCGTTCGTTTGCAACGCGCCGGCGGGCGCGGTCTGTAATCAAGTGATGCCCGCTTTGCAAACAGTCGGCACCGCAACCATTACCGTCACCGGCGGCGCAAGCAACACTACCTTCTCCGCCAATCAAACTTCCGGTTGGGCGCCGCTTGGCGTCAGATTTACCGCAACAGGGCTCGATTCCTCGGCCAGCTACTATGTTGACTTTGGCGACAGCACGAGCGAAACCGGAAGCTGTAGTATCACGTCCACAAGCGTTTGCCAGCTAGGCACGATGTACTTTAACCATACCTACACCACCAACGGCACCTACACCGCGTCACTCGTCAAAAAAGGCGGCATCTGTACTGTCGGTAGCTCTACCTTATTCTGCGGCAACCCAGACCAAGTCGTCGGCACCGTGACCATTACGGTTATGACAGGGTGGTTATAGACAACACCCAAAGTTGCGCAAATTTCCGGCTTCCTATATAGTGATACGCAATACACAGTGGCGTGCTTTTCTGTGTCCGTGCGGTAGTTACAAAGTAATTATTAGTTCGAAATAACAAGAAAGATTATTTATGGCAACATTTGAACGTGCTAAGCCGAACATGAACGTCGGCACCATCGGCCACGTCGACCACGGCAAGACGACGCTCACGGC
>CAYIHD010000004.1:0-43811 GCA_964363205.1 uncultured Candidatus Saccharibacteria bacterium | reverse complement strand
CGGCCGACGACCTGACCGACCCGGCGCCGGCAACGACCTTTGCACACCTCGACTCGACTATCGTGCTCACGCGCAACCTTGCATCACTCGGCATCTTCCCCGCGGTGGACCCGCTCGAGTCCAACTCGACCGCGCTGGACCCGGATATCGTATCGCAAGTGCATTACCGCACCGCGCTTGATACTAAAAAAGTACTCCAGCGCTACAAAGACCTGCAGGACATCATCGCCATCCTCGGCATCGAGGAGCTTTCCGACGAAGACAAAACGTTGGTGTATCGCGCGCGCAAAATACAGCGCTTTCTCTCCCAGCCGGTGCACGTGGCGGAAGTATTTTCCGGCATCCCCGGCGTATATGTGCCGGTGGAGGAAACCGTACGCAGCTTTAGGGAGATACTCGACGGCAAGCATGACGACAAGCCGGAGTCGGCCTTTTACATGAAAGGAGGCATCGACACGGTAACCGCCGACCATCCGACGGAGAAAGTTCATACCCGGAAGGAGAGCGCCAAATAATACCAGGACCGTCCTGGATACCTATATGCACGTAGTGATTGCAAAAGTTGACGAGGTTTTGTTTGAGGGCGAAGCCTACTCGATGACCTTGCCCGGCGCGGCGGGTGAGATGACCGTGCTTGGCCACCACGAGCCGCTTATCACAACGCTAAAACCGGGCGAGGTCCGCGTGCGCACGGCGCCAAACGCCGAGCCGCAAATTTTTCAAATTCAAAGAGGCGTCCTCGAGGTCCGCGCCGACGGCGCGACCGTGATTTTGTAAATTCTTGCCCGTGCCCGCGGGCTGTGGTACATACAGAGCAGGGTTCTTTAACAAAGGGAGACGCCCGTGTCATACCGGTACAACCTCGAAGATTTGCTCTACTTGCTGTACCCGGCCGCGCCGACCTTGGTCGACACGATTAGTATAAATCGACGTCGTGTCGAACACGGCTTGCTGTCGGTGGGTCTCAAGATCCACTGTCTGGGCGACGGCAAGCAGTTTAACGGCATCATCGATGAGTTGGGTGGCACCGGTAACATCCTGGAGGTCAACCGCTATAAAAACGAGTACGCGTCGCTGTGCTGGGTACTGCCGCCCGTCGGCAGTGTCCGCACCGCGATCCAACTGCTCGAAGCCATCGAGCTTGCCACAAAGTCCAAGATATTCGACAACGACGAGATACAGATTCAGGTCTGCTCTCCGGGCAGGCTTACGCCAAAACACGCGGGGCTACTTGCCATCGCGTTTTACCTCGGGTCGGACGTACTGCGGCTCTATACGCTGGGGGACTTTGCGACGACGTTCTCAAAGTTTGCTACTCACAGCAAGTATGACCGCGGCAAGCGCCTGGTCCTCTACGACGCCGTCGGCGACTTCGACAAGGACTTCAATTGGTGGGGGCTGCCGTTCCATGGCCGGCCGTTCGTGTATGCACAACTTCCGTTCGACAACGGGCGCACGGATATCCTTACCGCCAAAAGCAAGCTCGACATCCATAACATCAACTTGATCGCTTCGTTGATGTGTCATATGGAGGAAGACGGTTTTTGGTCTGAACTCGGTATGCGGTTTGAGAACGACCTCCAGTCGCTGCTTAAACGGCATATGCTCGAACACCTTCCGGGCGCGCCGTGGGTGCGCTCGCAACACTCCGCCAAAGATGCCGTGGTCGAAGACGGCGACGATGCATTTATGCGGGCGTTGCAGGAACTGATGTCCTACACGCTCGAGGATGTCCTGCGGGTCAATCGTATCGGCAGGCATTACTTTTCGGACAAACCACCTGAGGGTCCTATGGGTATCCTGTGGGACATGGACCAGCTTCTAAAAAAGTACCGCGCCGAATTACTGGAGCGGTCAAACCGCACACGAAGACTGCAGATAGGAAAAAGCACATGACAAGCGCGCATCAACCGGGCGCAGTCCCGATAGATATACCCAGGACTGTGCCGAATCCGATACATGTGCCGCAACCGGCTCCGGCGCCAGCGCCGGAGCGCAGACCGGTCAGAGTGCCGGAAAAAGTTCCGGAAAAAGTCAGTCACCGCCCAGCTTGCGCTGGGCGGATTTTTATTGTAAAAACATACCTAGACGAATAAATCGGAGGATTACCGTGCAAAAAGAACTGACCATGAGTCGGGGTTTCGGTGCCTATCTCCATTATGGAGTTTGGGTTGCGCCCAAAGCTACTATCATTAACATTCCCGGCTATCAAAGCGACGTCAATGGCTTTAACGACAAATACGTCAAACTGGCCGACTATCTCGTTAATAGGCATCTGTTGCAGGTCGTGCGGATGCCCAACGTCACGCGGCCGGCGGGGAGGCTCTACACAGAGAGCCTCCTTGCAGACGTTCGGGAGGTATGCGGATGGGTGCAGAAAAACTGCGGTCTCCCTATTTACTTGATGGGCTTTTCGGCCGGAGGGTTTGCGGCGGCCGTCGTTGCCGCCCAAAATCCACACATCAGCAAAATCCTGCTTATGGAACCGTCGGCGAGCAAATCACTCTTGGGCGAATTCCCGCGCAGTACACTCGAGCGCTATACGGGCGAGGTTTGCATCGTCATCGGCGATCATGATGGTGTTGGTTTGCCGGTCGGCGAACTCTACCGCGACTCGTTCTCCAAAGCCTCACGCCGTGAGCTGGTGGTCATCAACAATTGCGACCACCAGTTTACCGGCACGGTAAACGGACAGATTATGGCAAAGGCGCCGCTGTGGGCCTTTGCGGGGGACAAAACCTTTCCGTCGCCCGACGGAGGCATCGTCCTCTACTGACAACACCGCCCGGCTCAGCTGGGCGGCTTTTTTATTGTGGACCCGACCGGGATCGAACCGGTTGCCTCTTCCATGCCATGGAAGCGCTCTACCAAGTGAGCTACGGGCCCAAGGTTCTTTATCTTACAAAACTTTTCACAAAATTAAAACTTGTACTTTCCAGTGGTGTTACAATAAACGCATGGCGGGGGAGTTTATCTTTTTTGTTATTTATGTAGCACAGCAGCTCGGCATCATGCTCGGTGTCGGCGCGCAGACCGTGCTTTTGTTTACGCATCTCATTGCCGTGCGCCACGGCGAGCAGGAGTCGCCGCACGCAAGCAGCGCGGAGGCGGCGCGCAAAGCTCTGTATGCCGGCTTTTTTCTTATCGTTGCCTCCGGCGCGGCGGCGATTGTCGTCCATATGTTTTCGGGCAGTCTCGACATACTCTTTGCTCCGGCGTTTATTTTTAAATGGTTTTTGATCGGCGCGGTGCTATGGGCTTTTTTCAGAAGCAATCGAATGTCCCGCTGGAGCAACACATTGGCGGGTTTTGCCGGCGGCACATGGTACGCGCTCTTTTTGGTGCACAGCTTGGGGCCCATTACGACCTGGACGACGCTTATATTTTTGTACGTTGTTTGGCTGGTATTCTTTTTGGCGGTATGGGCGGGCCTGGTGTGGCTCATGCGATTTTTCCCGGCACAACCCGCGCCGCCAATCCAAACACCTGCTCCAAGACCTTATATACCGCCTCCTCCTCCACAAATTATTGTTGCTCCGCCGAGCTTTGTTCCTAAACCCGCACCGCCTCCGCCGCCACCGCCTCCCAAGCCGGTACCTCCGCCGGTGTTTGTTCCGCCACCTCCTCCTAAACCGGTGCCGCCTCCGGCTCCGCGCCCGATTCCGCCTCCCGCGCCTAAGCCGCCGCCACCGCCTGCGCCAGCTCCTGCTGTGGCGCACAAGCCCGGCGTCATACAAGAGATAATAGACCACATGCTCGTGCCGGCTCTGCGTATCATGCCGCAGACTCCCGCGGACATCAGCAAGCACAACCGTCCGCCGGTTGTTAAATTAAGCAACCTGTAATTTCATGGGATTTTTCAGCGACCATAAGCCTAAAAAAATTCTCGTGCTGCTCGGACATCCCGATACCGGGGCGACGCTCTCCGGCGAGCTCGCGCTTATATACGAAGCCGCGGCCAAAAAAGCCGGCCACGAGGTGCGGCGGTTTAATGTTGGCGAAATGAATTTTGACCCGATACTCCATCAAGGATACAAAGCGATACAGCCGCTCGAGCCCGACCTTGTTGCTCTGCAGGAGGCAATTAAATGGTGCGAGCATTTTGTTATTATTTATCCCCTGTGGTGGGCGACCATGCCTGCGCTTCTTAAGGGTTTGTTTGACCGCATGTGGCTGCCGGGGTTCGCGTTCAATATGCGCAAGCATAAAAACGGCACCCGCGCGCTTGGTTGGCACAAGCGGTTAAAAGGCAGGACGGCGCGCATCATGGTGCTGTCCGGCAACTCGCCGTTGTTGGGGCATTTGCTGTTCGGCGACTTTACCAACGAGTTGCGCTTGGTGATACTGTGGTTTGCGGGGTTTACAACCCGCGCAACCCACTTTGGTCCCACGGACACCGCGCCGGAATGGCTAAAAAATAACTGGCGCCGCAAGGCGGCCTGGTTGGCCAAGCGCGGAGAGTAAGGTATATTCATTTCTCATGGCTCTCTCAATCGGAATTGTCGGGCTGCCGAATGTCGGCAAGTCCACCCTTTTTAACGCTCTTACAAAAAAGAGCGTTTTGGTTGCTAACTACCCGTTTGCCACCATCGACCCGTCGGTCGGGGTGGTGGCGGTGCCGGATGAGCGGCGTGTAAAGCTGGCCGCCTTAAGCCAGTCGGAAAAAGATGTACCCGCGGCAGTGGAGTTTGTCGACATCGCGGGCTTGGTCAAAGGCGCGTCGGAGGGGGAGGGGTTGGGTAACCAGTTTCTCCAGCACATCCGGCAGGTGGATGCTATTGCGCACGTGGTGCGGATTTTTGAAAACCCGAACATTGCCAACACGCAGGAGCATATAAACCCGCTCGCCGACATCGAGCTCATACATACCGAGCTTGCGCTTGCGGATATAGAAACAAAAGATAAGTCGCGTTTGCTCGCCGGCAAGCCGATGCTCTACGTGCTCAACAAAGAATCCGGCGGGCACAATTTGGACGAGACGCCAAGCGACGAGCGGTGGCGCCGGCTGATGGAATTTTTTGAAAACACGGGAGCGCACTACTGTGTTGTCGACGCGCACGTCGAGAGCGAGTTGCGCGAACTGCACGCGGATGACAAGCAGGAGTTTCGGCAGGAGTACGGCGTTTTTGAAGACGGCGTCAACGGGCTTATCCGCGCGGGCTATGAGCTCTTGGGGTTGATTTCCTTTTTTACCACCGGCAAGGATGAGACGCGCGCGTGGACCATTGTGCGCGGAGCGTCCGCGCCTAAAGCAGGAGCCGCCATACACTCCGACTTTGAGACAAAATTTATCCGCGCCGAGGTCATCAACTGGCAAAAGCTTTTGGAAGCCGGCAGTTTTGCCAAAGCGCGCGAGCTGGGCCAAATCCGCACGGAAGGGAAGGAGTATATCGTCCAAGACGGCGACGTCATTGAATTTTTGCACGGATAAATAAAAAGCCGTCCCGGAGGACAGCTAAGCAGTAAGGGTCAGCGGTTGTGCCACAAACTGTGCCGGACAACAGGGGTGCGTGCGAGCGGCGTCTCGGACCTCTTTGTCGAAGTGGTGACAATACTCAGCCCATCCCAATGGGGTAATGTGCCAGGGTATATGCTCCTCCTTCGGTTTTTTCAGATTGTCGGCGTAAGTTGCGAGAACGCTTAAAATGAGACGTTTTTGGGTCGCAAGCGGTAATTCGTTTTTCATTTGGGCTGCTCGTACTTTTGTTCTGAAGCGACAATACCAAAGTTTGACAAAAGGGGCAATGTGCTATGCTTATGTAACAAGTATTATTTAGTAACGTCTATTTGTATATGGATAAACCAAAAGCAACGCCGAAGGACTTCTTTTTGTGGGCGGGGGCGATGATAGCTCTGTACGCGGGCATATTCTCTTTTGTATCGCTCATCTTCGATTACATCAATTACGTGTTCCCGGACACCGCGCTCAACTACTACTATGTCGACCCGTATCAGGGCGGCGTGTCGTACGAGATGGCGAGCCTCATCGTGCTCGCGCCGGTGTTCCTTATCCTCATGCGCGTCATCCGCCGCAACATCGCGGCCGACCCGAGCCGGAACGAAATATGGGTGCGCCGCTGGGGGCTCTTCCTCACCGTGTTTTTGGCGGGAGCCGCAATCGCCATCGACCTTATCATCTTGCTCACCAGTTTTCTCAACGGCGAGGATTTGACCGTGCGCTTTCTGCTCAAGGTACTGGTGGTCCTGCTTGTAGCGTCGGCGGGCTTTATGCACTTTATGGCAGACCTGTGGGGTTACTGGCAACGCAAGCCGGAGTACGCGCGCTCGGTCAACTGGGCGGTTGCGGTGCTTGTCGTTGTTACCGTCGGTTCAGGCTTCTTTATTATCGGCACGCCGCAGAGTCAGCGCGCTTACCGCATCGACGAACAGCGCGTGGGCGACCTCGGGCAGATACAAAGCCAGATTGTGTATAGCTATTACCAACCCAAACAAAAACTCCCCGCATCACTCGACGCGCTTAACGACCCGATTTCCGGCTGGGTACTACCTAAAGACCCGGAAAGCGGCGCCGCGTACGAGTACAAAACAACCGGAGCGTTGTCGTTCGAGCTGTGTGCAACCTTTACGCACGCAAGCCGCTCCGCGCAGAATGGCAAAATCACACGACCTACCCCGGTGTACATGGGAGGCAAAGAGCTAAGCGAAAACTGGCAGCATCCCGCCGGCCGCGCCTGCTTTGCGCGCACCATCGACCCGCAACTCTACCAGCCGTATCCTACGAAAGGGCTCTAACATCGCAAAAACAAAGAACCCTTTACAAGAGGGGTGCTGTGTTATAGGGTACACTCAGTGCCGTCGCGCCCCGGTTAGTGGGCGAAGTACCTCATAGCCAAAAAGGAGCTTGAGATGAAGACAAGTCTCGCCTATATCGACGAAGCAGTAAGCGAAGCGCTCGCCCACGAAAAGAAAACTCCGTCCATTCCTACCACTGTGCGGGAACGCGCAGCGCAAGCGGGACTGGCGGTTGTTGCCGGCTTTTCGTTTAAGGACGAAGCAGCCGAACGCCGGGTGCTCGACGACGCTTCGGCGCAGCGTCGCAGTGTGGTTGTCCAATACCTCAAGCATCGCGGTGCCGTCGCGGCCACTTTGAACAGGCTTGGTATCACGCCGCTCGCCATCGTGCCCAAAACGGCCTGGGAGCGCATCTGCAAAGAAAGCGACCTCTATCGGCTCGCGCCGGACAAAAAAGGCGAAGTGCGCGTGTCAAACGCCATGGCTCGCAAGAGTGCCTCATTCGGCGAGACCGCGCTGGTCTGTGCCGCTATCGGACTCTGTGTGCTCGTCGGTGCTGTCACGGGAGTCCTGCTGTATACCACGGCAAGCTTCCAGTGGTGGAGTTCGGCGGTACTGGGTGCCGCTGTCGGTGCCTCATGGTTTATTGTCGAGGCATTTATCTGCGGCTTCAATGACGGGGCCGTTGCGGAACGGCTCGAGAGAGTTTTGGCAAAGGCGTATATCAGCTACAAAGTAAAGGGGTCGTGGGCAAAGCAGCTGCATGGACTCCTTCCCGATGGCATAAGCCCGGGCATGAGCACGCTGTCGGCGCGGCTCGTGTTGCCGCAGCCGCCGGACGATGTCGCAGCGACACTGCTCAAAGCAAAAAGCCTTGAGCTCAAAGTTGCCGCAGTCGCCGATGCAATCTCGTTTTCTGAAAGTACTGCGGAGATATACGGGCGCGAGATTGACCGCTTTGCCAACGAGGTCAAAACGGGAAAGCCGACAGGGCCGTACCGCGGCTATGCGAGCTTCGAGGAGTGGCTCGAAAAATGCCCGATCATCTACTGCGAGCACGAAAGCGCGGTAGCGATTATCGCCCAATTCGGCGATTTTCCGATCGAAAGGCAGGTGGTCGACATGGTCGTCAAGTCCGAATTTCTGATTTGATACCGCCGTTCGCGACACAATAATAACCCCGGACTTTGGTTCGGGGCTTTTTTATTGTCTGAAAATCCGATAAGTACCCGCTGACAAGGCGGGTGTTTTTGTGGTACTTTAAGGAGCGTTATGGCGGAAAAGTATCCCAGTACCACAGCAGAGCTGGCTACGGGACAGGCGACCACAAATGGAAAAATATAATCACAAAGAAATAGAGAATAAGTGGCAGGATAAGTGGGAAAAAGACGGTACTTTTAGCGCGGAAGAAAATTCAGACAAACCGAAACAATACATACTCGACATGTTTCCGTACCCTTCCGGCGATGGGCTCCATGTCGGCCACGTGGAAGGGTATACCGCGACCGATATCTACAGCCGCTACAAACGCATGCGCGGGTTTAATGTGCTCCATCCGATGGGGTGGGACGCCTTCGGCCTTCCGGCGGAAAACTACGCCATCAAAACCGGCGTGCCGCCGCAGGAAACAACCGACAAGTCGATAAACAACTTCCGCAAGCAAATAAAAGCGCTCGGCCTTTCGTACGATTGGTCGCGCGAGGTCGGCACGCACGACCCCGATTACTACCGCTGGACACAGTGGCTCTTTGCCAAATTTTTTGAAAAGGGGCTGGTGTACAAAAAGAAGGCGCTGGTAAACTGGGACCCGGTGGACCAGACCGTGCTCGCCAACGAGCAAGTGTTGCCCGACGGCACCGCCGAGCGCAGCGGCGCCAAGGTGGAAAAGCGCGACCTCGAGCAGTGGTTCTTTAAAATAACCGACTACGCCGACGAGCTTGCCGACTCGCTCGACCAAGTAGACTGGCCCGAATCGACCAAAATAAATCAGCGCAACTGGATAGGTGCGTCAGAAGGCGCAGAAATAGAATTCAAAGTTGAAGGACATCAGATGTCCGTCAAAGTATTTACGACGCGGCCGGATACTTTGTTCGGCGCTACTTATTTAGTGCTTGCGCCGGAACACCCATTGCTGCAAGAAGTAGCAAGTAACAAGTTGCAAGTATCAAACAAGGAAGAAGTACTGAAGTATGTAAACGGAGCAAAGAACAAGTCGGATATTGACCGGAGTGCGGAAGGGAAGGAGAAGACGGGTGTGGAGTTGAGGGGCGTTAAGGCGATAAATCCGGCAAATAAAGAGGAAATTCCGGTGTGGGTCGCCGACTATGTTCTCGGCCACTACGGCACCGGCGCCATCATGGCCGTGCCCGCGCACGACGAGCGCGACTTTGAGTTTGCAAAGAAGTTCGGGTTACCGATACGTGAGATAGAGCTTGAGGATCCAAAAGAAATTACTAAAAGAGTCGGCGGAACATGGACAAAAAAATACCGCTTGCGCGACTGGCTGATATCTCGCCAGCGGTATTGGGGCGCGCCTATTCCTATCGTTTATGACCCCGCAGGCAAGCCGCACGCGGTGCCCGAGGAGCACTTGCCTTGGATGTTGCCGACCGATGTTGAGTTTAAGCCGACCGGAACCTCGCCTCTGGGACAGTCGAAAGAGTTGGCCGAGCGCACCGAAGCGTTGTTCGGCAAGGGCTGGAAGCCGGAGGTGGACACCATGGACACCTTTGCCTGCTCGTCGTGGTACTTTTTCCGCTTTGCCGACCCGAAAAACGACAAGGAATTTGCGGGCAAGGATGCGACGCGGAAATGGCTGCCGGTCGACCTCTATGTCGGCGGGGCGGAGCACACGGTTTTGCACTTACTCTACGCGCGCTTTTTTACCAAAGCACTGCGCGACATGGGATACATATCTTTCGGCGAGCCGTTTCTCAAGCTGCGTCACCAGGGCATCATTTTGGCGGAGGACGGCCGCAAGATGAGCAAGCGTTGGGGTAATGTTATTAACCCCGATGACATGACCGCCAAGTTCGGCGCCGATGCACTGCGCATGTACGAGATGTTTATGGGTCCGCTTGAGGCGATGAAGCCGTGGGCTACCCGCAATATCGCCGGTACGGAGCGCTTTTTGGAAAGAGTGTGGAGACTAGTCCCTAGCGACTCGCCACTAGCCACTAGTGTAGACACGCTCCTGAACCAAACCATCAAAAAAGTGGGCGATGATATCGAAAGCTTGAAAATGAACACGGCGGTTTCGTCATTAATGATATTGCTCAACGGGATTGAAGCCGGTGCACCAAAGGTTGCCTACGAAACATTTGTTAAACTCCTCGCGCCTTTTGCGCCGCACATGGCCGCCGAGTTGGCGGAGCAACACTCTATAGACCTGTCTCTCTGGCCTGCGTATGACGCCTCTAAATTGGTCGCGGAGACAGTCACTATCGCCGTGCAGGTCAACGGCAGGGTGCGTGGTTCGATAGAACTCACCACAGGCGCCACGGAAACAGAGGCACTCGCTGCCGCCCGAGAGGTAGTGGGGAAGTGGCTCACGGAGCCGGAAAAGAAGGTAATCTATGTCCCTGGTAAAATAGTAAACATAGTGGTATAACGATTGTGTTTGACACCAAAATTTAGGCGTGATATACAATAACACACATGGCAACACAACCAGCGGACAAAACAGGCTTTAAACCTAAGGCTATTGTAAAAAAGCTTATGGTCGCTCTGCCGGAGCGCTCCCGCATCGTGCTCGAAAGCCGCTTTGGGCTGGGCACCTCCTCCGAGCGCGTAACGCTTGAGGCGATAGGCAAACGCTACGGTATCACTAGGGAGCGCGTCCGCCAGATAGAAAACCACGCTCTTGCCGCGCTCAAAAAGTCGCCGGCGTTCGGAGCCGCGGAAGCCGCCTTCCACGAGCTTGAGCGCATCATCGACAGTCTCGGCGGCATCGTCTGCGAGGACGACCTGCTCAACTTTATGACCAAGGACAAGTCGATGCAGAACCATATCTACTTCCTGCTCGTGCTCGGCGACCCGTTTAAGTTCCGCAAAGAGGATGACGAAATCAACCGCTGCTGGTACGTCGACGCCGAGCTGGCCGGCAAGGTTGAGAGCGCGCTCAAAACGCTGTACGGCGGGCTTTCCGACGAGGACCTCATACCGGAGGGCGAGATGATAGACCGTTTCCTCAAAGAGCTCCAAACAATCAACGACAAGCATCGCAACAGCGAGGTGATGCGCCGCTGGCTCACCATTTCGAAATCAATCGGCAAGAACCCGCTGGGCGAGTGGGGACAGGCGACATCGCAAAACGTTAAGACCAAGGGCGTGCGTGACTTTGCCTATTTGGCGGTCAAAAAGCACGGCTCTCCGTTGCACTTCCGCGAGGTCGCGACCTTGATTGAAAAGATGTTCGCGCGCAAGGCGCATGTCGCCACGACGCACAACGAGCTTATTAAAGACCCGCGCTTTGTGCTTGTCGGCCGCGGTATGTACGCTCTGCGCGAGTGGGGATACACCGAGGGCGTGGTACGCGATGTCGTACGCGAGGTTCTGCGCAAAAACGGCCCGCTGACCCGCGACCAGATAATCGAAAAGGTGCTCAAGGAGCGCCACGTCAAGCCGGGCACTATTGTCGTCAACCTCCAGAACCAAAAGTATTTCAAGCGCGGCAAAGACGGCAAATTCACCCTCGTTAAGTAAAAAACGCCCCTCGGGGCGTTTTTTACTAGTGGCCGTTGGTTGGTTTGCCCAGCAGGAGACCTTTGAGGAACGGTATCCAGACGGGAGAGAGGAGTATGGCCACCAGTATAAGAGTGGAGGAGACCGGCACTTCGCCCAACACGATGCGGATGCACTCCCAAATGCCGAGCGCCAACATGCACAGATAAATTCCCCAGATTGCGCGGGTGCGCGCGTGTTCCATGTGGTCGGCATCTTCGCTGTAAGAAAACAGGTGTCCTATCCCGCCAAAAAATCCGGCAAAAAACAACAGCGCCCCGACCGCGCCCACGGCGCTTAAAAAGTATCCGATATATAAAACAGGATTTTGTACAAGGGTAAGGACTACGTTTTCCATAGGATAACTGGTGCGGTGAGTATATTATATCGTACAATACAGAGTATGTTCCTGCATGATACCGCGCACGGCGCAAACCGCTGGCTGGACGGCTGGCATATAGAAACGCTGTTAGTGGCCGCCGCCGGCATGTTTGCTTTTATTCTGACGGCGCTCGCCGCGGATACCGGCGCCGTACTCAAGGCCGGCACTATGCTGGTCGCGCTATCGCCGCTGTGGCTCCCGGTGACGCTCTTTGTTATTTTTTGGAAGATATGGATGCACCATATACGCTACGCGTTTTGGTTTAGCACGCCGATGACTCTCCTGCATATCGAGCTGCCCGCCGAGGTCACCAAGTCGCCGCTGGCGATGGAAGTTTTTTTAACCGGCTTGTGGAACAGCGGCGGCGAGACGACGTTCCTCCAGCGCATATGGAAGGGGCAGTATCGCGGCATCACGACGCTGGAGCTGGTCAGCAACGAGGGCCGGATCGGTTTTTATATCCACTTGCGCAAAGCGTGGAAGGAGACCGTCGAGGCGCGGCTGTACGGACAGTTCCCCGAGGCAAAGATTTCCGAGGTGTCCAAAGATTATGTAGACGAGGTCCCGTACGACCCCGAGACCTACGACCTGTGGGGGACCGAATACGAAAAGGCCGAGGCCGAGGCGCTCCCCATTAAAACCTATCTGGACTATGCTCTGGACAAAGATACCGACACGCCGGAGGTCACGGTCGACCCGCTTACGAACTTTTTTGAGCTTCTTTCCACGGTTAAGGCGGACGAATATCTGTGGATACAAATAGTGATGAAGGCGCGCAAAAAAGACGAGTGGTACGGATTTTATACCGGCGACCACTGGAAGGATGACGCCAAGGAAAAGATTAAAGAAATTACAAAAGGCGCGATAGAGCGCTCGCAGGCTTTTATCAAAGACGAAGACGCGCAACAGCGCGCCGCCGAACGCGCCGGCATGCTGATGAACAAGGGCGAGCGCGACCGCGTTGAGCTCATAGAGCATTCGCTCAGCAAGCAGGTGTTCGATTGCGGATTCCGCGCCATGTATATCGTCAAAAAAACAGCCAAGTTCGACCTGACGCGCGTCAACAACCTGGTGCTCCTGTGGAGCCCGTTCCGCAGCGAGACCAGCAACCGGCTCCAAGTGACAAGAGGCAAGTCTATCTTTGACTACCCGTGGCAGGATTTTGGCGATATCCGGTCGACCATGATAAGCAAAAAGATGTTCTTTTGGTATAAGCACCGGGCGTACTTTTATGTCCCATACGACCAAAAGCCGGTATGCATGACCACCGAGGAGCTGGCGACCTTATGGCACTTCCCCGACTCGTCGGTCAAAACGCCGGCGCTCCAGCGCGTGCCGAGCCGCCGCGCGCCCGCGCCGAGCAACCTTCCGGTATAAGCACATGGATTGGCTCAGACATTTTCCGACCTTCCACAAGCAATACCATGGTATTGCGGGGTGGTATCTTAAGCGCGACATATTCGAGAAGATTGTTATCAATGCCGTCGCGTGGTCCGGCGTCGTGTATTTGATTTTTGTCATCCTGTTTTCCGCGCCTGCCGGATATCCGAACGGAGCGTATGTGGAGGTTAAAAACGGCGCGTCTGTGCGCGCGGTGGCGGGCGTTTTTGAGAGTCGCGGCGTGGTCAATGACGCGCGCGTATTCGAGATAGTCACCAGAGTATTGGGCGGCAACAAAAATATTAAAGCCGGATATTACTTTTTTTCCCGCGAGGAAAACATGCTATGGGTGGCGATGCGGCTCATCGCGGGCGACTTTGAAACAAGCGCCATACGCGTCACCATACCGGAAGGCACTACGGTAAACGGAATTACCAAAATACTATTGGAGAAAATCCCCGAGTTTGACAGCCGCGAGTTTGTCAGCCGCGCGCAGGAGGGGTATATGTTCCCCGATACCTACTTTTTCCGCCCCGGGGAGTCAACCGAGGCGATTTTGAGCGTCTTTGACAACACCTTCCATAATAAGATAAATAAAATCCAAAAAGAGATTACGGCTTCCGGCCATACGCTCGCGGAACTGCTGACCATGGCGTCGATATTGGAAAAGGAGGCGTCAAAAACAAAAGACCGCCGGGAGATAGCCGGCGTACTTTGGCAGCGCATAAAAGTGGGCATGCCTCTGCAGGTGGATGCCGTGTTCCCGTATATTTTGGGCAAAAATACTTTCCAACTGACTCTCGACGACCTTAAAACCGATTCGCCGTACAATACGTACAAATACAAAGGCCTTCCGCCGGGGCCCATCAACAACCCGGGCATCGACTCTATCCTTGCCGCCGCCACGCCGATAAAAAGCAAGTACGTGTACTTTCTCTCTGACAAATCGGGCAACTTCCATTATGCTGTCACCTATGCACAGCATTTGGCAAACAAAAAGAAATATCTCGACTAGGAGCAGGGTTTTTGTCGGGCTTTCCGGCGGGGTGGACTCGGCTGTTTCGGCGGCTTTGTTACAAAACCAAGGGTACGATGTGACGGGTGTCTTTATACGCATCGCGCTCCCAGGCTATCCATGCACTGCCGGCGAGGACAAGCTCGACGCCATGCGCGTCGCGGCGCATCTGCGTATCCCGTTTTTGTCGGTCGATTTGTCGGAAGCGTATATAAAAAGAGTTTTTGAGTTTTCAATCGCCGAGTTTGACCGTGGCCGCACGCCAAACCCCGACGCGCTGTGCAACCGCGAAATTAAATTCGGCCTGTTTTTTGACTGGTGCATGGAGCGTGGTGCGGACTTTGTCGCGACAGGACATTATGCACAGACAGTTTCAGAAAAACCGGCCCAGAAAAAAGTCCTCGGGTCGGCTTCGCCTCAACCAGACTATTTTTCTAGCCCGGTTTTTCTCCACGCCGGTGCCGATGAAAACAAAGATCAATCCTATTTCCTGTGGGCGGTGCCGGAAGAAAAGCTGCGTAAGACACTGTTTCCAATCGGCCATTTAAAAAAACCGGAGGTGCGCGCGCTTGCCAAAAAATTCGGCCTGCCGAACGCCGAACGCAAAGACAGTCAGGGTTTGTGTTTTTTGGGTCCGGTGTCTATCGACGAAATGTTGCACCGCGAATTAAAGCTCATACCCGGCGATGTCATGGACGAGAGCGGAGTAGTGATAGGCCGGCACGAAGGCGCGCAGGCGTACACGCTGGGCCAGCGCCACGGGTTTGAACTGTCATTACAAAAGCCGGATACGCGGCCGCATTTTGTTATCGCAAAGGATGTTACGCGCAACACTATCACCGTCTCTGTAAATAAATTTCCCACAGATGCGCGCGAGACGGTGGTGGAGTTAAGCGAAACAAATTGGATAGGGGAGCACAAAGACGGAGAGTACTTGGCGCGCTACCGGTATAGACAAAAATTAATTCCCGCGGAACTTGTCGGCGAACGCGTCATTTTAAAAGAGCCGCACTTTGTGCCGGAAGGACAGTCACTTGTTCTGTACATCGGGACACGATGTATCGGCGGCGGTGTTATACTACAAGCAAGATATGGCGATACTAGTCGCAAAAGCTGACGGCGAGCAAGAGCCGTTTAATCCGGAAAAGCTCGTTGCGTCTCTGATGCGCGCCGGCGCGGAGCAGTCGCTTGCGCGCACCGTCAGCCGTGATATAGAAGCCAATCTGTATAACGGCATAACCACGCAAGAAATTTACCGGCGCGCTTTTGTCAAGTTGCGCGAGGCGCGGCGAGGCGCGGCGGCGCGCTACAGCCTCAAGCGCGCGATACTCGAGTTCGGCCCGTCGGGCTTTCCGTTTGAGTCGTATATTTCTGAGTTGTTCCGCGCCGAGGGCGCGCAGACAAAAATCAACCAGATAATCGCCGGCGCGTGCGTCGAGCACGAGGTGGATGTCGTCGTGGAGCAGGGCGGCGTCACTACTTTTATCGAAGCCAAGTTCCATAACGCGGCCGGATTTAAAACTGATTTAAAAACAGTGCTGTATGTCAAAGCGCGGCTCGACGATATCGCGGCGGCGCGGAAAAACAACGGCATTACTGAACCCATGCGCGGATTGGTGGTTACAAACACCAAGTTTACAAGCCTCGCAGCGCAGTATGCCTCCTGCGCCGGTGTCGATATTTTGAGCTGGGAGGAGCCGTCCGGGCACACCCTGCATGACCGCATCGATAAAGCCGGCCTGTACCCCATAACCGCGCTCACTACTATTACTAGGAGAGAAAAGATGGCTCTGCTTAGCCAAAAGATAGTGCTTTGCAACGCGGTAAGCGCGGACACGCGCGGACTCGCCTTGGCGGGCGTCACGGGACAAAAGGCCGATCATGTGCTGGAAGAAGCGGGAGCCTTGTGCATACCGGGGCAACATATAGAATAGTGGCTAGGGAACAGCCATTTTATAAAAAGCATTTTAATACCGTAGAACCGTATGCAAGACTCGAAGAACGAACATAAGCAGGGAGGGCTTTCATGGTCGACTCCGGCGCAAAGCCCGCCGCCCGCCAACAAGCAGTTTGCCGCTCCTAAGCCGCCGCCGATAACAATCGTGGCGCCCGCGCAAAGTTCCGCAAAAAGATACGCGGTTATGATAGCGCTCGGTATTATCGCCGGCGTTATTATCGCGTGGGGATGGTCGGCGTTTAACGCTGCGCCCGCAAGCACATCATCAGCGCCGGAGGATAAAAACCTCGGCGTTGACGCCTCATCCGCTCCGGTACTCGGCTCCGACACGGGGTTGACTATCGCGAGTCCGCAGGCCGCCGGGAACTCTGTCGCGGTCGCAAAAGCGGCGGTCTCTGTCCCGACCTGGATAGTCGTGTACGAAAGCAACAACGGCGAGCCGGGCAACGCGCTCGGAGCGGCGCTCTTTTTTCCGGAATCTCAGTCGGGCACGGTGGAACTGCTCCGGGGAACATCTCCGGGCAAATCGTACTTGATTGCACAGCAGGTGGACAACGGAGACCGCCGGTTCTCTCTTAAAGACGACCAGTTTGTCACCGTAGACGGCGAGCCGCAGTGGGTAACCTTCGAGGTCAAGTAGAAAGTAGGGTATTATTGCAACATGGGATTAGAGAGTGAGTTTATCCTGCGCTTGGCGGTTGCCGCGATACTCGGCTCGGCGCTCGGTTTGGAGCGCTCGTTGGCGGGCAAGCACGCCGGCATGCGCACCTACGCGATGGTCAGCCTGGGTTCTTGTTTGTTCGTCGTCATCGGAGTCCTCTCCAGCTTTCAGATGGCGATGTTCTCGGGCGTCAACCCTCTGCAGATAGCTGGCTCTATCGTAATCGGAATAGGGTTTATAGGCGCCGGCCTCTCCGCCATGCGCGGCGAGCATCCGGAGCTGACCACCGCGTCGGGCATATGGGTGGCGGCGGGCATAGGCATGGCGGCCGGCTTCGGACTCTACGAGGTGGCCATAAGCTCGGTAGTCATAGGCCTTGTTGTCTTTTTGGTGTTTGCAAGGCTTGAGCGCAAAATGAACGAGCGGTACGGAGTAAAACACGAGGAATAAAAATGGTAGACTGGCATGCATGAGCCAGTTTTATAAACCGAACCGCAAGCCCGACTACAACTTTGGCGGCCCCAAGTGGCGCCTATCGCGCTCCAAGATAGATTTGTTTTTAGAATGCGCGCGCTGTTTTTATATCGATAACAAGCTCGGCGTGGCGCGCCCGCCGGGATATCCCTTTAACCTGAACTCCGCCGTCGACGAACTGCTTAAAAAAGAGTTTGACACGCATCGCGCCAACGGCACACAGCATCCGTTGGCGGCCGCCTATGGCGTCGATGCGGTACCGTTTGACGACCCGCGCATGGACGAGTGGCGCGACGCGCTCCGGCGCGGCATCCAGTGCGTGCACAAGCCGACGGGCCTCACTGTGCGCGGCGGCGTGGACGACGTGTGGGTGGACAAAGACGGCAAACTTATCATTGTCGACTACAAAGCGACGAGCAAAAACGGCAAGATAGAATCTTTAGACGAAGAGTGGCACCGCGGCTACAAGCGCCAGCTCGAAATTTATCAGTGGCTTTTCCGCCAAAACGGGTTTAAGGTTTCCGACACCGGCTATTGGGTGTACGCCAACGCGAGCAAAGACCGCAAAGCATTTGACGCTAAGCTCGAGTTTGAGGTTACGTTGGTGCCGTACACCGGCTCGACCGACTGGGTAGAGGGCGCGCTACTTGATTTGAAAGCGTGCTTGGACAGTGATACGCTACCAACCGCCGGCGCCGACTGCGATTATTGCCGTTACCGGCAAGCGGTCGGGGCGGTATTACAAAAGTATGAAAAGGGTAAAACGAAGCCGCTCTTTTAGTGAGAAAGTGTACGCAGTAGTCGCTAAAATTCCGCGCGGCAAAACAATGACCTACAAGCAGGTGGCGGCTCGCGCCGGCAACCCGGGCGCAGCGCGCGCTGTGGGGGCACTGATGGCGCACAACTATGATGAAACAATTCCGTGCCACCGCGTAGTGTACAGCGACGGGCGGATAGGCAACTACAACCGCGGCGGCCCCAGCCGCAAAATCGAACTCCTGCTCGAGGAAGCTTACCGTCGCTAATGTATGGAAGTAAAAATTGAACCGACGTGGAAGAAGATTTTGGAGGAGGAGTTTGGCAAGGAGTACTTTGCCACTCTGACCGCTTTTGTTAAGGATGAGTACAAAAAGGGCGCGGTGTATCCGCCGCCAAAGAATATTTTTAGGGCTTTCGACCTTTGTCCGTTCGATAAAGTAAAAGTAGTAATACTCGGCCAAGACCCTTACCACGGTGCAGGTCAGGCCAATGGTTTATGTTTTGCGGTAGGGGATGGAGTTGCACTGCCGCCGTCTCTGCAAAACATCTACAAAGAACTTGAAAGTGACTTGGGGTTGCCGGTTAAAAACAAAACTGGAGACCTTGAGCGGTGGGCCAAGCAGGGCGTTTTGCTTTTAAACGCGACGCTTACCGTGCGCGCCAACACCGCCGGCTCGCATCAAAACAGGGGTTGGGAGGAGTTTACCGACGCGGCGATTAAAGCGCTCTCCGATAAGCGCGAGCAGGTTGTATTTATTTTGTGGGGCAATTACGCCAAGGCAAAAGGCGCGCATATCGACCGCACAAAACATTGCTGTCTGGAATCCCCGCACCCATCGCCCTTTTCCGCCCGATCGGGCTTCTTCGGCAGCAAACCCTTCAGTAAAACAAACGAATATTTAAAGAGCACAGACCAGACTACTATAAATTGGCTGTAATAACTTATGTTATTCTTTAATTCGGGCGAATTAAGGAACAAGATATGAAAAATATACGGGAAACAGAAGCGCAACTAAAAGCTCTAGCAAATAGACGTCGGCTTGCAATCCTTACCTATCTCGAACACAAAGGCCCGGCCTCGGTAGGTTCTATAGCCGAGGAAATAAAACTTTCTTTTAAATCCACCTCCGCACATCTCCTAATCTTATCCGCCTGCGGCTTACTCGATAGGGAACAGACCAGTACGACTGTTCTGTACCGGCTCGCTAAACCCGGTTCCGCTTTATTGAAAACAGTTCTTACTATTCTCTAATTCTGCCGAATTAACGAATATGAAAGACGAAGTACCGAATATTGTCCGAGAAGTCGGCTTTGATTTTGACTGGGAGCCGCAGAAGGTTTGGCTTCTTGATGAACCAACTACAGAAATGTCTCTACAAGACCTTGTCTGGCATTTCGATATTCCCTTTTTGTGGGAGGGGGATAAGGTAGTAACACCCCGGGCGATAATGGATGAGCCGAATAAACACCCTAACGAATACGCGCGCACTCTTGCGGCCGACATAAGTCATCCTATCGACGTTATGAAAAATAAGGGCCGGTGGTTGATACTCGACGGCCTGCACCGGCTGATGAAACTGTATATGCAAGGTGCCACAACGGTACGGGTACGGATTATTCCGCGCACACGTATACCGGAAATAACCCGGTGATTATTCTCTAATTCTGCCGAATTAACGAATATGTACCTTACCAGATTTCAGCGCGGGATTTTGGGGGGCGGTAGAGTTTGTCGCCTTTTTTGATGTTGAAGGTTTTGTAGAAGGGCTCAAAGTTGGAGAGCGGACCGTTTATGCGCCATGACGCCTCGGCGTGCGGGTCGGTCAGCGCGGCAAGTTTTTTAACCTCCGGCCGACTCTGCTCCCGTTCCATCTGCGCATAGCCGAGGAAAAACCGCTCCTCGGGCGAAAGGCCGGCAACCGTCGTGCGACCGGCTTGTGGTGAGCTTGTCGAACCATTTTTTGCAAGGTATCGCTGATATGCCTCGTAAGCTATAACAAGCCCGCCCATGTCGGCCATATTTTCGCCGAGCGTCAGTTGGCCGTTGATGTGCACGCCGGACTCGACCTCAACCTCGTTTGCTTGGCTTACAAACGACTTACTTTTTTGCATAAAGCGTTTGCGGTCGGCCGCGGTCCACCAGCTTTTCATATTGCCTTTAGCGTCAAACTTGGAGCCCTGATCGTCGAAGCCGTGCGTTATCTCATGGCCGATGACCGAGCCTATGCCGGCATAATTGACCGCCATGTCGGCACGCGGGTCAAAGAACGGCCACTGCAAAATAGCCGCGGGGAAAACTATTTCGTTGAGATTTGAGTGGTAGTAGGCGTTGACGGTGTGCGGGTACATAAACCACTCGGCGCGGTCTATCGGCTTGCGCAGTTTGCGCATCTGCTTGCGGTGATGCCACTGTGCGGCGCGCAGCATATTGCCGAAATAATCGCCGGCTTCTATCGAAAGGCCTTTATAGTGTTCCCACTTTTCGGGATAGCCTATTTTGCGCTTCATGGCGCGAAGCTTAACCACCGCCTTGCGCTTGGTGGCGGCGCTCATCCAGTCGAGCTTTTTAATCCGGCTTTCGTACACGTCAAACAAGTCGCTCACCAGCGCGTCCATGGTGTGTTTGGATGCCGCGGGGAAGTATCGTTTGACATACTCCTCGCCGAGCGCGTCGCCGACAATGCCGGTTGCGCCGAGCGCGCGGCGCCACAGCGCGCGCATCTTTTTTTGTCCGGTAAGAACCTGCGCATACTTAAAATTCTCGCGGATAAAACGGTCTGATAGCAGGGAAGAGCAGTCGCTTATCACGTGCCACTCGAGGTATGTCTTCCACTCATCGAGCGGAATATTTTTAATCATCGTGCTTATTGCTTTAAAAAATTCCGGCTGGCCCACAATTAGGGACTTGAGGCTAGGGGCTAGGGTTCTAGCAAAATACAATCTCCAATCAACTGCAGGACAAAGCTTTTGCAGCTGTGCAACTGTGAGTTTGTGATACACCTTTTCAGAATCGCGGGCGTCCTCCTTTTTCATCGACACTTTTGCCAGTTTGGTCTCAATATCCAGGACCGTCCTGGATATTTGCTCGGACTCTTTGGTCGAGGCACCCGCTAGCTGTGAAAGTTTTTTGATATGCGCTATATACGCCGCACGGACGCGCTTTTGCTCCGGCTTGTTTAGGAGATAATAGTCGCGCTCCGGCAGCCCCAAACCTCCTTGCCAGAGATGCAATGCGTAGCGCGAGGAGTCTTTGGAGTCTTGGTCGACCATCGCGCCCCAACCCGCCGACACACCGAGCACGTGCAGGCGCGCGATAACCCGCAGCAAGTCTTCTTTATTTTTAATATCACGCACCAAGAGGCGCAGGGGCGCCATCGGCCCCGCATCGAGCTTGTTGCGGGTCTTCATATCGATGGCGGAGCGGTAGACGCCCCGTACCAGCGGGTGCCTCGTGGTGGTAACTATTTTTTTGAGCTGCTGCTCGGTGTTGTAGCGCAAAACGGTAAAGGAGCCCCACCGCGACTCCTCGGGCGGTATCTTGGTCTTGCGCAGCCAACCGCCGTTGGCGTAATGATAAAAGTCATCCTGCGCCCGCACGCTCTTGTCTATATTTTTAACATCAAATCCCCAATACGCTTGTTTTTTATCTGTTTTTTTCATAGAGTAAAAGTAGCAGAATACTAACAGAGTTTTCTAAAGGAGGACAGTGTGGGATGGAGACCGAAAAGCTCCCGCATGCTCATAAGCATCGGGAAAAAGAATGTTGTCGCTGCCCGCCGAAAGGTCGGCTGTGCATGGCAACTGACGCAAGAAATGCGGATGGTGCTCAACAAAGTCAACCGCGAGCGCCCGCTCAAGTCCCTCAGCGCAAGCTGAGGGCTTTTTTATTACCTGATTTGTGTTATAGTGTTCTGAGATAGGACATGCAACATATGGAGAATACCAATGGCCTCGTTTGCGTCAGACCGCTTGCAGGCGGCATTGTCGTTTTGGAAGGATACCTGCTGGTTTGTGGAGGCGTCTTTCCGGGCTGCACACGATGGGGTGTTACCTCCCAACTCAACCTATTTTCCACCTCAGATCTACCGGTGGAAACAACTGGAAGGAACCATCTTCAACAACACCGTCTTGGAACTAAAGCCGGAGCAGTGGGGTACCTTTCTGGATTTTGAAGGGAAGATCCCCGAGTTCGATGCAATGTACCGCTTCCCGTTCGAGTTCTTCGAGTGGAGCCGTAAATCTCGCCGGGTTTTTCATCTTCCGGAAGGACTGTGGAAGACTCTGGCGGCCGCCACCTATCCGGCGGTACGTTGGCAGGACGTGCTGTTTCCTTTTGAGAGTTTTATTCTTACTCTCGAAGGGGCAAATGTCACCGGTATGGACGTCTCCGGCGGCCAATACTACTACGACACCATCTTGGTATCACATCCAAAAATAGCCCGCGGGTATTCACTACGTATGCTGGGCTGTTCGGAACCAAACGTTAATTCCTTTCTAACAGAGGAGACAAAACACCGCTTCGATGTAATGTGTCGCCGTGGCCAACGTCAAGCGATTGAGTTCCTTGATGACAAGTTCACGGAATGGAGGGACAATTGGGCGTTTCCTCCGGCAGAGGAGTCTGTTGTCTTTCGCGGTGACGCCACCCCACGAACTGAACGAGTACGTTTAGAACCCGAGGACTTGCTAGAGTCATTTGGCGAAAGCGACCGTCAAAAAATCTTAAGCGATCCTTACTACACAGAAGGATGGCTACCGGCAATGAGTGACGCGGCTAAGATAGTTGTCGGGTGGTGCTTATATCTCCGCACTCTTTCTTCGACCGAGGTGTTGTGGAAAGAGAAAAAACGCCCGAAGCAAAAGCGAGGGAAGCGCGGTGTCACCGGTATTATCACGCAACCCGAGCATATTTGTACAATCTTGGGCGAAGCTCGACTCGATCCATCTACTTACGGTGTATCGGAAAGGAAGAGCCAAAACTCAGGATTCTTCAAACGGCCGCATTGGCGACGAAGACACATGAAGCGTCGAAATCGTACTCCTGTTACTGCTCCAAAAGACATCGAGGTTCCACCACGACTGATCCGGAAAGACTTGGTGCCGTACTTCGGCATCATCGGCGGTACAAAGACCGAAGTGCTTGAAGATGAATAAGAAGACCGCGAGGGTCGGGAGCAATTCCCGACCTTTTTCTTTTGTAAAAAACTGTTGTATTCTCAAGTGCAATGACCCCTAACGAAGTGCGGGAAAAATATCTGCGATTTTTTGAGAGCAAGGGGCACACCATAATCCCGTCGGCCCCGTTGGTGCCCGAGAACGACCCGACAACACTTTTTACCGGCTCGGGGATGCAGCCGCTGGTGCCGTATCTCCTTGGCGCGCCGCATCCTGCCGGCAATCGCTTGGCAAACTCGCAGAAATGTTTTCGCTCAATGGATATAGAAGAGGTGGGGGACAACCGGCACACCACCTTTTTTGAAATGCTCGGCAACTGGTCGCTCGGCGATTATTTTAAAAAGGAACAACTCGGCTTTGCGTTCGAATTTTTTACCAAAGAAATCGGGATACCAAAGGAGCGTCTGTGGGTCACTTGTTTTGAGGGCGACGCCGCGCTGAACTTGCCGAAGGACACCGAGTCGGCGGAGATTTGGAAAGCTCTGGGGATGCCGGAGGATCATATTAAATTTTACGGCTCAAGCAAAAACTGGTGGAGCCGCGCGGGCACGCCGGACAAAATGCCTGCCGGCGAACCGGGCGGCCCGGACTCGGAAGTTTTTTATGAGTTTGAGCATATCGAGCACAAGCCTGAGTTCGGCGCGCAGTGCCACCCCAACTGCGACTGCGGGCGCTTCCTCGAAATCGGCAACTCGGTGTTTATGCAGTACCTCAAAAATCCGGACGGTTCCTTCGGTCTTTTGCCGAAGCAAAACGTCGACTTTGGCGGCGGGCTCGAGCGTATCGCGGCGGCATCAATAGATAATCCGGACGTGTTTGCCACCGAAGCCTTTACGCCGCTTATAAAAAAACTTGAGGATTTGAGCGGCAAAAAATACGCGCAAGAAAAACACCCGTTCCGTATCATTGCTGACCACCTGCGCGCGGCGGGGTATTTGATAGCAGACGGCGTACTCCCCGGCAATGTGGAGCGCGGCTATGTTGTGAGGCGGCTTATCCGCCGCGCGGTGCGCTATGCCGATGCGCTCGGCGTCCCGCACGGAAAACTCGGCGACCTGACAGGCGTCGCAGAAATCGGGGCCGAAGAAGCACGTTTCCGCAAGACGCTCGAGCGCGGGATGAAGGAGCTCGCGCGGTTTACCGCCGGCGGGTCGCTTTCGGCACAGGACGCGTTCCAACTTTTTACCACCTACGGATTTCCCATAGAACTTATCGCCGAGGAGGCGGGATTGAAGGGTATTAAACAAATAGATTTTGAGGGGTTTAAAGAGCTGCTCAAAGAACACCAAAACCTAAGTCGCGCCGGCTCGGAACAAAAGTTTAAGGGTGGTTTGGCCGACACATCCGAGGCAACGACACGGCTCCACACCGCGCACCACCTCCTGCTTAAAGCGCTCCAACAAGTGCTCGGACCGCAGGTACACCAGCGGGGGAGCAATATTACGCAAGAGCGCCTGCGCATCGACTTTAGCCACGATAAAAAACTAACAACAGAACAACTGGAACAACTGGAACAACTGGTGAATGAAAAAATAAAAGAAGATTTGCCGGTGGTACGCACCGAAATGCCGCTTGCGGAGGCGGAAAAGCTGGGCGCGGAGCACGAATTTGGGGCCAAGTATCCTGAGCGTGTTTCTGTTTATTCTGTCGGGCCGCTCGACTCGGCATATTCGACAGAATTCTGCGGCGGCCCGCACGTGCAGCGCACCGGCGAGCTCGGTACTTTTAAAATTGTAAAAGAAGAGGCGGTCGCGCAGGGTATAAGGCGCATTAAAGCTGTGCTGCAATAAAAAACTCCGCCAGAGGGCGGAGCTGTAGCTTCTTGTGTCAGGTCCGGATGTTGCCGTCGGGGTTGCCGGTCGGCTTGCCGGGCGTAGTAATCCAATCAAAGCCGCGGCTAAGACTGTCGAGCCCGCTTCCAGCCATATTGGTGGAGAGCTCGCACGCGCCCTTGATGGCGCCGGCTGTGTGCTCCCAAAATTTCCAGTTTGAGACACGCAGGGCGGCGAAGAAAAGATGGGTCTCGCCCCAGCCGGTGTCGACCCGCGCCTGTAGCAGTTTGAAGTCCTTGCGGAGCGCTTTAAGGTCCTCTGCGTTCGGGCCGATGCCGAGCTTGACGATGTTCTCGAGACCCTCTTTGTTGGCCTCGAGGAACCGCTTGCGCGAGGCGATGGCGACCGGGGAGGTGGCGATGCTTACCAGCCACCCCACCGACACGATTTTGACGGCGGCTGCGCCGACAATGAGCAGTAACCCGGGATTCATGGAGACTCTCCTTCTGTTTGCCCCGCAACCGGCGGGGCGACTAACTGCCTTTTAGTATATACCTTCTGTTTTTGAGAAGTAAATGCATGTCAAAAAAAAGCTTTATTTGAGCCATTTTTAAAGCCCCCACAGTACTTGACAAAATTTACACTATAGTGTAAATACACAGGTGGAACGGAGTGGGGGCAAAACCATCATTCCTACCGGTTCGTTGACAACCGAATAGCAGTCAACAAAACAGTTAACGTTCAACCGGACGGGTATATTGCCTGTCCAAATACAACTCAGGGAAAGGACCTGATTATGGCGCAAGCCGCACCAGCCGCTTCGACTGTCGACCTCGGTATCCTCATGGAAACCGCGGCCGCCAAGGTCGAAGAAAATTTGAGCGCAAAAACCGACGATATCCTCGCCGGCTACATGGCTCAGATCGACCAGGACCGTAAAACGGCCGAAAAGATCCGAGACCCGAAGAAGCGTGCCGAGGCGCTCGGCCTCCTCAACACCCGCTTCAAGGACGTCCGAGCGAAGATGGATAGCGACAAAACGGACATGTCCGATGTCGTTCTCGCCTTCGCCGAATACGCCAAAGGGCTCGACTCGCAACTGGAGAGCCTCTTCAAGGAAACTCCGGCGCAGACGGCCCGCAAGGCCGCGGCCGCCAAAAGGGTGGTCGATGCCCGTGCTGAAATGGAAGTCGCTCCGACTCGTTCGACCTTCTTCGGCGCCCGCGACCCTGTCGCAAGCGCAAAGGAGGAACTTGAACAGGCTGAGGCGGCACTCATCGAGATCAACGCCGGGGTCGCCCGCGAGATCACTGCTGAATATCGCAAGGCGAACATGGAAGAAAGCCTTGGTCGGCTGCTGGCGTACGGCGAGCGCTCTTATGCCGCGCTCGTGGAAGGCCACCGGATCATGATCACTCGGACCGAGAAGATCAAGACCGATAAAACGCACTCCTTTGACGTCTCTAAAAAGACGCGGGAACTCATCGGCAAGCTCGACACGAAGATCACGGACCTTGAGTCGCAACGCGACGCCGCGAAGGACGTGCTCAGCCATGCCGACGAGAAAGACACCAACTACAGCCAGCTCCAGCAGAATCTCTCGGACATCGAAGCTGAGCTGCAGACGGCGTCCGGGGACCGGAGTGCGCTCCTGCTTGTCTCCAAGGAGGAGCAGATCAACGCCCAAGAATATACAGGCTACGAGCGCACTGCTATCGCAATGACCAAGGATGCCAAGGCTCTTGCCGCTGCTCAGCAGGTCAAGAACCGCAACATCGCCAACAAGCGTGCGCACTACATCGAGACCATGGAGCAGCTCAAGAAGATCGAGCTGGTCGCCACGGCGCTCAAGACGGGCAACGAAGTCGACCGCCGCCTCCTCGACACTATGCTCGAGGCCGGCGCCGCGTCGACCAACGCCCGCCAAGAAGTGCAGAAGGACCAACCCGAGCGCCTCAGCTATGCCCTGGAGCGTCTCGAGGAGCAAGAAGCGCAGATCCTCCACGCCGCCGGAATCGACGAGGCGACCCGCAAGGACTTCGCCAAACGGTTCCTCGGCCAAGACGGCGCAACCGCTCCCGCCGCGTGACACGGCGGCAATATAAGGGAGAGGCGTTCGCGCTTCTCCCTTTTTTCTTTTCTCATTCGTTAGATGTATTAACGCTTCGACGAAAAACCGAAACCAAAAAAGGAGTCCGACATGGACACGAGCATGAAAGACCTCGACCCTGAGACACAACCGCCGGCGCCCCTTCCTAATACTGAGGCGTCTGCACATTACTTCAAGCTGATACGCCGGGCGTTGCCCATGGCACTCAAATGCCTGGCTATGCATGGTACACCCCAGCTGGATAAGAACATCTACGAAGCCGAAGTGATTGGCGACATGGTGCAGAAGCTCCTCTTTTCGGCATCTTTGCTGGAAATCAAGTTTGCTTTCCCAAACGGCGATGACTCGGCCTACGGGCTCAATATCGACCTCGAAGAAAGCGGCTTTCCGAGCTTTACCAATATCGACGGCCTTGCCGTCGACCTTATGCATCGCGATGCTTCGCTGGCTGAGATGCGCTCTAGCGAAGAGCAGCTCAAAAAGCTTATTCTCGACCACATGATCGAGAAGCAGCGCGAGCCAAATGTCATGCTGCGCGAATTGGCCAGACGCACATATCTGGAGCTGCTTGATCAAGACAAGCTGCTTCTGCCGTATACGCCGGGACAACTGATCCCTTGGACCGTTAAGGAAGAGGGGGTGCGGGGGTATCTCTTCAGTTGGGGGACGTACAGCGTCGCTCACAACTGCCTCTTCGTGCACCTCATGTTCCTGACGCAAGACGAAACGGAAGACGCGTTCGAGAAGTGCGGTGACAACCTCGCCGAATTCCTCAACGTAATCAAGGATGAAGGGTCTCATGTGCCCGACAAATTACATCTCTTGGCTAAGTCGATCGATGACCGGCTTGATCCGATTCATCCAAAAATCCTCAAACGGGTGAGGATAGGGCCGATTCGTTCGCCCTTCCTCATCAACGCCCGCCCGCAAGAGCGGCTCTCGGAGGCTGAAGCGGCCTTTAAAGAGTTGTTCGACCGGGCGGCGGAGCAGGATGACTTCGAGATGACGTTCTCCGAGGAGATGACATACTCCAAAGAGCAGGTCACCCGCAAGAAGTATCTCTTCAAGTCAGTCGTGCAAGAGGTCTTCTTTGTCCCCCTGCTCGACAACGACATCGACATCACCCGTTACATCCTGATGCCGCATCGTCTCTATCAGGAAATAACACCGGATGAAGAGCGGCATATACCGCACTACGTCCGGCGCATCAAGTTCAGCTACGACCACAAGGAGAAGGTCAATGAAGTCCGCTAACGCGCTGCCCATTCCGGAAAAGGATCTTCTCCGCTTCCAGGAGTCGGCGGCGCGATCCCTCATGATGACCACCAAATGGACTCCGGGGCGGCGATTCGTTGCCGCGGTTAAAAAGGAAATAAGCCCGGACGAAGAACGAACGACCGACACCGGCTTCGCGCAGTCTGTCCAGTCAGTCATACTGGGGAACACTGTGATGACGGTCGGCGAAGACTCGACGCTCTTCAACGAGGATGGTCTGCATATCCTCCACGTGCTGCGCAGGGCCATGACCATAGGGATGTACCGCTCCGAGATCTACCAGAAAGAGGTAGGTCTGGACGAACTCCTTAAGATCAAAAACGGCGGGCTTACACCCGACCGTCAGACCGAACGCCAGCAGAAAAATCAGAGCGCCGCGGCAGTTCAACTGTTTGTCGCGGCGTCCTACGGGATATGGCGCCTTGCGCGCTATAAGTCCGACGAAGTAAGCGCGGTGCCCATGGAGTTGGGCGCCGTGCCGGAAATCTCGATCCTCCAACCGCCCGAAGCGTATCAATGCTTTGTCTTTTACCTCGCCAAGCTCCTCGAGCTGAAGCGAACGGACCAGACAAGGTTGGTGCAAAGCGGGCCGGCGGCGGTAAAGATGACCCTGCTGTACCTGCAGTGGATCATCGATGAGATCAAACTCAAACTGCCTGCACTGCGGTATACGGAACCCTTTACGGGTTCCATATACAAACTCGAGACCGAGGACTTTATGGTCAACGGCTTCGAGACCGTGGTGCAGGATGTTCAAGCAAGCGTCACGGTTAATCCGGTCAAGTTCGAGGAGATTGTGGGCAACCGGGCGGCAAAGCATAACGCGCTCCGCTCGATACACCGGCTTGCACTCTTCGATCTCAAGGTCAAGAAAAATCCCTACATCGCAGCGTTCGGCAAAGTGCCACTCATCACGATGGGCAAGGGGATGGCAGGCACCGGCAAGACCATGATGGCCGGCGCCGAGTTCACAGAGCTGTCTCACGTTGGCGATAACCTGGGCTTCAAGCCGCTCTATTGGGAGCTCCCCAAAGATATGGCCTCTGAATTCCAGGGCAAATCCTCCAAGCAGATGCTCGAGTGGACCCGACGCTTTTCCGACACGAGTCGTATCATCTACGGCGTCATGGACGATGTCGAGGGAGTCCTCAAATCGATCGAGGGCAACCGCTCGGCAGAGTCCACGGAGGGAATCATCAGTGTGTTTCTGACATTCTCCGAAGGCGCAACAGCGTCACGGGAGCTCAATTGGCTCCTGCGTTTGCTGACAAACCTGCCGGAGAAGATCTACCAGCCGGTGATGAGCCGTATCCAAGACAAGTACGACATCGAAGGCGCGGTCACGGTCGAGGACTTTCTCGACCAGGACTGGATTTGGCGGCAAGACATCGCCAAGCAAGATTCTACCTTCGACGATATGCAAGACCCTCCGAAGCATGTCTACATGACGACGCAGGGCAAGATGGTGAGTCTCTCGGCGTTGTACGCCAAAGAGCCTATCGAGCCGCGCGAAGGAACCTTGCGTAAAATCTTCGAGGAGGTCCGCAAGACCTTCCGCGAGGACGAGCACATGTTCTATGCGCAGGTCTATGCCAAGGTTAAGCAAGCATTCCCCACATCGTTCTCATCACGGGATGTTCGAAACGTCCAGGTGGCGATTAACGCGCGGCGGACTGACTTCGACGTCGACCCGCAGTGGCTGGAGAAGCGCGAAGCTTTCACCGACAAGCCGTTCGATGAAAAGGTCAAAATGCTGTTGGCTCGACAAAAGGATGCCCTTCAGGGGCTCTCCATGAAGTCGTGCCGGTTGCAAGAGACTGTTCGTTACCTCAACGTCTTGCTCTCCATCCCGGAGAACGCACGACAACGCGAGGTTACGGAACTCCGCGACGGCTTGGTCAAGCAGTTCGATGCCAGGAGGGAAGCAAAACAGCTTCTTATTAGCACCGGACGCGTAAAGACACCTGAAGAAGCCGAGGCGGCATAATCCGCCCGGCAAAAAAACCGGCCGGGGGGGCGGAAACCCCCCCCCCCCCCCCCCCCCCGCCCAATCCAACAGGAGTTCCTAATGGACCCTATGCTCATTAAGTCCGGCCTGTTCGGCCGGGGCCTTGTTACCATCAACACGCCACGCGGCGTCGCGATGTTCAACGAGGCTCTCGGAAGCCTCGGCATCGAACCGACTGACCACAAGTCGTTCGGCATCGACGGCGTGGGTTGGAGCCCGGATATCGCCACTGAACGCGGCGACCCGCACTATATGGGAGCCGGGGCAACCCGGTTCGGCATCATCGCCACTCCCGAACAGGAGGGCAAGCCGATTCATATCCCCATGTTCTCGTTCAAGCGGCGCTTGGAGCGGCAATATTTTGACCGCTTTAAGCGTCCGATTATCGACACCACCACTTCCTCGTGCGTGGTGCAAGAGTTCATCTACGACACCCTGACCAACGACACGCCGAAGGACTTTGTCTTTATGGACGAAGTCCTGGTGCACTCGTCGGCGGGAAAACTTGTGGAAGATGTCGCCGAACAAAAACAGCTCGCGGCGGACTTTGAGTCGCCCGGACTGAAATGGTTCAACAAGTCGCTACGTACCAGGATCATCGTCAGTGCCGCCGAGTACGGCGACCTGCGCCGGCGCCGATGCGAGTTTCCCGACTGGAAGTTCTCGCTCATCGGCGACTTTTGGGCGCGGTTCGAGGGCAAGATGGTCTTCGTGCTGCGCGCAGGCGCGGACAGCATCCTCATCGTCGAGGACGAAGCCTGGCTCCCTAAAATCCAACCGGAGAAAGGGGAGCGTTACCGGGTGTTCGCGCTGAATGAGCGCCGTCGGATCATCGAGTATCTTATCGACGAAGATCTCGTCGAACTCGACCTGAAGGCATACAAAAATAATACGGACCTGCTGGCGTGGCTCGAACAACTCGAGAACTACCTCATCATGGAGGCCGTCTGTTCTTTCGAGCCAGACTGCGACTTTGCCGAAATGAGCAAGGGCAAACGCAGCAGGATCCTCGTCGGCCGCAAGAACGATATCGAACTGCTCTCCGAGCTCCAGCGCTTTAAGCGTTCGCTCACCAGCAAGGTGTCAGGCAAGGCGATCCCGGAGGTTTCCGAAGGGCTCGGTTTGCTGCTCCTGCGGCCTAACCAAAAATTGCTCAGCCAGCGGTACCAAGATGTCCTCTGGATGCTGCTCCTGCGGTTGCAGGAGAGCCCTCCGGACCCGCTGCTGCTCTACAAACACGACAAGGAACGGTTCTTCAAACTCTTTGAAGGATGGACTCCCGCGAAAAAACAGTGGGTTTCTACGTTCGTTTCGGAAAACTATCAGCCCGAAATGAGCGCCGAACCTTAAACCGCCTAAACTCTAAACATGGAAGGGACCCCCTTCCATGTTTTTTTATTATATGGTATAGTTAATACAGACCTGCGAGCCTGAAAAGGCTTACCGCTCTTCAAAATATCTAACTCTCACAAGGAGAAATGCAATGCTAATAACAGCTTTCGGTGCGTGGTTCATCAATTATCTGGCGCCGCTACTGGTGGCGTTTATGGTCGCGGGAGCGATTCTTGAGATTATGGACCGCTACATCGGTGTTCCGGTGTACCGTTGGTATCACAACCGGGGAGTTCCCCCCGAGCAACGCCTGCACGCTGACCGCGAAATCGGCTTCTTCTATGGACGCAGTCTCCGGCAACAGCACAACCGTGCCTTGCTTCTGTCGGCCATTCAAAGCGTGTTGGCAGTCTCCTTTGGCAACTACTCGAGTTGGGAGATTGTTGCTGAAGTTCCCACCCTCTTTCTCGAGGGATGGTTCCTGATTCCGGGCCTGTGGCTCGGGGACAAGATTTTTGTCCACGTCATCAAGAGACAGGACAAAATCTTCGATGCCATCGACCACCGGGAGGAAACCGTCAAAAACCTGTTCTCATGGGCGCTTGACCTTCCTTCAAAGTTCCGAAACTTCATCCCTGCAACAAAACCTGCCGTGCAGCCTCAGCCGTCCGCGCCCGAAGTCCCTCAGCCGCCTCAAAAGCTTGCTGAGGACATGAGCGCAAAAGCGGTGCTGCAACGCTTCGCCGAAGGGAGAAAGCCGTGAATCGTGTTCCAATCGAAATGACCAACTGGGAATTGCACAAGCCGTCCTTCGAGGTCTTTCTAAAAAGCCTCTGGGACGACTTTGTGGAATTTCTGCGGAGCAAATCTTGGCGGGAGTGGCATTGGGGTCTGCGGCTTGCCGTCGCAATACTCATACCGACTGCTATCGTCTGCATCTACATCTTCCGCTACCTGTGGGAGCCATATGTCTTCTTCGTTCCGCGCATCTATGCCGGAGCTATCGTACTGGCCCTCGCTCTGACAGTGGGCGGCTGGTTCGGGGTAGGCGCCCTTGTCGGGTGGCTGTTCCCGTCGTCGAAGACGCTGGTGCGCTACTTGCGGCCGGCCGGAGCGGTGCTCGGGCTGGTGCTCCTGCTGTTCGGAGCCGGTTACGCAGAGCCGCTTCATACCTTCTTCTCGCAGTACTGGCGCTTTCAAACGCTGAATACAGTCGAGCCGAAGGTCGACCCTTTGACCGACCATGAGCGCATCTGGTCGCTGGACGGAATCCAAACTTTCGTCCGCCGGCAGATGCGTGATACCGAAACGCCGACAAAGGCTCATCTCGTGCGCGAGGGCAGCGAATACTACTGGACGATGGGCATCGAACCCACGACGTGGTTGCTGCAGTACTGGGACCCGGTCGAGGAGGTGGTCAGGATACACGCCGACATCACCTCGTTCGAACTGGGTCGCGGCAGAAACGCCCGCTTTGCAACGGGCGAGACGCTTAAGTTCTCCCGCAACATCTACACCTGCGTGCAGAGGCGTTTCTGGTTCTGGAACGCCTTTTCGCACGAAGTCACCCGCACTACCATGTACCTCAAGAACGATGCGGGGAAGATGGTGCAAGTGGTGCCTATCATCCGCCGGGCGGGCTGGGCGTTCCCCCGGCCGGAGTTCGGCGGCGTCATGGTCATCGATGAGACGCCTGAGCGGTCCTGGTTGGGTGAGCGCCTCGAGACTCTCAAAAGGGTCTTCTGGGGTTGCGGCACTTGGATCGGTCCCGATCAAATCGCCTCACATCCGTACCTCGTGGGTCAAAACTTAGTACCCTTCGAAGTGACCCGCTATATGGCGGCAAGCCTGCGCTTTAGAAACGGATTCTTGGCGCCGACTTGGTTGCGAAGAGAGGGCGACATCCGCATCGCGGACATGCCCGACGACCAGAACGAACAGCCTTTTACTCTCTTCTTCCATATCCGGAACGACGAGGGCAAGGTAGTGGCCTCGAAGCTCTTCCAGTATGTGGCGCTCGAGCCATACGACTCTGCACACCAGGGTCATGTGGCCGAGTTTCTGCATCCTGCGGACAGCATCGGGCCGTCCTACGTATTCCAATTTTTCGGCGAGCGGGAGTCGCTTACGGGCGTCACCGCGGTGCCGGGATGGGTACGGTCGTCAAGACGGAACTACGATTGGTCGACCAATCTGCCGAACGAGCACCGACCTTACATCAAGGACATTCCGGACTCCGAGGGCTCCGTCAAAACACGACGCATGTGGCTGACAGCGGTCGTCACAATCGACAAAAAGAAGTACGACAACAAGGATCCGAAAGGATTCATTACCGGCAGTCCGGATATTGTCATCACCGACGCGCGAAAAAACAAATCGGTGTGGGTCAACAGCGACAACCCGAAAGACTGGCCGGAGCAGCTGCGCAAGGAACTCGGTCCGCTGTGGACCGAGAAGCCCTGAAAGTGCGAGGTTACCGCAGATAGTTCTTTCGTTCAACAGCAAACAGCCGGGCGCCTCTTCCAAGAGGCGCCCTTTTTCTTTACCCGCACACCAACTTGCAATTATTTATATTTCTTGTACAATATTATTTTAGATATCTGTACAGCAAACATAGGGGGAGTCCATGCGCCTCGAACGCAGAGGTTCGGTCATCAAGCACCTGCAGATTAAACGCAATTACCTGCAGAGTAAGAATCCTGTCGGGCACGAACAAATCCGGCCTGTGCTCGTAGTGCTGTCGGGCGTGTTCCGCGGCGTCTACAGCGGCGGCTACCTGACAGCGCTCCACAAGAACGGCTATAAGGACTCGTTCGACCATGCTGTGGCCGTTTCAACCGGAGGCCCGGGAGTACTCTACTTCCTCGGCGACAATCCGGAGGTCGGCGTCACCATCTACTGGGAGGAGTGCCTGTCGGGAAAGTTTATCCCGGTGCATTTCCTCGACGGCGCCAAAACTCTGCTCTCGCAGCTCGGCATCAAAAGCTTCGGCGACCGCCATCTCATGGATATCGAATACCTGTGCAAAGTGTTCCGCGGCGTCGAGGGCAACAAGGCCGCGGATCTTGAAGCCTTTCTCAAATCGAGGACAGGTTGCCAGGTGGTAGTGGTGCGGTGCCACGACGGCGAAGGCATGCTGCTCGACGCCAAAAAGCTTGCCGATCCTATCGAAGCTTTTCGAGCGGGTATCGCTCTGCCCGGCGTCTCCAACGGCAAAGTCTCCATCGACGACATCGAGTACGAGGATGGCGTCGGCGCCATGCCCTGCGACATTGAGCTCATCGTGCGCGAGCTCAATCCGACCGATATTTTGGTCATGGCCAACCGGGCCGAAGACGACCGCAGCCATGTCGTTGAACAGCTGCTCACAAGGTGGGCGACCAACGACGAGTGCGACAGGCTGAGACAGGACTTTGCCACCCGGGAAGAGCGTTTCAGGGAAGGAGTCGACTTTCTCCGCAATTGGCAAGGCCGCTGGGGCATCATTTGGGCTAATGACACTATTGCGGCAATCGAAACGGATGCCCAAAAGCTCCAAAAGGCGGCCAAAGATGCCGAAGCCTGGATGACCCGGCTTATTAAGGAAGAAACCCGCTGAAACAAGCAACGGCGCCCCTTAAAAAGGGCGCCTTTTTCTTTTCGCGGTATACCCCGTGAGATAACAGAATACCTATCTCATGGGGTATACTTTCAGCAATGACTCCACTGTTTGGCGGAAAAAAAGATACCGAAAGGACCGTTCTTATACTCGATGTCGAGAGCGGGAGCGTGGGGAGCGCGCTCGCGCGGTTTGCCGGACAAAAACAGCCTAAACTCTTCGGCGAGATGCGCTCGCACGCGCCGCTCTCCATGAGCCGCAGCGGCACTAAGCTGTCTTCTGACATACAAAATGCCGCCCGCGATGCCGTGCGTAATGCCGCCGAGGTGGCCGCCCGCGTACGGTTGAGTCCTAAAGCGGCGCCGCTCGGGCAGGTCGGCTTGGCGGCCGTATTTTTGTCGCCGCCGTGGGGCAAACCCAACCTGGAGAGCGGCACACCCGACTTTATGCAGGAAATGTCGCAATATGTGCGTAGCGAAATAGGAGCGGCGTTCGAGGATATACCGGTGTCTTTTTATACCTCCGCCGGCGCGGCGGCGTTCGGCGCGCGCGCTCTGTTTGCGCCCGAACCGTGCTTGGTGTGCAGTATTACCGGCGAGGTCTCCGAGCTTATGCGCATGGACAACGAGGGCGTGCGGGCGCACGCCACGATACCGACCGGGTTCAACTCGCTTTTGCGCACCCTGCGCACGCACGGCGGCATATCGGAGGCCGAGGCGCGGTCCGCAGCGCGCCTCCCGTTTGGAACGCCCCGCACCAAAGAGCCGTTTGCATCGGCGGCGGCGCACTTTGCCGGACAGTTTAAAGACGCGACACAAGAGCTCCTCAGTCCCGGCGACGTGTTCCGCGTACGCGTCATAGGCCACGAGCCGATAGGAGAGTGGTTTGCGCAGGCAGTGTCAATGGACGAATCTCTGGCGGAGCTCTTTCCGGAGGGCGGAGAAGTGCGCGCGGTGCGGTCGCATCACCTGACCCCGCATATCGAAGCGCATGCGGAAAATCCGGACCTTATGCTGATGCTTGACGCGCTCTTTGTTGACAGCCATTCTAATAACTAATCAACGGGGGTATACTAAACGCATATGCGCGATATCCGGAACTCAAGCGAAGACGCCGGCGAGCGGTCCATCCGCAACATCCCTTTGCACCGCCGGGCACGCGCGCGTATTGAGCCTGAGGAGGATATGCACCCGCGTCCGCGCCGCCGCCGGTCAAGGCGCTTTTTGTACATAGCGGCCGGGGTGGTGGCAGTGTGCGCTCTGTTCGGCATCCTTATTTCCACCGTGTTTGCGGGCGCGACCATCGTGGTATATCCCCGTATCGAAAAGGTATCTCTTCCGGCGACGCTGTTGGCACAGCCCAACGCGCCCATGGGCACATTGCCGTACCAAACCATATCCGTGACGCGCTCCGCATCGGTGTCTGTGCCGGCATCCGGCACCAAAAAGGTCTCGCGCCCTGCAAGCGGCGTACTGACGGTCAGCAACAGTTTCAGCTCCGCAAGCCAGCGCCTTATCGCCAATACGCGCTTTGAGGCTCAAGACGGCAAAATTTACCGCGTCCGCGACTCGATTACCGTGCCGGGCGGAAGCGCGGCGAAGCCGGGTACCGCCACCGCGACCGTGTACGCCGACTCCGCCGGCCCCGATTACAACAAATCCGCCGGAGCGGTCTTTACCATCCCCGGCTTTAAGGGCGACCCGCGTTACAGCAAGTTTTCCGCCACAGCGGAAGGCGCGATAAGCGGAGGGTTTACCGGAGACGAGCCGGCGATAGCCGACAGCGACCTTAACGCCGCCAAAACCGCTCTCCAGCAAAAACTCGACGCCGACGCGCGCGCCGCGGCCGCGGCCGGAATTCCGGAAGGCTCCGTAGCGATACCGGGCACGCTCGCGGTCTCCTTTATGGACCTGACGCAGACACCGGGCGCAAACAACACAGCCACGCTCAGCCAAAGCGCCTCGGCTACGGGAATTATCATGCGCCAAGGCGACCTCGCGGCCGCGATAGCCAGAAGTGAGCTAAAAACCTACAACGGCGAGCCGGTGCTCTTTGGCGACGTGTCAAACATGGACCTGTCGCTCGCTACCACCAGCAGGCGCTCCGACGGCACTATTACGCTCGCGCTTAAAGGCAACGCCACGCTGATATGGCAGTTCGATAAAAACGCGCTTGTCGCGACGCTGTTGGGGAAGGGCAAAACAGAGTTCCAGGATGTCGTGCGGTCCTTCCAGCCGGCGATAACAAAAGCAGACGCGAGCATACGCCCGTTCTGGCACGGAAAGTTCCCGGGCGACATAACCAAAATCTCAATCAAAGTAGTGGAGGAGAAATAGGGTGGTTTGTCAAGGGGTAGCCAGAATACCCTTATTTTGGGCTACCGGCGGGTTTGACACTTATTTGAGCATAGGTTAGGATGAAAAACGTCGTTAATGGATAGCAAAGCACCAGAAATACAGGGCGTCGTTGAGGATGCTCTGCCTAATACGTTGTTCAAAGTCTCTTTGGAGAGCGGTGAGGTGGTGTTGTGTTATCTTGCGGGCAAAATGCGGCTGCATCGGATTAAAGTGTTGGTGGGGGACAAGGTCCTCCTCAAACTTGACCCGTACGGCGGCAAAGCACGTATAACAAGGCGACTGTAGCAACGTACATACCATATAAAGATGAAGGTTAAATCGTCCATACACGCGCGCTGCGCGACTTGCAAAATGGTCCGCCGGAAAGGGCGGATTTATGTCGTGTGCGTCAATCCGCGCCACAAGCAACGCCAAGGCTAATCATGAGAATTTCAGGCATTACCATCCCTAATAAACGTGTCGTCTTTGCTTTGACGGCTCTGTACGGCGTGGGCCCCTCCCGCTCGGCCTCGATACTTACCGCGGCCAAAATTGACCTGCAAAAAAAAGCAGACGAGCTGACAGCGGATGAGGAGAACGCGATCCGCAAACAACTAGAGGGACTCAAGCTCGAGGGCGACCTCAAGCGCGACGTCTCGGGCAACATCAAGCGGCTCAAGGACATCGGCGCGTACCGCGGCGTACGCCACACAAAACGCCTGCCGACGCGCGGACAGCGCACCAAGACCAACTCCCGCACCGTACGCGGCAACGTGCGCAAGACCATGGGTTCCGGTCGCCGCAAGGAAAGCAAGACGTAAAATATTTCAAGATTTAAACATTTAAAATGGGAAAGAAACGTATAGTTAAAAAAGGTGGAGGCGACGGCGCCGCAAGCGCGGCTTCTTCGTCGCGCTCCAAGCGCAAGCTCGACACCGGCATACTTTTTGTCGAGGCCACCTTTAACAACACCAAAATAGCGCTGGGCGATAAGTCCGGCAATATTGTCACCTGGTCCTCATCCGGTTCGCTCGGATTTTCCGGCGCCAAAAAGGGCACGCCGTTTGCCGCCGCCAAAGTAGGCGAGCTGGTGGGCGAGCGCGCCGCCGCCATGGGCGTAAAAGACGTCTCCGTAGTTGTCTCGGGCGTGGGCGCCGGACGCGAGTCATCGATACGCGCCTTTTCGACCAAGGGCATCCAGATTACCTCTATCAAAGACATGACGCCGGTGCCGCACAACGGGCCACGCCCGCCGAAAGCCCGCCGTATATAAAAATTTATGCTACTGGGACCAAAATATAAAATCTGCAAACGCCTCGGCGCTTCCGTATTTGAGAAGTGCCAAACGCAAAAGTTCCAACTCGCTGAGGCGCGCGCTCCGCGCAAAGTGGCCCGCCGCCGCGGCGGCAGCGACTTCGGCGTGCAGCTGCTCGAAAAGCAGAAGGCCCGCTTTACTTACGGCCTCTCGGAGTCGCAGTTCTCCCGCTACGTGCACGAGGCGATGGAAAAGAAGGGTAAAGACTCTGTTACCGGTTTGCTGACGCGCCTTGAGTCGCGCCTCGACAACGTCGTTTACCGCGCAGGATTTGTTAAAACACGCCGCGCCGCGCGCCAAATGGTCGGCCACGGCCACATACTCGTAAACGGCCGCCGCGTAAACATCCCCTCGTTTAAAGTAGAAAAAGGAATGACGGTGAGCGTCCGTCCGGAGAGCCGCGACAGCGCTCTCTTTGTAAATCGCACTGACGAGGCCCTGACAAAGGCGCCGCAGTGGATGAAGTTTGACGATAAAGGTTTTGCCATCGTCGTGGAGGCAGACCCGACAATCGGGGAGGGTGAGGCGCCGTTTTCGGCACCGGTCATCATCCAGTTTTACAGCCGCTAGTAGTAATTATTAATTATAAGAATATAGATTGAGTTATGATGGAATATTCTATAGCACTGCCCTCTAAACCGCGCGTGGTTTCTGAGGCCGAGTTCGAGGGCGTTTATGAGATAGACGGTTTGTATCCGGGCTACGGACACACGCTCGGCAACTCACTGCGCCGCATTGTGCTCTCCTCGCTTCCGGGTGCGGCGGTCACGAGCGTAAAAATAGAGGGCGTCGAGCACGAGTTCTCCACCATTCCCGGCATCCGCGAGGATGTCGTCACTATCCTGCTCAACCTCAAGAAGCTCCGCTTCGAAATTTTGACGGACGAGCCGCAGACGATTTCTCTCTCAATCAAAGGCCCGAAAAAAGTTTCCGGCGGCGACTTGTCGCTCCCCGGCCAAGTCCGCTTGCTCAACCCCAACTCCTACATAGCCGAAATAACCGACAAAACAGAGCTTAAGGCGGAGTTCCATGTCTCACGGGGCTTAGGCTACGTGCCGCGCGAGGCGCACAAAAAGGACCGCGTCGAAATAGGCGAGATATCGGTTGATGCCATCTTTTCTCCGATACGCCGCGTCAACTACGAGGTAGAGAACATGCGCGTCGGCGACCGCACCGACTTTAACCGCCTGCGCATCTCCATCGAAACCGACGGCACGCTTACGCCAAAGGCGGCGCTCGAGCAGTCGATAGAAATAATGATTACTCAGCTTAAGGCCATAGTCGGCTTCCGCGAGGAACCGCAAAGCGAAGTACTCGGCAAAGAAGCGTCCGGCGCCGCCGCGCCGGTCATCGACTCGACCGAGGCGATGAAGACCCGCGTCGAGGACCTCGAGTTGTCGAGCCGCACTATTTCCGCGCTCGAAAAGGCCAACATCCGCACCGTCGGCGGTCTTGCCCGCAAAAAAGAGGCTGATTTGGTTGACATAGAAGGCCTCGGACCGAAGTCGATCCAGGAAATCAAACGCGCTCTGGCGAACTTCGGGATTGTACTCAAATAATATATGCGTCACGGTAATGTAAACAGAAAATTCGGACGGGAGAGGGGCCAACGCGCGGCCTTGCTCAAGTCGCTCGCCCGCTCGCTCCTCCTGCGCGGCAAAATGACGACCTCTTTGGCCAAAGCCAAGGAGATCCGCCCGTTGGTGGAAAAGATGGTTACCAAAGGCAAGAGCGCCACGCTGGCCAACCGCCGCCTGCTTATAGCTCAGCTTGGCGACGAGCGAATGGTAGCCAAACTCTTTAAGACTTCCGCAACCTACAAAGACCGCACCGGAGGCTACCTGCGCATCACCAAGATGGGTCCGCGCGCGGGAGACGCCGCGCAAATGGCCGTAATCGAATTCGTATAATGTGTAACCCGTCTTCTAATAAAATTGTATGATTACCATTGATGCACAAGACAAAACTCTCGGACGCGTAGCCTCGGCTGCGGCTAAGGCGCTGCTCGGCAAGCACAAAACTACGTTCGTTAAGAATCAGGTAGTGGGGGAGGAGGTGACCGTTCTTAATGCCACCAAAATAAAAATCACCGGCAACAAAGAGGAGGCCAAGACATACCTGCGCTACTCCGGCTACCCGGGCGGGCAAAAAGAGGAGACCTATGCTATGTTGACTGCTTCGACGGAGGTAGGGAAGGCGCGCCGCGGCCACAAAGAGGCCATCCGCCGCGCGGTTATGGGCATGCTCCCGAAGAACAAGCTTCAAGCGCGCCGCATCAAACTGCTCACAATCAAAAACTAATATGGCTACCAAAGAAAAAACTACAGAAAGATATATAGCCGCGACCGGCCGCCGCAAGACGGCTATTGCACGCGCGCGCATCACGCCGGCCGCTAAAATGACCGTTATCGTCAACGGCAAGGATGTCAACGACTACTTCCCGACGCCGGCTCTCCAAATGGCGGCACTCGAGGCATTTCTTAAAGTCGGGCTCACGACGCAGTTTGCTGTTTCTATTGTGGTTAAGGGCGGCGGCATCGCAGGGCAGGCTATTGCGGTGCGCCACGCTATTTCGCGCGCACTTATCGAGTACGATATCAACCTACGCGGCGCTTTGAAAAAGGAAGGGTTCCTCAAACGCGACCCGCGCGCCAAAGAGCGCCGCAAAGCCGGCTTTGTCAAAGCCCGCAAGCGCAAGCAGTGGAGTAAACGCTAATTTTAAAAACATGGACTCCTCGGAAGAAGAATTTGTGCCTGAAGAGGGGGCCGAAGAAGGCCCTGCCGCGCTCAAATCGCTCCGCGAAAAGCTCAAAGTGGCGGTGGCCGAAAAACAGGAGTATCTGGAGGGTTGGCAGCGCGCCCGGGCCGACCTGGTCAACTACAAAAAGGAGACCATCGCAGGGCACGGAGAGTCGCAGGAGCGCATTAAAGCCGAATTTATCGAAGAGATACTGCCGGCGCTTGATGTCCTTGAACTTTCGGTCAAACACGACGGCACACCGGCTCTTAAAATGCTCGAACAGCAGTTCCTCGGTTCGTTAAAAAAGCTCGGTATAGAGCGGTTTGGGACGATAGGCGAGGACTTTGACCCGCATCGGCACGAAGCACTGGCGAAGCGGGGTGAGAATCATAAAGTTGAATCTGTAGAACGCAGCGGCTATGCTATACATTCAGACGGGCAAGCAGGCGATAAAATTATCAGACCGGCGCAAGTCATCATTTAAACTTATTCGATAAAATACGAATCATTATGGGAAAGATACTAGGAATCGACTTGGGCACCACTAACTCCGCGGCGGCGATAGTGCAGGGCGGCGAGCCTCGCGTGCTCGAAAATTCCGAAGGAGCGCGCACCACGCCCTCGGTGGTTGCCGTATCCAAAACCGGCGAGCGCTTGGTCGGCCTTATTGCGCGCCGGCAAGCCGTCACCAATCCTAAAAATACCGTCTACCAAATCAAGCGCTTTATCGGCCACAGCTTTGACGAGGCTCTGGTGCAAAAGGACAAGGCGTCGGTACCGTTTGAGATGCGCAAGTCGCAGAACGGCGGCATCGAAGTAAAAATGGGAGAGCAGTGGATGCGTTCCGAGGAAGTCTCGGCCATGATACTCGGCAAACTCAAAGCCGATGCGGAAAAGCGTTTGGGAGAGACTATTACCGAGGCGGTTATTACCGTGCCGGCGTACTTTAACGACGCACAGCGCGCCGCTACCCGCGATGCGGGCAAGATAGCGGGGCTGGATGTTAAGCGCATCATCAACGAGCCGACCGCGGCGGCGCTTGCCTACGGATTTGACAAGAAAAAGGACGAGAAAGTGGTGGTGTTCGACTTCGGCGGCGGTACCTTTGACGTCTCGGTGCTCGAGGTGAGCGCCGATGTTATCGAGGTACGCTCCACCGACGGCGACGCGCACCTCGGCGGCAAAGATATCGACCAAAAAATAATCGACTGGCTTGCGGTCGAGTTCCAAAAAGAGTCCGGCATCGATGTGCGCAACGACCCGCTGGCGCGCCAGCGCCTCGACGAGGCCGCGGAAAAGGCCAAGATTGAGCTCTCCACCGCCGCAGAGTCTGAAGTGAACATTCCATTTATCACCTCCGACTCATCGGGCCCGCGCCATCTTCTTATAAAAATTTCGCGAGCGAAATTGGAGGAACTGACTGCGGAGTACATCGACCGCGCGCTCGCCATCACCAAACGTGCCATGGAAGCTTCACCGTTTAAAATCGGCGACATCAACGAGGTCATCCTCGTCGGCGGCCAAACCCGCATGCCGGCCATGCAGGCGGCGGTGGAAAAGTATTTCGGTAAAAAGCCGAACATGTCGGTAAATCCCGACGAGGTGGTTGCCATCGGCGCCGCCATACAGGGCGGAATCTTGGGCGGCGAGGTACGCGACGTGCTCCTACTCGACGTCATTCCGCTCTCCCTCGGCATCGAGACCATGGGCGGCGTTGCAACCAAGCTGATTGACCGCAACACCACCATCCCGACCAGTCGCTCGCAGGTATTCTCGACCGCGGCCGACAACCAAACCTCGGTAGAAATCCATATCACGCAGGGTGAGCGCGCCATGGCATCCGACAACAAGTCGCTCGGGCGCTTTGTGCTCGACGGCATACCGCCGGCGCCGCGCGGCCTACCACAAGTGGAGGTCACCTTCGACGTCGACGCCAACGGCATCCTGAGCGTTAAAGCCAAAGATAAAGCGACCAACAAAGAGCAGTCTATACGCATCGAGGCAAGCTCGGGGCTCGCCGATGCCGACATCGAGCGCATGCGCAAAG
>CAYIHD010000003.1:39268-50444 GCA_964363205.1 uncultured Candidatus Saccharibacteria bacterium | reverse complement strand
AGCGCAACCCGCAAACGGTCGCCAAGCGCAACCGTGAGCGCGTACTCGCCGAGCTCAGAGCCGCTTCGTAACATCGGCCACGCCACTCAAAGCCCCGCGCACTCCGCGGGGCTTTATAATTGCTTGACATTTTTAATTAAATATGATATCATGCCAGACGTTCTCGTAGCGAGAACACTGCGTACTCCCATAGGAGGCGCGGTCCACACAAACCCAGTCCCCATAGGGACAAGGAGGAAGTTGTGGCTAAAGAAGATACGATTCGAGTTCCAGGGACGACGACACTGCTTGTGTGCGTCCTCGACAAGATCATCCGCGGACATCTGCGGTTTGCACCGGTAAAGCACCCGGGGTGGACGTTCGAGCACGATGGTGACTACCGAACTCCCGCTGGAGGCGGCTACCACCATGAGCGTTCGATCTACATTTGCAGTGCGCGGGTGCAGTACAAGCAGAAGTGTGGAGCGGGGTCATTCGTCGACATTCGCGTGATGGCAATAAAGAATACGTCGACGGGGCTCCCCAACGGAGACGAGTGCTGGATTCTCACTGTGTGGGCCAAGACCCCCGGTACCAGTATCGGGCCGCACGTGTTCTACTACTTCGTAGACGACAACAGCCTCCATCTCATTAAAACGAAGGCTGAGTTGCCTCCGCCGAAGATCGATACTTGGTGGCGACAATTGTTGGTGGTTGACCCCAACCACCCATACCAAGACCCGGCCGAAATTTCGGCCGCATAACAAGTCGAACTCACCCCCGGACCATGTGTCCGGGGGTTTTTGTAAAATTCTCAAGGGTAGTCCTTGAGAATATGCTGAGGTTTTTTGAATTATGTACGAATTAGTGTACTATGCCAGGCGGACTTTCCTACAAATGGAGAGATTGTTATGAACAGACTAACGGTCGTGCCACCCGACCCGCGTTGTGACGACTGCGGCGAACCGGTCGAAATATACCGAATTGAGCAGTCTAAGGTCCAAGGAATCCCGATTGGTCCCTGGCAATGTGCGAGTTGCGCCAGGAATACCGAACAACGCGTCCGAGAATACGGACTGGCGCACCAGGCGGCGCAGATAGCGGAGCACAGCTCCTTCGAAAATATCTGCAACGAGGTTGACCCGGAACTCGCCGAAGCAATCCATCAACAAATTGCTCGCGGATATAAAAGATAAGCCGGCCACCAGTGCCGGCTTTTTATTTTTCAATTTTCATTGTAAAGTCTTTTAGTAAGGCCCTATCGTCTAACGGTTAGGACGAAAGCTTCTCAAGCTTTAAATCCGGGTTCGATTCCCGGTAGGGTCACAAATGACACAAACACCTGCCCTGCGGCAGGTTTTGTGCTTTTGTGACAGGCGGAGCGATGCTTTGCACTTGCAAAACCGCGAGCCGGGGTCGCGAAAACTTTTTCTGACGAGAAAAAGTTATTCGTGACCACAAATTACCGTTTTTTCCACTCCGCATCCTGCCGCACCAACAATTCTTCGGCACGCTCCGGCTCGGCCATTACTTCCTCCACCATGCGCTCCGTGCGCATCGACTGCGAGCCCTTGACCAGCACGCAATCCCCTTCCTGCAGCAAATTCTGCAACTCCGCGCCCGCCTTGCCCGAGTCTTCAAACTGCAAAATAGTATTATCCGGCATGCCGTTGTCGAGCGCGCCCTGTGCGATGTCCCGCGCCCTAAAACCTACCGTCACTAAAAAGTCCGCGTGCTTGGCGGCCTGCTCCCCCATGGCGCGATGCTCTCCCGTAGAGTGCCGGCCGAGTTCCATCATGTCGGCCAGTGCCGCTATTTTTTTGCCTTTATTTTTTATCATGCCAAGCGTAACAAGCGCGGCCGTGGTGGCCGCCGGTGAGGAGTTGTACGTGTCGTCAATAATCAGCGTATTTTTTATTCCGCGTATCAGCCGCATGCGCCCCGGCGGCGGGTCGTAGCTCTCGAGCGCGCCCGCTATGTCGCCAAGCGGGTGATGCAAAGCGCATCCTACCGCGGCCGCGGCGAGCGCCGGCAAAAACGCATGCGCGCCCACCGCTCCCGTAACCTCGAGCGGCACTGAAATGCCGTCGGCGGTAATGGTGGCGGTCATGCCGATAGGCCACTCGTCCTTCCCACCTTCGGTAAGCAAAGCAATATGTTCGCCGCGCACCTCTGCGCCGTCTCCAAATCCAAAGGTAATAATCCGCGCGTCCGGCGCAGGCAAGCGATGTTGCAGACCAAGCGTTCGCGGGTCGTCGGCAAACAGCGCCAGCACGCCGCCGGGCTTGATGGCATCAATGAGCGCGGCTTTTTCCTCTATCACCGCCTCCGGCGAATTAAAAAACTCCACGTGCACCGGCATCTCCGGCAGCAGCGTGATAACCGCGACATCAACCGGAAGCCATGCCGCAAGAGAGCGGATATCGCCGGGGCGGTCGGCGCCGACCTCGAGCACCAGCCACTCCGGATATTGCACGGTAAAAATGAGTATAAAAATACCGTCGATGATGTTTTGCAGCCAGCGGAACGGGTTGCTCCACGCATTGGGCACGCCGAGGATGGTAAGCGGCAGACCGACCTCGCTGTTAAAGCTTTTTTCGCTCTTGCGGACGCGGGCGCCTTTGGCAAGCACGGCGTAGATGGCGTCTTTAGTGGAGGTCTTGCCGACACTGCCGGTCACCGCGACAATCTTAGGCTTGTACTTGCGCAAAACCGCCCGCGCCTGCAGCGTAATCACCCAAACAACCGTTTTTTTAAAAATATTTTTCATTACCGGTCAGGCGGGATGTTGTAATAATTTATTAAAAACTTAACCAACGCGCCGAACGGCTGCGCCCAGGTCTGGCTGGAGAACGAGGCTCCGGTCGGCTCCACGGCGAACAAAAATACCACGAACTTCGGCGCAAAACTCGGGAAGTAGCCGAAGAAACTGTGCAGGTACCTGTCTGCATAATAGCCGCCGCCTGCCGGGTTTGCAATTTGCGCCGTGCCGGTCTTGGCGGCCAGATTATAATGCTCCATCTTTAACTTTCCGTCGGCAAGCGTCGTGTCGACAACCTTGGTAAGCATGCGGCTGATTGCGGTGGAAGTCTCGGGCCTCAGTATCTGCTCTCCTTCGCCCCAGTTGAGCGTGCGGGTAACACCGGTGTCGTACTTGACCGCGCGCACCAAGTGCGGAGTAACCAAAATTCCGCCGTTGCCGAGCGACGCCAAAGCCCGCACGGTTTGGACCGGTGTCAGCGCTATCCCCTGCCCGAACGCGGCGGTGGCGTACTCGACCTGCCGCGGACTCTGGAGGTTTTGCACCAACCCGCGTATCTCGCCGGGCAAGTCTATCCCCGTCTCGACGCCGAGTTTGTAGCGGTTCAAAAAGTATTCGCGGAATGTTACCGGGCCCATTTTTGTCGCGATATACGCCGAGCCGACGTTGAGCGACTGGCTCAAAATTTCCTGCATGGGGATGACGCCGCGCGCCTTGGCGTCGAAGTTGCAGATTTTTTTCTGCTCCAAGGTGATGCACCCCGTGTCGTCGTACACGCTCGCTTCGGTAATAGTGCCGGAGTCGAGCCCGGCGGCCATGGTCAGCGGTTTGATGATAGAGCCCATTTCATACACGCTCTCGTTCTGCGGATTTTTAAAGATGCCCGCGTTGGTCTGCTCGTTAAACCGGTTGAGGTCAAACGACGGCGAGACCGCCATCGCCACTATCTCGCCGCTCAACGGGTCCATGACAATCCCGCCGGAGAGCGCCGGATGCCACTGCGACGCGTACTCCGACAGCGTCCTCTCGAGCTCCGACTGCACCGACGGCTCGATGGTGGTGACGAGGTCGCCCTGCCCGCCGCCGCTTGGCGCGCCGGAAAATCCGCTGAAAAGCTCCACAAAAAAATTGGAGTACGAGTCGGCGCCTCCGCGCGCGAGCGTCTGCTCGTAGTACCGCTCAAGCCCGTAGCGGCCTTTCTGTTCGTTGTCGTTGTTGTACGCGACGAACCCGAGCGTGTGCGCCGCCAGAGAGCCGCCGGGGTAATAGCGCTGATGCCCGGTGGACGTTGACTGGGATGTCGCTATTTCTTTGAGCGTCGCCGCCGTAATCAGGTTGCCGTCCTTGTCGCTAAAGTAGATTGTCCCGCGGTTGAGGAGCGGATTTTTGAGCTCTACCGATTGCGCATCCGCGCGGCGCGCATACTCCTCCCCGTGCATAATCTGCAAAAAGTAGAGCTTGCCGATGATGACAAGAGCAAACAGAAGACACAAAGCCGTCACTACGCGCACGCGCGTTATAAACCTAGCGTTCAGCATTACTCCATATTACCGCAGTGTCAGCGACCCATCGCCGGCGTATACCGTCGCGACGTCTTGAGGAGGCACAAAACCAAGCTCCACCGCCCTGTCGCGGCTAAGAGCCTTAGTTTCGGCCAAAAATTCGCCCTCAAGCGTGCTTACAGAGGCGCTGAGAGTCCGTGTCTCCTTCTCCATCGAGGTGCGCGCGGCGGTATGCGACACGGCGCCCAAAAGAAACGCTCCGTACAGGAACACCGACACTCCGGCAATGCCGGCAAGCAGGGCGATAACCCGGGGCGCTATTGTGTTGTAGAGGGTTATTGCGTACATATTTTTTCTATCGCGCGCAGTTTCGCGCTGCGGCTTGCGGGATTGGATTTAATTTCCGCCGCAGACGCGACGAGCGGCTTTCTGTACAAAATCTTCGCTTCCCCTTCTTTGGAAAGATGCACGAAATAGTGCTTGACTATCCTGTCCTCGACGGAATGAAAAGTGATGACGACAATGCGCCCGCCGCACGCAAGCGCGCTCCACGCGGCGGCGAGCCCCTGCTTAAGCGCGCCGAGCTCGTCGTTGACGGCGATGCGCATCGCTTGAAATGTTTTTGTCGCGGGGTTTATGCGTCCGCGGCGGTACGCGGCGGGCACACTGTCGCGCACTGTCTCGACCAGTTCGAACGTGGTCGCAAACGGCTGAATTTTGCGCCGGGCCGCTACCGCCTTGGCGATGCGGCGCGCATAGCGCTCGCCGCCGTACCCAAACAGCGCGTCGGCAATAGTTGTCTCGCTCCACTCGTTAAGCGCCTCGGCGGCGGTAAAGCCCGAGCGAGGGCGCGCGCCGTAGCTCATGTTGAGCGGCTCGTCGTACATAAAAGAAAACCCGCGGCCGCTTGAGAGCTGTCCCCGGTTCCATCCCAAATCAAACAACACCTTGTTTACCTGCTGCCCGGCGAGCACTTTGTCTAGATCAGCAAAATTAGCTTCTATAACAGCGGGGCCTGCCCCGTTGGAAGACGAAGTCTTTCCATCGGGATCAGCGTCTAACGCAATCAATGTTATCTTTGCGGCTTTTTTAAGCGCGGCGCTGTGTCCGCCAACCCCGTAGGTTGCATCGACTACCGTGTCGCCGTCTTGAGGCGCGACGGCCGACACTACCTCTTTTGTCATGACACTAACGTGAGTTTGCATATGTTAAAGAATCCCTAAATCGCCAAGCGTTTGCGCCATCTGGTCGGCCCCCTTCTCTATGCGGCGCTTATACTCCTCCCACGTCTTTTCGTTCCATATCTCGACCCGGTCGGAAACGCCCGCCAGTATCACGCGTGACTTAAGGCCGGCGAATTCTTTAAGAAAGTCGGGGATAAGTATCCGGCCCGCGCTGTCGACATCGGTTTCGACCGCGCCGGCAAGCAGGAAGCGGCTCATGCCCCTAGTGTCCGCCTGTCCGACCGGAAGGTTGGAAACCTTCTGCGCGATTTTTTCCCAAGCCTTTTTTGAAAACATAAACAAACACGCATCGAGCCCGCGCGTGATGACCACTTGGCGGCCGACCTCACGGCGGAACTTGCTCGGGAGGCTGATCCTCTTTTTTCCGTCAAGCGTGTGCAGATATTCTCCGATGAGCATACTTTTTTATAACATCCCACTTAATCCCACTATAAGGCAGTCTATCTCACTTTGTCCCACTAACCATACACCAGTTATCCACACACGCGCCGGCGGCACACGAATCCCCGTTAGACAATGGAGGTAATGCCAAAAAAGCTGTTTCCGGGCTGGTACCCGCTCAACTCAGTCGGGCGCGTCATGGCGGCCACGTACGTATGCGTGCCGGTGTACGTCATGACCTCGCAATGGCTCGGGGTCTTTCCGCCGGGCTTAAGCGTGCCTGTCGTAGGCGGCATGTCGGTTGTTATGGTCTGCGCGGCGGTCTCGCGCCAAAGAAAAGAGCGCCTGTTCAGCCAAAAACCGCACGGGCTTTTCGGATTTACCCTTGTGGAGCTTTTGGTCGTTATTTCGATAATAGGGATTCTGGCGACGATAATCTTTCCGTTTGTAGTGAACGCGCGCAAAGCGGCGTATGTCGCCCGCGCCAAAGCCGAGCTGCGCAATATCGGCTTTGCGGTAGAGCGCTACGCCATAGACATCGGCGGATATCCCGCCGATGCCAACCGGAACCTCCCGCCCGGGCTGGAAACCTATCTGGCTCCCGGCGTGTGGCCCGCGGCGCCGTGGCCCGGCAGCGTATACGATTGGGACAACTGGGCTCCGTCAGACCTCAGTTACAACCCGAAGGTCCAAACCTATCAGATAAGCATCCGGTTCTGCACCAACCCCGGCAACTGCCAATTTCCTAATGAGCCGTGGGCGGCAAACTTTGATTATTACAGCGCCGTGTATTACTGCATTTCCGGCTCGTGCCGCGCGCACAGCTCCCAGCAGACCAACCACGCCGGATATTGCATAAACTGCTAAATTTAAAACTTTTTATTTATTTTTCGGCCGCAGGAGCGGAAAGAGCTGCGTCTCGTTGATAGGTTTGTCCTCAAAAAACGAAAAGAGCCGCTCGGACATGCCAAAGCCGAAATTAGGCGGCATGCCGTACTCCATCGCCTGCACATAGTCTTCGTCGAGACGCTGAGCCTCTTCGTCGCCGCCCTCGCGGAGCTTTTGCTGCTCCTCAAAGCGGACGCGCTGGTCTTGTGGGTCGTTGAGCTCGCTGAATCCTTTGCCCACTTCCGAACCGGCCAGCAAGATTTGGAACCTCTCCACAATATTTTTATTTTCTGACGAACGTTTGGCCAGAGGCTCCATGTAGGTCGGGATGCCGGTCAAAAATGCCGGCCCGGCGATTGTCTTGCGGATACTCTTCCACAAATGGTCCATGGCGCGCGCTTTGTTGAGCGACTCACCCACGGCGATTTTGTTGTCGTGCACCGCCTGTATCGCCTCTTCCTCGCTTGCGGTAAGCGGGTCAATACCAAAACGTTTTTTAATGAGCTCGCAAAACTGTATCTCCTCCCACTCGTCTTCGATGTTTATCTCGTGGCCGTTGATGCTGAAGGTTGAGCGCCCGTACACCTCGCGAGCGATGCGGCGGTAGAGCTCTTGGACAAAACGCATGCCCTGCCGATAATCGGCGTAGGCCTCATATGACTCCCACATGGTGTAGTCTTGCGCGTGCTCGCGCGACTGCCCCTCGTTGCGAAACACACGCCCGATTTCGAACACTTTGGGGAACCCTGCCACGAGCAGGCGCTTGAGCCACAGCTCGAGCGAAATGCGCAGGCTCACGTCGATGTCGAGCGCGTGATGGTGCGTCTCAAACGGCCGCGCGTCGGCGCCACCCGGGGTCGACTGGAACACCGGCGTCTCAACCTCCAAAAAACCGCGCTCTATATAAAACTGCCGTATCGTCTGCCAAAATTTGCTGCGCCTCTCGAACATCGCGCGGATTTCTGGGTCCAGCAGAATGTCGAGGTAACGCTGGCGCAGCTTCAGCTCCGGGTCCTGCAGGCCGTAAAACTCCTTCGGCAAAGGCGCGAGCGATTTGGCCAACATCTTCCAACCTGCCACCCTGAGCGACTGCTGGCCGCGCTTAGTTTTGTAGGCCACGCCGGTCGCCTCGACAAAGTCGCCCTGGTCGACCGCCTTTTGGAATAGTTCGAAATTTTCGGTCGGGAGAGACTCTTTGTCCATCACCAGCTGGAGCTTGCTCGTGCCGTCGAAGAAGTCGGTAAAGACAATGCTCCCCTGCACGCGCACCGACATTACTCTGCCGGCGAGCGTTTGCGAAGCGCCATCGGCAAGCAACCTCTCAAAATCCGTTAAAAACGCCTCGGCGCTCATGGTGCGGCTGCTTGTGGCCGGATAAGCGTCCATCCCCGCCGCTTTAAGCAGGTCTAACTTCTTAAGCCGCTCGGCGCGCATCTCATCTAACATGCGCCTAATTGTAGCCTTTTTTCGCCATTTTCCCGATACTTGACATTTTGAGTAAAAATCTGTATCGTTGCTCTAAATGTTCTTTATCGTTTAAACCACATGATGTGAGGCAGGAATGGGCAACAAAACTCTGAAACTAGTCGGGGACATAACCGGTCCCGCGGCACTGCTCGCTTTCGGGTTGGCGTTGTGGCACTACCAAGCCAGTGAGAATTTGTTTTCTTTCGCCGCGTGGGGCACGCTGGATATTCTGATGGGTACCTGCATGTACTACGCGTGCGCAAAAAAAGAATCGGTTCTCCCGATAGCCTACGGCATCATCGCTTTCTTCGTGACAGTGATGATTTACCGCAACGGCAAGTGGCAATGGACACTGGTCGAAACAGTCTGCCTTGCCGGTACTATTATCGGCATTATCGGATGGTGGCGGCTCGGAGCACTTTTTGGCGTCGTCGCGTTTGGAGCGGCCATGTCGGTTGCCAGTATTCCGATACTGGTCAGCAACTACCACAATCCACAGACATGGGAGTGGTGGCTCTGGGTAGGCGGCGGCGTAAGCGCAACCATCGGTCTTTATCTCACGAGGCCGTTGACGCTACAAAATATCGGACAATGGCTGTTCGTTGCCGTAAGCGCAGTAGTTACGGCACTAATGCTCGCTATACAACTCTGGCCGCTGGTCTGAGTACAAATCAAAACCCCGCCAACTGGCGGGGTTTTTTATTTCCCTTATTCCTTAATTCGTACGAATTAGAGAATATAGAGAATATAGAGAAGGGTTACTCAACTTTTAAAATTTTATATTTCTGCGTGCCGCGGGGGGTGTGGAAGGAGAATTCGTCCCCTTTCTTTTTACCCAAGAGCGCCGCGCCGAGCGGCGAATGATAGGAAACTTTGCCCGCCATGATGTCCGCCTCTTCCGCGCCGACTATCATATACGAATGCTTTTCGTCAGCGCCGATTTTTTGCACCGAGACGGTCGCGCCCATGCCCACGATGTCCGACTTGGAGCCGCGGACGATTTTTGCGTTCTTAAGTATGCTTTCGAGCTTTCCGATACGCTCCTCCACGGCGGCCTGCATCTCGCGTGCCTCCTGATACTCGGCGTTTTCGGAGAGGTCTCCGAGCGAACGGGCGTACTCGAGCTGTTCGGCAACCTCGCGGCGGCGCACCGTGCGCAACTCGTCCAATTCTTTTGTAAGTTCTTCAAACTTCTCCTGCGAAATGAGTGCTTCGGTCATATAAGAGCATCAGTGTAAACGACTGCGCGTTTTTGTCAACGCGCCTAGTGCAAATACTGCGGCGCGTTCGCTTCCATAAAAGTAAAAAAGTTGCTCATAACACCGGAACCGCCTATCTGCGTGCCGGCGGGCATCTTTTCGAGTACCACCGCGTACGCGTACTTGGGGTTGTCGTACGGCCAAAAGCCCACCATCCACGCGTTCTGGCTCTCGTTGCGCATGCCGACCTGCGCGGTGCCCGTCTTGGCGGCAACACTTACAAACGGAAAGTTAACCGCACCCGCTATACCCTCGGTCACCCCGAGGCGCATCCCCTCGCGCGCCACTTGGAGCGCATGCAAGCTTATGTCTGTATGCGCGCCCTTGGGCGTACTGCTCGCGATAATAGACGGCGTAAACAGGATGCCGCCGTTGGCTATGGCCGCAACCATGCGGGCGGCCTGCAGAGGCGTCACCTGCACGCCGTACTGGCCGATAACTGTGTGATAGGTGTCGCCGATACGCCACGGGTCGCCGTTAAAGTTATCCGCCTTCCACTCCGGCGTGGGGATGGTGCCGGCAACTTCTGAAAATCCGGCGAGTCCGGCATCGGAGCCAAAACCGAAGCGCCGCAGGTAGTCGTCAATGCGCGCAATGCCGAGCCCCAGCTGGCCTTGGAATCCGCCGCCGATTTGGTAAAAATAAACGTCGGAGGAGACCGCGATGGCGTGGCGCGCGTCGGTCCACCCGTTGACGCGCCAGTCTTTAAATATAGACGGATGTTCCGGGTCGTACGGGTTCGGCAGAATGAGCGCGCCGGTGGAAAGTATCTGCTTGTATTCGTCTATCACGCCCTCGTTTATAGCGGCGGCGGCCATAAGCGGTTTGACAATGGAGCCCGGCGAGTAAAGGCCGTCGGTCGCGCGGTTGAGGAACGGCATGCGCTTGTCGCTGGTATACGATCTTATAGCCGCCGAGTTGCCGCTCACGACCGCCTCCGGCGAGTACTCCGGATAGCTCGTCATCGCCAACAGTTCTCCCGTGCGCACATCCATGATGACGCCGGCGCCGCCGACGGCGCCGGCCGCTCTGGCGCGGTCGCCGATAGCATCAAACAGGCCCTGATTGACCAGCGCGTCCATCGACAAAACTATCTTGCTTCCGACGGCGGGCGGGCTTACCTTTGCTTCTGAAACAATTTTTCCGCGCGCGTCTGTCTCGGTGAGCGTAATGCCGTTCTCGCCTTTAAGTAACCCGTCAAAAGCTTTTTCCGCGCCGTCGACGCCGACATACGTGTCGCGATAATAAAATCCGGAAGAGTCTTTGGCCGGCGCTTTGACATATCCTATCGCGTGCCCGAGCCCGCGATACGCCGCGTATACGCGCGTCGAGTAATCATCCTCCACCGACGCGCGCTCGTTCCACGCCAATTGGCGTCCGGTGCGGTCCTCCAGTACGCCGCGGTCCGCAAATATAACTTTGCGCTCGAGCTGATTCTCGCGCGCCTGTTTGGCATAGGCGGTACCTTTGACAATCTGCAGGTCAACCGACCGGCCTAAAAGAATAACCGCGACAAGCCCTATAACAACGCCCGCCGCGATAAACGAGCGCGCAGAAAGCGGCCGCTCGATACGGCCCTCAAACTGGTCGAGGTCAAACTCCCCGGCGTTGGCGGAGTCCAGTAGTATCTCGTCCGGGTCAATTTCGCGGAATTTTTTCCGTCCATACGCCTTGCGCCTCATGGAGTGAGTATAC
>CAYIHD010000003.1:0-39168 GCA_964363205.1 uncultured Candidatus Saccharibacteria bacterium | reverse complement strand
TTAAATCTTTTCCTGGCGGTTGCGGTCAAAAAAGTAGCGGGTACCCCAGTGGCGGGCAACTATGCACGCGAGCGCCAAAACGGTAAACGGAAAGAAGACGTATTGGTAGGCGCCGGTAGGCGCGCCCCACGCGATGTCGAGCAAAAGCCCGATAATAACGGCGAAGATCCACCTGCCGGAGAGCGCGGCTATCGCCACTCCCGCAACCGACAGCGGCCAGAACGGCAAAAGAAACCCGGCCGAAGCGAGAATAAAAGTTGTTGCGTAAAGTAAGCGGCTACTGTGTGACATGGGTTGTTTGTTTCCAAACCTCTACAAACCTCAATGCTGAAACGTTAACCGGTAATGAAAAGTATAGCGTACTAAACGACTCGCCGTCCGCGTGCTCGACACGCGACACGCGCGCGCTTAGCCCTCCGACAATACCCGGCAGAATCGCAAAATCGCCTAAAGACACCGCGGTGCCGGCGGGAACCTGCGCGCGCAAGGAACCCCCGCCCTGACCCTCAACCGCAAGCGGGATAGTCCCGCGCAAAAGAGCATCATATTTTTGCCCCGGCGCGGAGTACAGCGTGACGCGCGCGGCGCGCGCATACACCTCCGACACCGTGCCTATCACGGTCGTACCGCCCGCGGAAACGGTGTCACCGGCGGCGATACCGTCGGCCTCCCCCGCGTCGATAACCAGCGTGTCGTACGGCGTCGCCGGAGGGCGCAAAAGCACGGCGCCCAATATCCGCTTGACGCGCGCGTCGCGGCCGAGCCGCGCCTTTAACTCTATATTTTCCTGATACAGCGCGTCGCGGTCCGACTTTGTCGCGGCTATGAGTGCCGGGTCGGCCGGCGCCGTACCGCCGCCGAAACGCGCGCTCATAACCGGTGAGAGCAGGTTCCACAGAGATTCAGAAAGCGGCGCGCGCCAAAGCGCGGCGGCCCCTATCAGCAACGCGACCGCCACAACGGCAAACAACCATATGCGCTTGGAGCGCGCGGCGCCGGCGGATGTTCTACTCGATATCATCATCATGCTCGGTAAGCATATCGCGGTGCAGTTCCAAGTTTTCTAAAATAACGCCCGTGCCGCGCGCAACGGCCGTCAGCGGGTCGTCGGCGACTGTCACCGGCACGTTAAGCCATTCCGAGAGCAGAGAGTCGAGGCCTCGCAGCAACGCACCGCCGCCGGTCAGCACTATCCCGCCGCGCATGATGTCGGAGAGGATTTCCGGCGGAGTCGTTTCGAGCACCTCGCGCACCGACTCGACCAGCGTGTCGATTGATTGAGAAATTGCTTCGCGCACATCGGAGTCGGTAAGCACGACCTCGCGCGGCAGGCCGGTGATAAGGTCGCGTCCGCGTATCGCCGCCTCGGCGTTGCCGGCGCCCTCCAACACCGAGCCGATCGCTATTTTGACCGACTCGGCGGTCTTCTCCCCTATCAAAATTTTAAATTCCGAACGGACGTAGGAAATGATGTCTTGGTTTAGCTTATCGCCGGCGATACGCAGGTTTTTAGAACGGACAATGCCGCCGAGGCTAAGCACCGCGATATCCGTGTTGCCGCCGCCGATATCGACCAGCATAGAGCCGACCGCCTCGCGTATCGGAAGCCGTATGCCGAGCGCGGCGGCTATCGGCTCCTCTATAATATGCACCTCGCGCGCTCCGGCGTTTTGGGCGGCGTCTTTGACGGCGCGCATCTCGACATTGGTGATGCCGCTGGGCACGCCGATGACCACGCGCGGTCCCAGCATCTTTTTTTGCAATACCTGCGCGCGGTTCATCAGATACGCGAGCATCTCCTCGGTCGCCTCAAAGTCGGAGACGACCCCGTCTACCAGCGGCTTTACCGCCACCAGGTGCGCGGGCGTGCGGCCGAGCATGTCGCGCGCGGAAGTGCCGACCGCGACCACTTGGCCGGTTTTTTGGTTGACCGCCACCACGGACGGCTCCGTCACGACGATACCCTTGCCGCGCAGGTACACCAGCGTATTGGCGGTGCCCAAATCCACCCCGATGTCGTTGGAGATGAGCGGCAGAAATTTATTTTTAAGTCGCTTAATCATGTGTCAAAGAGGCTATGAGCTCGGAGAGAGTCCGATGCGCTGTGGTGCCGCTTTGACGCTCGACGCATTCAAACTTGCCTTCGGCAAGAGATTTTTGCGAGACAATCACGCGCAGCGGTATGCCGATAAGGTCACTGTCCGCAAATTTTTCCCCCGCGCGCGCGTCGCGGTCGTCCCACAGCACTTCGATGCCCGCCTCAGTAAGTTCGCGGTACATCTCCTCCGCTTCTTTTTGCACTTCGGCGTCATCGCCGAGCTGTACCAAGTGCACGGCAAAAGGCGCGATTTCATCCGGCCACACCAAACCCTTATCGTCCGCCAAAGACTCAACCACGGTGCCCATCAATCGCGCGGGGCCGATGCCGTATGAGCCCATCACCGCGGGCACGCTCTCGCCCTGCTCGTTTTTGTAGGTAAGACCGAGCGCAGCGGAGTACTTTGTCCCGAGCGGAAAAATATTGCCGACCTCAATCGCCCGCTCCTCGCGCAAATCTTCTTTGCGCAGGCCGAGCTCGCTGAGCGTCGCGTCGTCGTACACCTCTTTATTGACGGCGAGCTTGCGCCCCTCGTGTATATAAATAGTGTCTTCGCCGGCCGCGCACACGGTCTGGAACTCGTCGCTGAACTTGCTAAAGGAGCCGCCGCTCGCGAACGTGCGGTAGGTGGTATCGGCGAGCCCGACGCGCTCAAAAATTTTCAGATACGCCGCGGCGCACTCTTCATAAAATTTCCGGAACTCTTCCTCGTTGCGCGAAAAGGAGTACAAATCCTTCATGATAAATTCGCGCGAGCGCAAAATGCCGGACTTGGCGCGCAGTTCGTTGCGGAATTTTGTCTGGAACTGGTAGAGGTACTTGGGCAGATCTTTGTACGAAGCGATATGGTTGCGCATGAGCGCGGTCAGCGCCTCCTCGTGCGTGTTGGCGAGCCCCAGCTCGGCGCCGGACTTCAGTGACGTTTTAAACCAGACATCATTCACCTCGTCGCTCCAACGGCCGCTTTTTTTCCAGACCTCCGGGTCCTGCAGCGCTGTTAGCAGGAGTTCCTGCCCGCCGATCCGGTTCATCTCCTCCCTAATGATGCCGATGATTTTGTTTAAGACGCGCAGGCCCAGCGGCAAAAAGTCGTACACGCCGGCCATTTCCTTGTGGACAAACCCCGCGCGGATAAGCAGCTGCGCGTTCTTGGAAACCTCGTCGGACGGCGCCTCCCGCCGTGTTTTTGTAAATAGTTGTGACTGTCGCATGAAGGCTATTGTAAAGGCAAAACACGGTAATAACCATATACTTGACTTTTATGTTTAAATATGCTAGGATGGCAGAGGCTGCTCATTTCGAGTATAAGCCGAACCTAACCAAGGAGCTACCGATGTTGCAAGAAGCCACCGCCCTTGCTTTTGCTGCCCCTACCGAAATTAGCGGCACGATTGCAGACCGCGCGAGACCGCTCGCTACCATGGAGGAGTCGCTGGAGTTCAATCCGGCGCTGCCCTTCATGGTGGTAACGCATCACAATCCAGATACCGACGCGATCGCCTGTATTTGGTTTGTCGACCGCTTTCTGTCGGCTGATGGGAAGGAGACCAAGATTCGGTACGTGCGGGCCGGCGAACGTCTGCCCATTTCGGAAGGGACCGGGTTCAACGTTATCCACGCTGACACCGGCTTCGGAAAGTTTGACCAGCATGAAAAGAATCTGCAGGGGGCGTCGAGCTTCCAGCTGCTGGTCGAACACTTCGGTTACGCCGACGATCCCGGGATCAAGCCGATTCTCGTGCTTACCCAGGTAACCGACAACGCCAAGCCGGTCGACGATTGCTCGGTCCACAACGTGTTTAAGGCGCTCGCGGGCATCTACAAGCTCGAAGGCACCAAAGACACCGACTGGGACGCAGTGGTCTGCCATGCGATGACCGACCCCGACGCACTGTGCAGCTTCCACCGGATCCGTGCTGAAGGCCGCGAGATATTCAAAGAGCGCGGAAAGATGGAGGAACTCGCGAACGGCCTCAAGCTCGGCGTCTTGATGTTCGAGTCCCGTTTGATGAATGGGGCATACCACGCCGGCGCCGATGCGGTGGTCTGGATGCAGCGACAAAAAGGCACGAAGGGCTTTTATGTCGGCATCCAGGTCAAAGACGGCTCACCGGTCAAGCTCGGCGACGTCGTTGTCGCTCTGCGTTGGGCCGAGGCCAAGAGGCGCAACTTAAGCATCCCCGCGTGCGAAGTAGTTCGGATGGGGACGCTCAAGGAGTTGCCGATGTGGTTCATCCACGACAGCAACAAGCTTATTTTGTCCGGCTCAAGAAGCCACCCGCTCAGCGAGGGCGACTACACCTTGCTGGGAGTCAATGAGATCGTGCGCATCGTGCGCACGGCCCTCGAAAAGAAATAATAGCGTTCAAACTTCTGTCCCGCCGCCCCTCACCCGGGCGGCGTTTTTTTATTTATTTTTATCCGACCAGCTTAGCGATGTCGTGGTAGGTCACGGTCAGCATCAGCGCAATCAGGAGCGCGAAGCCGAAGAGAGACAGCGCGGTAACAATTTTTGGAGACACGGGGCGGCGCAAAATGCCCTCGATGATAATGATAAGCAGGCGTCCGCCGTCGAGCCCCGGTATCGGAATCAAGTTTATGATGGCGAGATTGATGGAGATGAGCGCCGTTATAAAAGCGGCGGCGGCAAAGCCCTCTTGCACGGCGCTGGCTCCCGCTCCGGCTATGCCCACCGGACCGGCGACAGAGCCCCAGTCGGCTACGCCGCGCACCAACCGGGAAAAAAAGATGCCGAGCCCTTGCGCGGTCGCAACGGTCACCTGCTTGGCCGATATGGCGCCCTGCAGGAGCGCAAGATGCGGCGGCAGCTGCAAAACGCCGACATCCGCCATACTTATGCCGAGCGCTTTCTTGCCGAGGGCTATTCCGTCTGCGGGTTTGGCGATAAAAACTTTGTCGACGCCGCTGCGCGATACGGTAATCACAAACGATTCGTCCTGATGCTCGCCGATAAAACGCGTTATATTTTCCGCATTCAGTGGCAACCCGAATTTTTGCACGCCGGTTTGCAGCGCCTCTATTTTATCCCCCGCCATCAGCCCGACCTTCTCGGCGGGAGACTCCGGGAGGACCTGCGTAACGGTCGCGCGTGTGTCGCGCACGGTGCCGAACGCCGAGGTGCCGGGTACGGCAGCCATGCCGGCCATGTAGCCTCCGGAGAGCGCAAGCCATCCGACGATAAGGTTCATCGCAACACCGGCGACTATCACGCCGGCCTGCACCAGACGCGGCTTGCTTGCCATACTGCGCTTGTCGAGCGCGTCGGTGCCCGGGTCCTCGCCGTGTATGCGGACAAAGCCGCCCACCAACAGCAAGTTAAACGTGTATTCCGTCTCGCCGTACCTGACCCTAAAAAGCCGCGGCGGAAAACCGATAGCAAACTCATCAACCCGTATGCCAAAAAGTTTGGCCGCGATAAAGTGCCCGAGCTCATGCACCAAAATCAACGCGATTAATATGACAATAAATACAACTAACGACATATATTAACCGGCAATTTCTTTCTCTTTACGTTCCAACGCTTGGTCAAATTGCCGGTTGGCGGCGTCGACGCGCTTCTGCATCTCGTCTTTGGAGCGGAACTTTTCGTCTTCGGTCATAAGCTTATCTTTTTCCTGTTTTTGAATGTCGTTCCACACATGGTCGCGCGCGGCGCGCAACTCGGTGCGCAACTCCTCCACCTTTTCTTTAGCAAGTTTCAACAATTGGCTCCTGCGGTCGGAAGTCAATTCGGGGAAGGATACGCGGATCCCCTTCTCATCCGCGCCGACGGAAAGGCCGAGGTTAGCGACCGTAATCGCCTTTTCTATTTCCTTTGCATTGCCCATATCCCACGGCGTAATGCGGATGGTGCGGGCGTCTTCGACATTGACCGTGGCAATCTGCACTATCGGCACGCGAGTGCCGTAGCTCTCCACCAACACAACATCCAAAATAGCCGGCGCCGCCCTGCCGGTGCGTATGCCGGAGAGCTCTTTGACGGCACGCTCCTCAATCTCCTTAATCCGCTTCTCGAAAGGTTTAAAATCGTATGTCATGGGACTAGTATAGCAAAAAACCTTATTAGACTCTAAACCGTTTTGCGGCGGGCGGATAAATTTTTATCAGCGGGTCTTTGGTGGTGTCATACGTGCGCGCGGGGGCGAGATAGCGGCCGTAGTGGATGACGCGGTGGGTAAAACTGCCCCACTCGCGCTTGGGCAGGAGCGCCATCAAATCTTGTTCTATCTTCACGGGATTTTTATAATCCGACAGGTCAAAGCGCTGTACGAACCGTATGACATGCGTGTCGACGGTAATGCCCGCCACCACGCCGTGCGCTTCCTTTAACACGACTGTTGCGGTCTTGCGCGCCACGCCCGGCAAACGCAGAATCTCCGCCATTGTCATCGGCACTTCCCCGCCGAATTCTTTTTTAATCATGTTTGCGGCGGCAAGGATGTTTTTGGTTTTGTTGCGGTAAAAGCCGGAAGATTTTATATCCTGCTCAAATTCTCGAGGACTACCCTTGAGATAATCGTCAAGCTTTTTGTATTTTTTAAACAACTTCTCCGTAATTTTGTTGACCATTTTGTCGGTGCACTGCGCGGACAGCTGTACCGCCACCAACAACTCCCACGGTGTTTTGTAGCGGAGTTCTATGGCCGCATTGGGAAACAGTTTCTTGAGCGCGCGGTCGAGTTTCTGAATTCTTACTTTTCTTTCTTTGAGTTTTTTGGGAGTCATTCTAGTATTTTGCAAAATGTTAGAATGACGGCAATGAGACCGCCAGATGCTCGAGCAGCATTTTTAATGACGGCGCTTTGTCGCCTAAATAATCGCGCACCATCGCGATATCCTCGAGCCCTTGTTTATTTTTTTTTACGTCTTTCGCTAATTCAATTTCAAGCGCGTTTATAAAATCACGCATGCGCTCTTTCAAGCCCTCCTCGTCTTTGAGCATCTTGGCAATAAACTCACTACGATCCTTCCCTTCAATCTTTAAAAACCTCCTAGCCTCTATCTGCAAAGGAGAGTCCTTTGCAACTGTGGATAACTCCGTATACGGAAGCATGCGGGACTTAAGGGTTGGCAGGAGCGACCCGTGAGGCGCCAGGAGCACAAACGTAGTCCCCGCCTGCGGTTCCTCAAACAGCTTAAGCAGTGACTGTTGAGCGTCGCTTGTTATCGACGCCGCGCACACAAAAAACACCGCTTCGTTAAAATTTTTCAAGCTTGCAAGAGCAATCAGCGTGCGCGCGTCATCTATGCCAAACCGCTCAAACTTGCCCGACCAAAAAGGCTTAATTAAATCTTTGTACGCGTCAAAGGCGGACGCGGAGCCTTCTATATAATACGCGTGGTGAATCATATTTCTTGCTAACTACCTTTATTTCATCGCTTCGCAATGATGGCCTTTTTGTACGTGTCCAAGTGGTTAAGCGCGATACCGGTGCCTTTGGCGACGCAATAGAGCGCGTCGTCCGCGACGGCCGCCTTGACGCCGATGCGGCGCAAAACCAGCTCGGCAAAGTTGCGCAGGAGGCTGCTGCCGCCGGTCATGGTGATGCCGGAGTCGATGATGTCGGCCGCAAGCTCCGGCGGCGTCTCCTGCAAAACATCGCGGATGGCTTTGATTATCTCGCGCAGTTCCTTGCCCATCGCTTTGACTATGTCGTTGGTGCGCAACTCGCAGCTGCGCGGAAGCCCCGTGATAAAGTCGCGGCCTTTGACGCTCATGACAAGCTCGTCCTCCACCGGCACCGCGGAGCCTATATTTATTTTGACATCTTCGGCGGTCTTCTCGCCTATCGCCAGGTTGTATGTTTTTTTTATGTAATCGGTAATGGCGTGGTCGAGCTTGTCTCCGGCGCATTTAATGCTGGTCGACGCGACGATGCCGCCGAGCGAAATAACCGCCACGTCGGTGGTGCCGCCGCCTATATCAACCACCATGTGCCCCTTGGCCTCTTGTATAGGAATGCCGGCACCTATCGCCGCGAGCACCGACTCCTTGACCACGTACGCGTTTTTGGCGCCGGCGCGGATGGCGGCCTCGACAACCGCGCGGCGCTCGGTCGAGGTAACGCCGGTGGGCACGCTTATCATCACGTCGGGCTTAAACAACTGCCAGCGGCCCAGCGCTTTTTGGATAAAATATTTGAGCATCGCCTGCGTGACGCGGTAGTCGGCGATGACGCCGTCGCGCATCGGCCGGTACGCGATAATCTCGCCCGGCGTGCGGCCTATCATATCCTTGGCGTCAAATCCGACGGCCAAAATCCGCTTATCAATTTCTGAAATCGCGACCACGGAGGGCTCGTTTAAAATAACGCCCCTGCCGGGCACAAACACGAGCGTGTTGGCCGTACCGAGGTCAATGCCGAGCTTGGGGGTAAAGAAAGCCATCGCTTAGGCATTCTATACCGAGGATAGCGAGGGTCAAAGCTTTAGCTTTGGATCCCGAGCGACGCAGATATATAGGTGAAACCTTTATACTTGTTCTCTTTTTATGTTAAGGCCGAGGTTTTGGAGGCGGTTTTCTATATGTTCGTAGCCGCGGTCGATGAGGTAGGCGTTGTCTATCGTGCTGGTGCCCTCCGCCACCGCGGCGGCGATGAGGTAGGCCAGCCCGCCGCGCAGATCGGGGCTCTCGAGCTCTTTGCGGCTAAGCGCGCGCGGGCCTTTTATCCAAATTTTGTGCGGGTTCATCACGGTGATGTCCGCGCCCATGCGGATAAGGTCGTCGGCATAGCGGAAGCGGCCGTCAAAAATAGTTTCGAGTATCGTCGCCTCGCCGTCGCACTGGCTCAAAAACACCGCCATCGGCGCCTGCAGGTCGGTCGGAAAGCCCGGGTACTCGTGTGTGCGCACCGAAACACTACGATATATGGTAGCCTTTCCTTTTACCTCAATAAAATCTTTTCCAACTTCTAAATTGACGCCGGCTCGGCGCAGGAGCACCAGCAGAGCGTCTACGTGGCGCGGCTCACAGCCGGTAATTTTTACCTCCTCTCCGCACAGCGCCGCCAAAATAAGAAAGCTCCCCGTCTCTATCCTGTCCGGCGGCGTGACATACGGCACGCCGCCGCTGTGCAGGAGTTTTCCGCCGGTACCTTGTATAACCAGCGTCGGCGTGTCAGCGCCCTCTATGTGCGCGCCGCATTGGTTGAGATAGCGGATAAGCGCTCCTATCTCGGGCTCCATGGCGGCGTTCTGCAGCACCGTCTCGCCTTCGGCAAGAGTGGCGGCGAGCATCAAAGTTTCTGTTGCGGTTACCGACACCGACGGAAAGAAAATTTTTGCGCCGAGCAGTTTACCCGAAATAATAAACAAATCGTCTTTCTCCTCCACCGTCGCGCCCATCGCGCGAAAGCCGTCTAAAAACAAATCGATGGGCCGCTCGCCGAGCACGCAGCCGCCGGGGAACGGAAAAGTGACCGTGCCGTAGCGCGCCAGCACGGGGCCGGTGAGCACTATCGAGGCGCGCAGGCGCTCGGCTATATCTTTTTTGAGCACCGGCAACCCGCCGGCAAGGAGCTCCTGCATGCGCTTAACATCCTCGATGTCGGGCAGATTTTGCATAGGTATCGGGTCGTCAAAGAGCACACTTGCCGCAAGCGCTTTGAGCGCGGCGTTTTTGGCGCCCTTGACCGCTATTGCTCCGCGCAGTGCGCGCCGGCCGCCGAGCCCTTCGACAATAAATTTATTTTTGTTCATGCTTTTTCGGATTGATCTCCCACCAAAACTTTTTGGAAAAATCTTTTGACTGCTCGCATACGCTCTTAAGATAATAGAGGTCTTTGGTGGGTATGGCCAGGAGCAGGCGGCCCATGCGCGGCAAGCTAAGCGGCGGATAGCCGTCGCGCACGCGCCCGGGGTTGAGCTGCTCGATAAAATATTTCATCATCTCGCCGCGCTCGGTCGCGCGCTCCTTTTTAGAGCGCGGCGAAAGGCTCTCCATGTGCTTGCCGATGTGCTCCATGATGGGGATTATACACTTGTTGACAGAAACTTATTATCTATGTAGGATAGACACAGGTGCTTTTTTGTTTAGTTTCGCGTGTCCGCTGCCCCCAGCACTTACCCTAGGACACGCGAAGCGTGCGCGAGCGTGTTTGAGATATGTCGCCGACGAAGGAGTCGGGAAGGTTACCAGGCGACCGACGAAGTCACAGACAGACTTTCAAACATTGTATTGCTGCACAAGGCCGGCTCAGACGTGAGCCGGCCTTTCGCTTTTTCGTAAATTATTGCATATTACTTACTGTGAAAGACCCAATCGTACAGGAGGGCGACCCGGTACTGCGCGGCATAGCCAAGCCGGTTGCCAAAAAAGACATCGGTTCGGCAAAGATAACCAAAGTTATCGCGCGCATGAAAAAGGCCCTCGCCGCGGAGGACTTCGGCGTGGCTATCGCCGCGCCGCAAATCGGCGAACCGCTGCGTATTTTTGTCATTTCCGGCAAAGCCTTCGCCCCCGTAGTAAAAGAGGGAGAAAAGGCACCGCCCACTCCGCCGGACCGCGTGTTCATCAATCCTGAAATCACCCGGCTGTCGCGCAAAAAACACGAGATGTCGGAGGGGTGCCTGTCGGTGCGCGGCAAATACGGCACCGTCCTGCGCCACGAAAAAGCGTCGATACAAGCGCTCGACGAAAATGGAAAGACCATCACCTACCACGGCTCGGCGCTGATAGGCCATATCTTCCAGCACGAGTGCGACCATCTGGAAGGTATTTTGTACACCGACAAGGTGGTGCGACTGGAAGAAGACGAGGACATGCAGACCGCGCGGGCTAAACTTAAAGATAAACATGGCGTCTAAACCCCTTTTTGCGTTTTTTGGCACATCAGCCGACTCGCAGTTCGCGCTTGCGCAACTGGAGCGGCGCGGATTGGTGCCGGCGTTAGTTGTCGACACTAAGGAACTGCCGATAGAACTTTATAATACTGATTGGGACTTTTTTGTCGTGGCATCATACGGCAAAATACTGCCCAAAAAAATACTCGACCTCCCGAAGCGCGGCTGTATCAATATCCACCCGTCTCTTTTGCCGAAGTTCCGCGGCCCCTCGCCGTACGTATCGGCCATACTCCAAGACGAGCGGCACACCGGCGTCACCGTCATGCACATGGCGGAAAAAATGGACGCCGGCCCGGTGCTCGCGCAGGCCCGCATCGAGATAGCCGTAGAGGACTGGCCGCCCAAAGGGCTCATGCTCAGCGAGATGCTCTTTACCGAGGGGGCGAACCTCTTGGCCGACGCGCTCCCGCTGCTGCTGAGGGGCGAACTTGCCGCCGAAGCGCAAAACGAGGCGGAAGCAACCTATACTAAAAAATGTACCGACGCGGACGCACTGCTCGACCTCAGCGGAAGCCCGCGCGGACAATTTTTAAAAGTACGCGCCTTTGATAAAAATCCTCGCGCCTATTTTATAAACGCAAAAAACAAGCGCGTCATTGTCACCGACGCGGAGTTTAAAGACAACAAGTTAGAAATTTTGAAAGTAATCCCCGAGGGCAAAAAAGAAATGTTGTACGCGGACTATCTGCGCGGACAAAAATAGCAGGGTTAGCTGCGCCAGCTGCGCAGGTAGTCTTTGACCTTAGCCGCGCTGCGGCGCACGAGGTGCAGGCGCTTTTTTTTATTGCGGCCGAGTTCGTTGACCAGATCCCCTACTGCCAAGTCGATAGCCGCGTGCATGCCCTCTCCCCAGCGCTCCGCGCGGTACACCGCGCCGGAGGCAAAGACCGTAAACTCGGCGCGGTAATGCTCGCCGTCGCGCCCAGCCTGATACTCGAGCTCTATGTTTATCCGCGCAGAAGGGTCGTTTTGCAAAAACTTTTCCGCATGCCCGAGCTTTTTCTCCGCATAGCCGCGCAGCTCGTCGGTAATATCGAGTCCGGTGCCCTTTATATTGTAGTTAAGCATGAGCTTAGTATACCAAATAGGAAAAAGTCTCCGCACAACCATGCGGAGACTTTGATTTGTCGTGGCTATCTGCTGGCGATGCGATCCTTCCCCCAGCATCCTTTCGATGCGAACCAGGGCCTGGTCCCCTCTTTGTCGTAGAGGTACCGTGTGAAGGCGATATTACCCCTGGTCATGTGGAGGTCCACGCCGCGGCTGTGTGCGGTGGGGCCATGTACACGCGTATTTATCTGAAAGACGCCCTTATCCGGCGGGTGCACCGCCCCACTCAGCACCCGGCCGTCCGGGCCGAATTGCCGCATGCCCGACTCGCACTGCGCGATCCGGAGCATGATGGGCGCGTCGGGGAAAGTTTCCGCAACAAGTTGGCGGACTGCCGGATCCCCTCCGGCCGCCTGTCGGGTCTCCCGGGTGGTCTCCGAACAGCCCGCGCAAAACAATAGTACGACTAGAGCCGTAAAAGCCTTGATCGACTTCCGCATGGTGAGCCTCCTTCGGTTGAAAATAGGTACGCCCGCGACTGATGGCATGTTAACACACCCAAAAAAACCTGTCAAGCTCCGCGGCCAGGACTCGAACCCGCTTAGCGCAGAGCCTGGCTTTTCTTTTCTTGCACCGGTAGCGGGTGGTCTTTTAGGAGTTGCGCCATGTAGGACAAGTTGCGAGCCATTGTTTTTGCCATACCCATGGTGTAAGACTGCTGCATAAATTCTTTTTTTAACCCTGCTTTCGTTTTTGCTTTATGGCCCCCTAAGTATGACAGCGAGCAGGCGGGCGGCAACGTAAGGCCGTTCCAGATCATAAAATTTGCAATGCTGGCTATGACATTTTGCGCACCGTCTTCTCCACCGGTGATGACCATACCGCCTGCTTTGTTTAATAGTTCTGACTTTCCGGTTGCCACCATCTCGTCGTTTAGTTCATCGAGGCGTTCCATCACCCGCTGCATGATCGAGGAGTGCCCGCCCCACCAAATGGGCGTTGCAAAAATAATGATGTCTGAGCGGACTATTTTATCTAGGATTTTTGGCCATTCGTCCCCTTTCCCCACATTGCTTTTAGTGCCTGGGGGGATTTTGTACCCGGCCAGATGCACTATCTCACTTTTTACCTCGTGTGTAGCAAGCTCGTCACACAAGATTTCGGACAACACTTTTGTATTAGAAAATACTTTACCCGACTTGGGTTTAAGAGTTGCAAGTAGAATAGTTGCCCTAAGCATCGAGTTAGTAGGCTGGCGCTGATGATTGTTCACTCATATGGGAACAGTCTATCCAGGCACTTGTGTGATTGTGATGAGTGCTAAGTAACCTTTGCTCCTCTCTCAAATAAAAAGCCGTGCGAGCCTTGATGGATTCGCACGGCCAGAACATTGTGCCCGGTCTTATCCGGACTTCTTCCTCCTTATACCTGAGAACCACCGTTCGAACTTCCGCGCCACCTCAGTGCCATTGGATGGGGCATTACTTCTCTCAGTTCAGCCGGAACTACTCCGCTTTTTGAAGCCGCGTACCAATACGACTCCGGCGCAAGAGAATTGTTACTCTCCCGCTTCGGAATAATTATTTTTTCTGACACACTGCATTCCTCCCTAAGTACCGAAGTTTCGACTACACCGCTACAATGAGTCCGTATTCAGTTTATAAGATACCTATGAAAGCATAGTGAAAAAAGCTGTTGTTAAATATAGCTAAAAACTTCTGCTCCGCCTGCTGGACGAAGTTCGAACCTGTTTGGCAACCTAGTCTTTTTTAGTGAGCAACGGATCGATATATATTTTGTTAACAATATGTGAAGTAACAGCAACAAAAATTGCTATAGGAATGCTAATGATGAGCAGTTTGTACCCCTCCGTTAGTTGACCCCAATTAAATCCTAAGAAAGTAAAAAGTTGTAAACGGGTTCGGGATAAAATATCCTAATCTCTAGCATAAGGACTGTTAATCCAAGGATTAAGACAGCGGTAGTTAATCGACTCACAGTCTTTACTAAACGATTATATTTTTCTGGAAACTCGCTTATTTTGCTGTCTCCGCGCAAATACGATTTTTCTTCTACGTTTTTCATTTGCTCCGCGGCCAGGACTCGAACCTGGAACCAACTCCTTACACGTAATCCCGCATTACTGCGGGCGTGGACTATATCATCGCCGGTTCTCGGCGTTTCGGTATCTAGTCTCTACGGCGCCCTCGCACCATTTGCGAGGTTCCCTCGGTATTGCCCTTCCTTGCGGAGTGGGGGTTCACCGATATCCCGAAATTTGCAACCCGGATTCCTCCGGGAGGCTGCCTATCGACAGGGAGCTGCTCTACCATTGAGCTACCGCGGAATGTACGAACCTAAAAACTATACCTAATTTTGGTCAGATTGTCATATCGAAATCGAAGCCGGTATTTTTAAATTATAGGTTCGAACTTCGTCATAAAGACGCCGCGCAAAACTATTAACTCATTTTGCGTGTTATATACCCGTATGAAGTCAATACTGAAACACCCGAGCGCCTGGCTTCCGGTGACGCTGTCGCTTGCAGCTTTGGCGATGATCCTCGCGTCTATTGCGATAGCGGGCGTTCCTGCCGCTCAACCGGAGGACGAAGGAACAGCCGCGCACCTCTTTCAGCTTTGGTTATTTTTAGAAGTATTAATGGTGGCGTTTTTTGCGGTTACATGGCTGCCGCGGGCGCCCAAGCAGGCTCTTCTTGTTCTGATGGTTCAGATTTTCGCCATACTCGCGGCGTGTTTTCCTGTTTTCTATTTTCAGCTCTAGTATAGAGTCAAACAGATTCCTATATGAATAAAAAGAGAATACTATGCTCCATTCTCGCAATACTATTCGGGGCTTGTATGTTTGTATATGGTGAAATTGATGATAGTCCCGGAGGGCAACTGCTCGGACTCCTCGCGATTGTTGCCGGTATTGTGGGTGTAATAAAGAGCAAAAATAAACATTCTGACTAAACCCAGTTCGAGCCCCGACTGCGGAGCAGACAGCTTTTACATAGTGTGCTATAATATGCGCGGAAAGCTATTTAGCACCCTGGAGACAAAAATGGTTGACGAGTTCCCAACTCAGGATGAAATATGGGCGGCTCTTAAAAATTTTCTCGGCACCGACAAGTTCGTCGAGACGCGAAAATTAGAAGACCCTCTTGGTGTCTATCTCTGGGAGGTCCAGAGGCGCGATGCCGACGGTGGCATCACCGAGTATTCCTACAAGCGAAAGGGGTCATACCCCGAAGGGTCTGCGGAGGAAACCCACATCGACGAGGTTTTTCTTGATAAGGAAGGAAATCCTATTGGCGGCTCCTCAGCTGCTAAGTTCATCGATGGAAAGTGGGTTAAGACTTGAGGGCATCGCCCGACAAAAAGCCGCCCGGACAACCGGGCGGCTTTTTTATACCTATGGAACTACCTTTTTACGGAGCAGGATTGCCTGTAGGCACGGCAGGGATAGTGACGTTGATGTTGGCGGCCGGAGCGGCTGCCGGAGCCCGATAATACCGGTACCACACGAAGCCGCCGACGATAACTACGAGCAGAATAATAATAGCGACTGCCCAGCCTCCCGCCCCGCTGTCGTTGCCCGAAGGCGTATTTACAATAGTGTCAGCCATATTATTTTTTAGCCTCCTTACATCCGCACGAGCACGAGCCGTCGGCCTCCTTATGTTCGTGATTGCAAGAGGTGCAGGTGGCTGTCACCGGTTTTGTTTCTTCCATAGAGTTTATTTTAAATTAACTAATATCCCCGAATACCGAATAATAGTGGCACACCTACTATGAATTTTTCATGAAAGTTTCTGCTTAACGAGCTCCGCGGCCTTCTTTAGCTCCGCGGCTGTTTTGTCCTGCAGTATCCGCGCGCGCTCGGCGGTTGTTACCACGGCATCACGGGTAATTTTTGATATATCCCACGATTTTTTAGTAGTTTCTTTGCTCATGCAACTAAGGGTGTCACACCGGGCATGTGTTTTTTATGAGCGGCGTACATAAAAAAGCCGCCCGGTTTTACGGGCGGCGGTAGATACTTAGAGCAGTTGGACCCCGAGCGCCGCAAGCCGCGAGCGCACGCACTCCTCGAGGATGACGTGGGCAATATGCTCACGCCCCTTCATGCGCATCACCAGATACGCAAGCCCCGAGCTCTTCTCGTCGAGGAACGGCGTGTCGATCTGCGAGAGATTGCCGCAGACGACAAACTTGGCTCCGTTCCCGGCGCGAGTGACGAGCATCTTTGCTTGGGTCGGCGTCAAGTTTTGTGCCTCGTCGACGATGACGAACTTGTTGGCGAACGTACGGCCGGCAGTCAAGCTGATAGGCTGGAATTTTATCGCCTTACACTGCTTCTCCTTTGCCACATCATCCCAGAGGCCGTGCTTTGTGGCATTGTCGGACAGCGCCTCCCGGGTGTCTTCCAGAGAGTTCATCCACGGTCCGAACTTTTCGTCGACCGTGCCGGGCAGGAAACCGATTTCTTCGCCGCCCACGGGCACCATGGCACGCGTCATGATGATTTCGGAGATATCCCTGGTGCCGCCGGCCAGATGGTGATGACGATCGTTGCCGGGCAAATGAGTAAACCCGGCCGCAAGCGCCAGCAGTGACTTACCCGTGCCGGCATCTCCGAGTAATACGACAAGGTCGATCTCGGAGTTCATCAGGTGACTAAAGGCGAAACATTGCTGAATGTTGCGAGCGGTGATTCCAAATACCGAATGCGTAGCGAGACGGTAGTCGGTAATCCGCTCGAGGACCATTTCCACGCCCGTGTGCTCCCGCACCCGGACAAAGAGGTCCGCGCCTTTTGTATCCTTCGTGTGGACGCATTCATTGACCACCAACTCTTGGCACAGTGGTCCGCGGACCCGCCAAAAGTCGTGATGGTCCTTCTTACCCGAATCGACTACTTCGACAGATTCCCAAAAATCTTTGAGTATCGTGTGGTAGCCCTTCGGGAGCACATCCGAGTCCTTGAGCAGGACCTTGTCGTTGAGATAGTCTTCGGCCGCGATGTTGCCGTTGACGCCGAGCGCCGCATAGCGCATGTTCGCGTCTTTGGTGACGAGAACAACCTTTGTATATTCCTTCCGTTTCTCGCGAAGCCGGCAGGCGGCCTGGATGATGCGCCGGTCGGCCTCGTCGTCAAGCAAGTCTTTAGGCAGATGAAAGCTCAAAGACTCCATCTGAAAGAAAAGCTTGCCGGTGGCCGAACCGCCGGACGCCTCCGCCATCGATGCGCCGTATTCTAAGAGATTCTTTTCGCCCTTGAAGATAGTGTCGAGCATCCGCGTCACTTGCCGGGCATTGCGCGCCACGTCGGACTGGCCTTTCTTGTGCCGGTCGAGCTGAGCGAGCACGGGCCGGACCAAATAGACATCGTTGTCCTGAAAGCTGAGCAGCGACTGCGGGTCGTGCAACAGGACGCTGGTGTCGGGGACAATCAGCTTCTTGCCGTTTGCATTCGGATGTTCGATAACTTTGCGTTGAGCGTTGCTTTGATCAAAACGGGCCATGTGGCCTCCTTGTTGTCTGGTTACTTACGGTAGAACACGTTTTTTAGAAGAACATATCATAAAAACAGTACCCTATTTTGTAGATTTAGCCTAAATTGTGGGGTGTCCCGTGCCACTTGACAAGCAATTTATAGTATGCTAGCATAGGGGGTAGAGGCTATGGCACCCCGCCTGGCCCGTTCACGGAGCAAAACAATGCATCGTATTACCTTGGCGGCTGCGGCCGCTGCGGCCATCGTCCTGATGTCCTATGCGAATACTGCAAAGGCTGCCGACACCTATCCGGCGCGCCAGCGCGTGCAGATGGACCGGCTGGTCGACAGCGTTCAGCCTTACAACTGGACCGGGTTCTATGTCGGCGGCAGTATCGGCCACAACCGCTTCAACCACACTGAGAGCTACACGTCGGACTACTATTCCGACTCGAGCTCAATGAGCGGCAAGGGGCTGTCCTATGGCGGCCAGCTCGGCTACCTGCACCAATTCCGCAACGGCATCGTTATCGGCGCCGAGACGGACCTCTACCTCGGTGGCGGCAAAGGCAGCCGCTCCGTGGACAACTGCGCCGGTTGCTGGTGGGGCTACAGCTCCATCACTGACCACGAAGTCAAGAAGGACTTCTGGGGCAGCACCCGGGCGGTGGTCGGTTACGACTGGAACGGCATCATGCCGTACCTCACGGGCGGTCTCGCCTACGTGCGGACAACCGAGTCGAACACGACCAACTCGAGCTACTGGGGTTCCACCTACACCTACGGCACCCAGCGCAAGTCCGCTCAGCTGGGCGGCACGATCGGCGGCGGCGTTGCCGCCAAGCTCAACAAGCACTGGTCGGCTCGCGTGCAATACCTGTACACGTCGTACGCGATGGAATCGACTACCGACTCATACTCGGTGGCGAAACGCGGTATCGACAAGGACCACGCGGTAACGTTCGGCATCAACTATCACTTCTAGTAGCCGGCACACGCCGGCAACTGCAAAGGCCCCGGGATTTATTCCGGGGCCTTTTTTATTCTTTGGGAGCCTTAGCTTACTTCATGTGCGCCGAGACGAGCTTCGTCATCTCGAACATCGTTACCTCGCCCTTGCCGCCGAAGAGCGGCTTCAGCTTGGCATCCGCCAAAATGTTGCGCTTGTTCTGTGGATTCTGCAGATTATGCTTTTTGATATACACCCAGATCTGCTTAACCACTTGCCCGCGCGACATCGGACCCTTGCCGACGACCGCTTCAAGCTCCGCAGAGAGATTGAGCGGCTTGAGAAGCGCCGGATTTGCTGTTCTTACCATACAAAGTTTAAAAGTAAATATTAATAAATTACCCTCCGAATAGTATACCCCATCCTAGGACTGTCCAGTACCCACCCCTGGGGCTAGCCTGGTGAGTACGAGACGGGCAACCCACACAGCCGCAAGCGCCAAAACGGCGGCGGCAAGCACATCTACCCCGTAATGCAGCCCCGCAAGCATGCGGGCAAGGCCGACCAGGAGCGCAGACGCCCATAGCACAAGGCCCACCCTGCGGTCGGCAAGAAACGCCACCGAGGCAAAGACGCCGGCAATGGCAACATGGTCGGAAGGAAAAGCGTTGTCCACAGCGTGCGGCAGGAGCGGCTCAAAGCCCTCTACGGCAAACGGTTGGTTATGCTGGAAGAACAGCCCCGCCAGCCGCGCAAGCGCGTAGCCAAGAGGGAGCGCGATGGCAAGTAGGTACGTAAGCCGCCGCCTCCTCTCTCCTGCAAAACTCAGGGTTACGGCGCCACCAAGCATGACGAGTGCAACCAGATACTTTGCCCCAAAGATTATGAGCGCGGTCATGCGTCTATTCTAATATCCGAATACTCTTTTGTCGCCGGCCTGCCGGTCATACTGATAAAAAAGAAGTTGAGCGCGTACGTAAAGCCGGTCTTTAGTACTCCTTCTTTGTGTAAGCGCCGGCCGGAGGTATACATGGGCAAGCCCCACATCCAGAGCACTTTGCCCTGCTTGCTTATGCGTCGCGCGACATCGGTATCCTCGCCATAAAACGTGATGGTCGTGTCAAAACCGCCGGCGCGCTCCCACGCGTCGCGGCGCAGAACAAAGTTGCCGCCCTGCAGCATAGCGCCCTTGTTGAGCACAAAGTGGTTAAAAAGGTGTATAAGCCAGCCAAAAAAGTAAAACGCTTTTACCAGCGCGCGCTCAAATGCGGAAATATCGTAATAAATGTAGGGCCCCGAGAGCGCGACGAGGTTTTTGTCTTTGGCAAACTCGCCCACAACCGTTGATAACCAGCCCTTCGGAACAATAGTGTCGGCATCGATGTTGGCGACAATATCGCCGCTCGTCGCGACCCAGCCGGCGCGACGCGCGTAGACCAGGCCCTTGAGGTTCTCGCGCACCACCGTGACATCCGGGAACTTGAGCGCCTCCTCGCGCGTGCGGTCGGTCGAGGCGTTATCAACCACCACCACCTCACTCTCAAACGGAACTAGGAAGGTCCGACCTTCCTTGCTTCGGGTGATTTCTTTAAAAACAGAGGCGAGGCAGGCCTTTATCATTTTTTCCTCGTTGTGGGCGGGTATAACAAAACTGATTTTCATACTATATGCTTATCATACATGGAGGAGCATTATTTTAAGAGCCGCGGGATTGCTTATCGGATTAATACCTTTTTGCCGGGACGGAAGACTATACTTTTTGTCCACGGGCTTTCGGGGAGCCTATCGGCTTGGTATCCGTACGAGAAGATTTTCGAAGAAAAATATAACCTTATAACCTTCGACCTGCGCGGACACGGGCGCTCCGTGCGCCCCCGTCGGCGCGGTTACTCTATGCCCGAATTTGTCGAAGACATCCGCGCACTGCTCGAATATTTGAAAGTAGAACACTGCTCGATAGTAAGCCACTCCTTTGGCACGCTTATCGCGATGGAATTTACGCGCGCTTATCCGCAAACGGTCGGGCGCAATGTCTTTTTGGCCCCCGCGTACGGCGTGCATCATTTTAAAATTAGTAAATTTCTCGCCAACCTCGGTGCCGCGCTCGCCATGGCACCTCTGCGCGTACGCGCCTACGGCCGCACCGATTACGCACGCTTCTACCCTACGCCGGACTATAGTGTGTCGCGCATCGGCACAGACATTTTAAATATGGGATTGCGTTCGTACCTGCGCTCGTTGCGCGTGGTCTTTGACCGCGACTACAGCGCCGGCTGGGTTGCGCTCACCGCGCCCGCACTGGTGGTGCACGGAGCCGACGATTCGATTGTCCCAGTTGAGCACGCGCGCGCCTTGGCAAAAATTCTTACAAACTCCACACTCGTTGAACTGCCAAAAGCCAACCATATTCTGGTACTGAATAATATTGACGAAGTCGCCGACGAAATAGAAAAGTTCGTGGGACAATAGAGGCATGCGTATTGCTTTCTTCAGCGACAATTTTTACCCGGAGCTTTCCGGGATTACCGACACCATTATCACGACCGGCAAGGAGCTCCACAAGCGCGGACACAAAATTGTTTATATCTGCCCGCGCTACTCGCCGCAAGACTACGCGACCGGCAAACGGCAGTACCCTCTTACAAAAGAGGACGATACCATCGACGGCATTCCGGTTGTGCGCCTGCCGTCGGTGTCGATGCCTTTCTCGCCGACCGGCCAGTCGCGGTTTGCCTTCCCCACCGGAGCGAGCTTTGACTTTTTGGACTCTTTTAAACCGCAGGTTATCCACACCCAAAGCCCGTACGGCACCGGATGGGAGGCACTGCGCGCCGCCGCGCGCTACCACGTGCCGCTCATTGGCACCAACCACACCGCGATAGAAGACTTTTTCCCGTTTGGCATGCGAAGCATCATGCGTTGGTACGACGCGTGGTATTACAATCACTGCGACTTTGTGACCACGCCGTACGCGGCGCTCCTGCGCCGCATGGGAGAAAAAGGATTTCATAAGCCGGGCCGCGCGGTCGCCAACCCCGCGGAGCTGGAGGCGTTCGGACCGCCAACACCGGAAGAAAAAGCGGAGCACAAGCGCTCCTTCGGGCTTACCGGACCGGTAGTGCTCTATGCCGGGCGGCTCGGTGTGGAAAAGCGCGTCGATGTGGTCGTGCGCGCGATTGCGCTGTTGGTTAAAGACTTCCCCACCATCACCCTGGTCGCCACCGGCCACGGGGCGGCGGAAAACGGACTAAAAAAGCTGGCGCAAAAGCTCCGCGTCGGACGGCGCGTCAAGTTTACCGGCTTCCTTTCGCGCGCAGAGCTCCCGCATATCTACAAAACAGCGGACGTCTTTGCGATGATGTCGACCTCCGACAGCCAGTCTATTGCGCTTATGCAGGCGTACTCCAGCGGCACTCCGGCGGTGTGCGCCCGCGCGCGCGGCCTGCCGGATTACACGCCGAAGGAGGCCGGCTTTCTTGTCGAGCCGGGCGACCATAAAGCGTTGGCGGAAAAGATTAAAATGCTTTTAAACGACAATGCTCTGCGCGCCCGCATGGGCCGCGCCGCGGAAAAGTTCGTCGAAAAGCTGTCTCCAAAAAAAATCGCCATGGAGTGGGAGCGCGTCTACCGTGACACTATTGACCGGCTTCTTTCTTAAGAAACTGCGCGCGAACTCTGCGTACGATAATATAGTACCCGGCAAATACAATCGCGGCGGCGGCCACCAGCATTTCCGCCCGCACCAGCGTGCTCTCGACGGTTGCAAAGTACCCGCCGAAAAAGTATCCGAGCCCGACCAACACCGAGTACTGAAACGCCGCGAGCACTGCGCTGTACCGCCAAAAAGTATTGAACGGAAGGTGCGCCAAACCGGCGGTAATAAGAAGCGGCGTTGAGAGCCCGTAGGCAAATTTGGTTACCGCCATGGTTTTAAACGGATGCGTGTGCCACAAATTCCGCACGACTTCGAAGCGCTCCGGCGTTATCTTCAATTTCGGCCCCATTTTTTCGATAAGTGACCTCTCCTTGCCCCAACGGCCAAAAAAGTAATACGCGAGGTCCGGGATGACGTCGGCAAAAATGAGCGTAATAATAAGAGGAACCACGCTAAAGTACCCGAGCGGTATGAGCGTGCCGGCGATAAAGGCGATCATCGGCCCCTCAAAGCAGGCTATAGGAAAGAGTATAAAGTAACGGTACTGTTCGAGTAGAATAACAGCGGCTGCAAAGTCCATACCTTTAGTATACTTAAACTTATGGCAATGCTCTATATCATCATCGAGCGCTACCGCCTGTCGTGGGTCGACCGGTGCTTCCGCTTTTCCGCGCCGGTCGCCATTGCCGCGTTTATCGGCGCGCTGTTCGTCAACTTTTGGGCGATAAAACAGGCGACCAACAACGCGAGCGCGTCCGTCACCGACATCATCCTGTCCAACATACCCGTTTTCGAGGTCGACCAAATTTTTGTATACGGCACGTTCCTGGTCGTGGCGGTAAGCGTGGTCATGCTGGCACTGAACCCTAAACGCATCCCGTTTACCCTGTATGCGGTAACGCTCTTTATACTCATCCGCTCGGCGTTTACGCTTATGACACACCTGGGGCCGCCGGAGGTCGCCTACCTGAGCGACTTCGGGGCGACCATTACCAACTCCTTTTTCGGCGCGGACCAGTTTTTTTCCGGGCACACGGGGATGCCGTTCCTCGGCGCATTGGCATTTTGGGGCATCGATAACCGCCTCAAGTGGTTTTATCTGCTTTCCTCGATATTCTTCGCGACCATAGTGTTGCTCGGCCATATCCACTACACCATCGATGTTATGTCGGCGTTCTTTATCACCTACGGCATCTACCACCTGGCGTTGTGGCTCTTCCCCCGCGAACGCGCGCTGTTTTTGTCCTCATCGTCTGTTCAATAAGCTTTTTATACAATAGCGTTTGACGGCGTTGAGCCACATAGTGGCCGCTGTCACTTTATAAGCGGTAAGCAGGTTAGAAGCGGTGTAGCAGTAAGCCGGTCGAAATCAAGTATGAAAGAGATACTGGTTTAGCCGAGGGGGCTCCGCACCGAGGTGCGCGGGCCCCCTCGGCATATTTTTATGCTTTATAATAAAAGCATGGAAGGCCTCTCTAACTATGAGAAGGAAATTCGCCCGTGGGGAAGTTTTGAGCGTTTTACGCTCAACGAAAAGTCGACGGTCAAAATAATCAAAGTAGAGCCCGGGCAGGAGCTCTCATTGCAACAGCACGCGCATCGCGACGAGGAGTGGCTGATACTGCAAGGCGCGGGCTCGGTTACCGTCGGCGAGCAGGTCACCGAGGTGAAGCCCGGCGACAACTTTTTTGTCGCGCGCGGCGCCAAGCACCGCGTCGCGGGCGGCCCGGAGGGTCTGCTGTTTCTTGAAATAGCTTTTGGAGACTTTGACGAGGGCGACATTACAAGGCTAGAAGACGATTATGGGCGCGCCTAATGCGGCGGCATACGTATTTACGCTCGCGGCGATTCTGCTGGCGTGCTTAGCTGCGCTGTTTTTGTGGCTTGCCGTTTTGCGCGGACTGCGCAAACCGCTCCACTTACACCGCCTGCCGCATAACCCGGTATTGCGCCCACGGGCGGAAAACTGGTGGGAGTCCGAGGCGGTCTTTAATCCGGCGGCGTTTGTCCGCAACGGGCGCGTGCACCTTTTTTATCGCGCGCTCGGCCGCGACGGCATCTCGCGCATCGGCTATGCCTCCAGCCAAGACGGCATGCATTTTGACGAGCGTCCAAACTATCCCGCGTACGACCCGCAGGCCGACTCGCTCTCCCGCGCGCGCGCAAGCAGAGCAAGCGCGCGCCTGTCGTACGCCACGCTCTCGTACGACACGGTCAGCTACGGCTCCGGCGGCGGCTGGGGCGGAGCGGAGGACCCGCGGGCGGTTATCATGGACGACTCGGTGCAGATGACCTTTACCGCGTTTGAGGGTTGGGGCAACGAGCGCATTACCCTGACCTCTTTGGCGCTCAGCGACTTTGACCGCAGGCAGTGGCTCTGGAGCGCCAACTCATACCTCTCCGCGCCGGGCGAAGTGCAAAAAAACTGGCTCCTGTTTCCGGAAAAGATAGGCGGCAAGTACGCCGTCCTGCACAACATCAGCCCCAAGATTGAGATCGCGTATGTCGACGACCTGGGCGCGCTCGATAAAAACGGATTTATAAAAAGCAATTTCAGGCGCGCGGATAAGCCGGGCCGGTGGGATGTGCGCGTGCGCGGTGCCGGCGCGCCGCCGCTTAAAACACCGGAGGGGTGGCTGCTCTTTTATCACGGTTTTGACCCGGCGCACTCGGAGGTCGGGTACAAAGTCGGCGCGATGCTGCTCGACCTCCAAGACCCGACAAAAATCCTCTACCGCTGCGAAGACCCGGTGCTTACGCCGGAAGAGTGGTACGAAAACGAGTGGAAGGCCGGCGTCGTGTACGCCTCCGGCGCGGTCATCTTGGGCGAGAACCTGTTTGTATACTACGGCGGCGGCGACAAGTATGTCGCCGCCGCGCGCGCCAACTTGAGCGTCTTTCTGCGCAAACTCACCCGCCACCAGCACGCGGTCCTCCAACCGGTTAAAATGTAACTGATATACTAAAAAACAATGTACGTAATACGACGCAGTCAGCATAATCCTCTTATCGCCCCGCGCAGCGACAAGCACTGGGAGGCGCGCGGGACCTTTAACCCCTCGCCCATACAAAAGGGCTCTATCACTCACCTGCTGTACCGCGCGCAGGGCCGCCCCGACGCGCTTTTGACGCCGTCGGGCATATCGACGATAGGCAAAGCCATGTCGCTGGACGGCGAACATTACCAGAACCGCACCCAATTTATCGTGCCCGAAGAGCCGTGGGAAAAGTACGGATGCGAGGACCCGCGCGCCACCTTTTTTGAAGGAAAATATTACATCTTTTACACCGCGCTCGGCGGGATGCCGTTCGGCCCCGGCAATATCAAGGTCGCGGTAGCAATCTCCGGAGATTTGGAAACAATAGAGGAAAAGCACCTCGTCACGCCGTTTAATGCCAAGGCGATGACGCTCTTTCCCGAGCGCATCGGCGGCAAGATTACGGTCATCGTAACGGCGCACACCGACGAGCCGCCGGCGCGCATCGCCATCGCGCAATGCGACAAAATCGAGGAGCTCTGGGACCTCGGCTTTTGGGAGAAGTGGCACTCGGAGCTCAATGACCACACCATAAACCCGCTGCGCTTCGAGCACGACCACGTCGAGGTCGGCTCCGCGCCCATCAAAACAAAAGAGGGCTGGCTGCTTTTTTATTCCTACATTCAAAATTACTTCGGCGGCGGAGACCGCGTCTTTGGCATCGAGGCGCTTCTGCTCGACATACAAGACCCGCACGTGATAAAAGGCCGAACCAAGGGCCCCATTATGGTCCCCGAGGAAATCTACGAGCGATACGGCGCGGTGCCGAACATCGTCTTCCCCACCGGCGCGCTCCTGCAAAAAAACGGCCGCATCGACATTTATTACGGCGGAGCCGACACCACGTGCGCCAAGGCCTCGCTCAACTTGCCCGACCTTTTGGACGCGCTGATACCGCAGCGACGCGTCGAGTTGGTTGAGCGCTATAAACAAAACCCGATACTAAAGCCCGTTGCCAAGCATCCATGGGAGAGCACCGCTGTTTTTAACCCAACGGCAGTCGATATCAACGGCACGGTGCATATTTTGTACCGCGCCATGGGGCCGGACAATACCTCCGTGCTCGGATACGCCAACAGCAAAAACGGTATCAAAATAACCAAGCGCGCGGAAACTCCGGCATATGTCCCGCGCGAAGATTTTGAAAAAAAGCAGGCGGAGGGCGCCGCTTCCGGTTGCGAGGACCCGCGCCTGACCCGCATCGGCAACACTATATATATGGCGTATACGGCGTTTGACGGCAAAAACCCGTGGAGGTCCGCGCTGACCTCTATCTCCGTCAAAGACTTTGTCGCCAACAAGTGGGACAAGTGGGAAAAGCCCCAGCTTATGACGCCGGACCCGGTCCAAGACAAGGACACCGCGCTTATGCCGGAAAAAATAGGCGGCCAGTACATGATATTGCACCGCATCGACCCTATGCTGTGCGCCGACTTTCTCGATACGCTCGATTTTAAAAAGTCGCGCCTGACGCGATGCATAGAGGTCATGGGCCCGCGGCAAGGTATGTGGGACAGCAAAAAGATAGGCATCGCCGGCACCCCTATCCGCACACCAAAGGGCTGGCTGCTTATCTATCACGGCGTGTCAAAAACAGCGACCTACCGGCTCGGCGCGGTTCTGCTCGACCTTAAAAACCCGTCGATAATTATCTCCCGGAGCGTTGACACTATCTTTGAGCCGCTCGAGGAGTACGAGCGCGTGGGCCAAGTGCGCAACGCGGTCTTTTCCTGCGGGAACATCCTGCGCGGCGACACGCTGTACATTTATTACGGAGGCGCCGACACGGTTACCGGCGTTGCCACCGTCTCGCTCAAAAAACTGCTCACCATACTCCTGCCGAAAAATCTGGAGGATTAAATTACCAAAAAATAAATTACATGAAACATCATCCCCGCCTTGTGGCGTTTGACCTCGACGGAACGCTTGCCGAGAGCAAACAGCGCGTGTCCGCCGAAATGGGCGAGTTGATTTCCTCTCTGCTTAAAAAAATGCCGATTGCGATTATGTCGGGCGCCGGCTTTCCGCAGTTTGAAAAGCAGTTCTTCCCCGCGATTCCGATGGAAGCAAACCTTCCCAATCTCTACATCTTCCCCGATAACGCCGCGCAATGCTTTATCTACCGCAACGGCGGCTGGAAGCCGCAGTATGATTATGCGTTCAGTCCGGCCGAAAAAGAGAATATCATGAGAGCATTTGAAGAATCATTACAGGAAGCCGGCTTGATTCCACCAACAAAAGTGTGGGGGGAACGGCTTGAAGATCGCGGAGCGGAAATTGCATTCTCAGCGCTCGGCCAACAGGCGCCACTGAGCGCTAAAGAAGAGTGGCATAAAACTAACGAACCTCTGCGCGATGCACTGCGAGCTTCGCTCACGAAGCGTCTCCCCGACCTCTCGATATCCGAGGGCGGACTTACCACGGTCCAGATAACACACAAAGGCATCACGAAAGCCTACGGCATCAAACGCCTTGCCGAGCTGACCGGCGTGCCGGTGGAAGACATGCTCTACGTGGGCGACGCGCTGGAGGAGGGCGGCAACGACGCGGTAGTCAAGGAAACCGGCGTGCCGACGCATCAGGTTTTTGGTCCAAAAGAGACGGAAGGGCTTATCAACTCCCTGCTGGCGTAGCAGTTGACAAAGTAGTATACTATACTTGTGATAACGAAACGCGCTTTTGGGGCCGTGGCCGGGTCGGTACTGGCAGGATTTCTTTTCCTGTTGGCCGTGCCTGCCGCCGCTGTGCACGGGGCTACGCTCTACGAGCAACTTGTGGCAGACACAATTGCTCAAACTAAAGACGAGCACGGCGGTTCGGGGAATCCCATCCAAACACTCGGTAAGGGGCTCTCGGGTACGGCGGTTTCAGTTGTATTTAAAGTAAGTGACCCCAGTCTGGCGGACAACGTCGCTGCGGGTTGGTATGGTATCCATCTCTTCAGATGTAATACCGGCGGGTACACCGGCTGCGCCTCAGTGGCCTCAAACTCCGTTGTGGTAGTGCAAAATGTTAACGAAGTGTTGGCGGTCTTCACCTCTTCTCATCCTTTTTCCTTCGACAATTACTACTATCTCTTAAACGTCTCAGGCTTCACAGGCCTCGGCGCTTTGTACGGTTCTGCAGCGGATGTCTACCCAGACAGGATGATGCTCTGGAGCTCCAACAACAGCATCCCGACCAACGATCTCGATGCTAACGTCGCCGACGTGGCGTTTCGCATCTGCGACGGCTCGACGTGCGACCTGGTGCCGCCGGATACGACGCCGCCCGTGATTGCCGGCACGCCGGGCGACATAGTTGCGGAGGCAACAAGCTCAGCCGGAGCGAGTGTTACGTACACTGCGCCGACGGCAACCGATGCCGTTGACGGGGTCGTGAGCGTGAGTTGCTCTCCCGCCTCCGGCTCGAGTTTTACAATAAGCTCTACCACCGTAACGTGCAGTACCGCCGACGCGGCGGGCAACGCGGCCTCGAGCAGTTTTGTAATAGGCGTTGTCGACACAACCGCGCCGGTAGTGACACTCGTTGGGGACGCTACCGTGAGCCTCACCGTCGGCGGGACGTTCACCGACCAGGGCGCGACTGCGACAGACCTTGGCGCCTCAATCGCCGTAACTACCACCGGGTCGGTTGATACTGCAACTGCCGGCACCTACACGCTAACCTATAGCGCGACCGACGCCTCGGGTAATACCGCGAACACTACCCGCACGATTACGGTTACTGAGCCGCCTCCGCCCCCGGCGCCGGCTCCCGCAACAAGCAGTGGCGGCGGAGGAGGTGGTGTTATAGGCGGACCGCTCTCGGTCGGCTATCAAGTCCCCTACCTTCCGCCACCGCCGCCTCCCGCGCCGACACCGCCGCCCGCCCCGGAGCCGGTACCGCCTGCGCCGGCTCCCGCTCAAACTAGGACATCGGATGTCCTAGTTCCTGCTCCGGTCCAAAATCAGGGATCCGATGTCCAAACTGATGTCCAAACTCCCGCGGCGCCGGAGCCTACGGCGACAACTATCAAATCACCGGTTGCGGTAGCCACTCCGTGGGACAGACCCGTCAGAGAGCAAATCCCCATGGCTGCCGCAATAGCAACATCGGGCCTACAAATGCCGTCATTTGTCGCTATGGGCGCCGCTCTACTGTTATTGACTCTCGGAGCCGCCATGGCCCTGCGCCACAGCAGGGTTATATAAGGTTGCGTATGGCAAGGCTTAACCTTGACATAGGATATAATTAAAAAATGTCAACTCGCTCGACGCCTTTTGCACCGCAAGAGTGGTTTCATTGTTATAACCGTGGAGTAGAGAAGCGGATTATTTTTGAAAATGATTTCGACTATCAACGTTTTTTAAAATTACTCTATCTTACCAACTCAACCAATTCAATTCACTTAAGCGACCTGCATTCCCGCTCTCTCCCTGAAGTTCTACAAATACCCCGCGGCGAACCACTAGCGGCCATCGGCGCGTTTTGTCTGATGCCTAATCATTATCACTTGTTACTTAAAGAAATACACAAGGGAGGAATCTCATTGTTCATGCAAAAACTAGCCACTGCTTACACGATGTATTTCAACATCAAAAACAAACGTACAGGCGGTTTATTCGCCGGAACTTTTAAATCCAAACACACCAAAGATGACCCGTATTTTCAACGAGTCATACGCTACATACACTGCAATCCGGCCGAGCTTTACGAAAGCGGCTGGAAATACGGGAAGATAAAAAATATCCGAAAGTTGAGAAAACAACTTCTTGATTACCCTTATTCAAGTTTTGCCTGCCACGCCGACGAATCTCATTTAAATCGTATAATCCTAGACGCGTCAATTTTTGACGCCACAATACCATCAGACCCTCAAGAAATGCTACAGGAAGCTGCCGCTTACTACGAAGAGGAACGGCAAGGTTTAACCTTGACATAATGATTCTAAAATAAAAACTCCGGCGCATTTTGCGCGCCGGAGCCGATATCGTTGAGCGGGCTGAGAACCCAGCTCACAAATTGTAGAACACGAACGAGGAACATGATGACCGCCATAGAACCCTCCCGAGCTCTAGAACCATGCAGACGGGCGGATGCCCGGCCTGTTCGTCCGCATACCACTATACACCCGTTAGGTAGTTTTGTCAAGTCCCCTAAAACCCCTACTTCATGAATTTGTGCGATTGATTTTTATCAAAAGCATTTTCTACTGGGGTTTGGGGACAGTTATCCACAAAAAGTAACCGGTCTGGCGGTATACTGGAATTTCCTATGGCTATCACGCAAAAGATTAAAAAACGCAACGGAGAGATAGCCGACTTCCAGCCGAAAAACATCACCATCGCCGTGCAAAAAGCTTTTGCCGCGGTGCTCGGCGACAGCCACGAAACAGATGCCGCAGACATCACGCGCGTTGTGGTTGATGTCATCGACCTTAAGTACGGCAACACCGCGCTTATCCCCTCGGTCGAGGATATCCAGGACCTAGTGGAGAACGCGCTCATGGAGCGCGGCTATTTTACCGTCGCGAAGGACTACATCATCTACCGGTACGAGCACACCAAAGCCCGCGAGGAAAAAAAGGCCGCGATCGCGGAGAAAATAGAGGACAACCAGCTCCTTATAACCAAGCGCGACGGGAGCCGAGAGAACTTTAGCGAGGCAAAGCTCACCCGCACGCTCATACGCGCGTGCACCGGCTACGAAAAGATCATCGACGTGCCGTCCGTCATCGCGCGCGTGCGCCAAGAGATGTACGACGGCATCAAAACCAAAGAGATACACGACGTGCTCATCATGGTGGTGCGCTCGATGATAGAGCGCGACCCGGCGCACTCCTACGTGGCGGCGCGTTTGCTCCTTTTGTATTTGTACCGCGAGGTGCTCGGCGACATCGATTACCAAAAGCTGGAGGAGGCGCACCGCGACGCGTTCGCGCGCACCATTGCGCGCGGCGTAGAGCTCGGACAGTTTGACAAACGCATGATGGACTTCGACCTCAAGACTCTCGCCGACGCGCTGGTGCTTGAGCGCGACAACGATTTTAAATACCTCGGCCTCCAGACGCTCCAGGCGAACTACCTTTCCAAAGAACACGTGGGCCGCAAACTGCTTGAAACGCCGCAGATATTCTGGATGCGCGTCGCCATGGGTTGCGCCCTGGCCGAAAAGACGCCTGAGGACCGCAACCGCTACGCGGTCGAGTTTTATGAGGCGATGTCCAGTATGCACTACACGCCGTCCTCGCCTACGCTGTACCACGCGGGGCTCGCTCTGCCGCAGCTCTCCTCCTGCTTTCTCTCCACGGTGCCGGACGACCTGCACGCGATATTTGACGAGTACAAAGACGGCGCGCAGCTGCTTAAATACGCCGGCGGCTTGGGCGTAGACTGGTCGGCCGTGCGCGCCACCGGCTCTATGATTAAGAAGACAGGAGTCGAGTCGCAGGGCGTCATACCGTTTCTCAAAATCCAGAACGACGTCACTATCTCCATCAACCGCTCGGGGCGCCGCCGCGGCGCCGCGGCAGTGTATCTGGAGTACTGGCATCTCGATATAGAGGACTTTATGGAGTTGCGCAAAAACACCGGCGACGAACGCCGCCGCGCCCACGACCTCAACACCGCGGTGTGGATACCCGACCTCTTTATGAAGCGCCTGCAGGAAGACGGCTATTGGACGCTGTTCAGCCCCAGCGATGTGCCTGACCTGCACGACCTCTACGGCAAAAAATTTGACGCGGCGTACATAGCCTACGAGGCGCGCGCCGATAAAGGAGAGATACCGCACCACAAGCGCCTGCGCGCCACCGACCTCTGGCGCAAGCACCTAACCATGCTGTTCGAGTCCGGACACCCGTGGATTACGTGGAAGGACCCTTGCAACGTACGTTCGCCTCAAGACCACTGCGGCGTCGTGCACTCAAGCAACCTGTGCACCGAGATTACGCTCAACACCTCGGCCACCGAGACCGCGGTCTGCAACCTCGGGTCAATCAACCTGTCGAGCTTTATCAACAACGGCGCTTTTGACCGCGACATGATAGCGCGCGTGGTGCCGGTGGCGATGCGCATGCTCGACAACGTTATCGACGCCAACTACTACCCGACCGAAAAGACGCTCCGCTCCAACATGAAGCACCGGCCGGTGGGCTTGGGGCTGCGCGGGCTTATGGACGCGCTGTACAAAATGGACATAAACTTCGACTCCGACGAGGCCGTGCGCTTTAGCGACGAGTCGATGGAAACTATCGCGTACCACGCCATACTCTCATCGTCGCTTCTTGCCAAAGAGCGCGGCACATACGAGTCGTACAAAGGCTCCAAGTGGGACCGCGGACTGTTCCCGCAAGACACTATCGCACTGCTCGAGCAGGAGCGCGGCGTCAAAATAGACGTACCGCGCCACGAGACGCTCGACTGGCGGCTGGTGCGCGAGGCGGTGCGCCAGTGGGGCATGCGAAACTCCAACACCATGGCCAACGCGCCGACCGCCAGCACCGCCAACATCGCCGGCTGCTACCCGACCATCGAACCTATCTACAAAAACATCTACGTCAAATCCAACATGGCGGGCGACTTTATGATAGTCAACGAGTTTTTGGTGGAAGACCTAAAAAAGCTCGACCTGTGGAACGCCGACATGCTGGAGCGGATAAAGTTCTACGACGGCTCGGTGCAGGAGATAACGGAAATCCCGCAGGCTCTGCGCGCCAAGTACAAAGAGGCGTTCGAAATCGAGCCGCAGTGGCTCATCAAAGCGGCGGCCTATCGCGGACGCTGGATAGACCAAAGCCAGTCGCTCAATATCTTTTACGGCGGCACCTCCGGCAAAATACTTTCCGAAATCTATCAGTACGCGTGGGCGCTGGGGCTTAAGACCACCTACTACCTGCGCAGTATGGGCGCGAGCCGGATAGAAAAGTCGACGGTCAACATGGCCAAGTTCGGCGCCACCACCAAGGCCGACGGCAGCAACGCGTCGGTATCGTCGGGCATAACTTCTACCGTAATCATCGAGGAAACCGTATTGGTCGAGTCTATACCGTCGACTATGTCCAAAGGCGAGGTCGCGGCCATTATAGAGGCCGAAGCCGTGCGCGCGGGCCAGCTCGACCTGATTGAAATGGCAAAAAAAGCGATGACTATCGCTATCGCTCCGGCATATGAATCAAAAGGAATCCCGGGCTTCGGCGAAAAGACCGTCGTCCCCCTGGGAAACAAAGTCGAAGTCATAGGCGAAGTCTGCGAGTCCTGCTCCGCGTAGTCTTACCAAGGAAAGTCCTCGGTAACTGTGGATAAGTAATAAAAAAGCCCCGGGCGAAAAGCCGGGGCTTTTTCGTCTCGAGGCTCAGTTGAGATACGGAGCGGTGTACTTGTCCACTAGCACGATGTACTCCGCAAAAAACAACGCAATCAGAGCGAGTATGGATGCCCCATACACCAAAAGGAATAGCTTATCGAACAGATTCTCGTGCCATGGACCCTGCCTGAGGACATAAAGAATGATATCGATTTGCGACATGTGGAACGCTCCCTAGTTGCGTGAATTTCAAACGGTTCAGCTAGCATATATTATATACCCAAATTTGGTAGTTTGTCAAGCCCCTACCGCTTGGACAGTTACTGTTTTTTGGTTAGTAATCCCCTTGCTGTCTTCATACGCGGGCGTGTAAAATAGTTGCACTATGGGAGTAATAAATGGAGGAGCATCGACCGACCCGAATAAAATTTTGCCGATGAAGTACGCGTGGGCGCGCACGCACTACAAAAAAGGCGTCGCCAACAACTGGGTGCCCGAGGAAGTCTCGATGCAGCAGGATGTCGAGCTGTGGAAGAAACCGGGCGCGCTGTCGGAAGACGAGCGCCGCATGATTATGTGGAACCTCGGCTTCTTTTCCACCGCGGAGTCTTTGACCGCCAACAACATTGTCATGGCGATCTACCGCCACATCACCAACCCGGAGTGCCGGCAGTACCTCCTGCGCCAAGCGTACGAGGAGGCCGTGCACACCGACACGTTTATCTACTCCTGCGACACGCTCGCACTCGACCCGGAGGAAATCTACAACATGTACCAAACCATCCCCTCTATCAAAGAAAAAGATGACTTTGTGGTGGAGATGACCAAGTCGGTGTTTGACCCGAACTTTAAAACCGACACGATAGAAAATATCCAAAAGTTCGTGCACGACCTCGTGGGCTACTACGTCATTATGGAAGGCATCTTCTTTTACGCGGGCTTTGTGATGATGCTCAGCATGCTGCGCAAAAACAGGATGATAGGCGTGGGCGAGCAGTTCCAGTTTATCCTCCGCGACGAGTCGGTGCATCTCGCCTTCGGCGCGGACCTTATCAACACCATTGTGCAGGAAAATCCGGAGATATGGACCCCGGAGTTTAAAAAAGATCTGACGGATAAAATAAAGCGCGGGGTAGAGCTGGAGTGCTCATACGCCGACGACGCCCTGCCGCGCGGCGTCGTGGGGCTCGCGCCCGCGTCGGTCAAGCAGTACGTGGAGCATATCGCCGACCGCCGGTTGGAGCGTATCGGACTTGAGCGCCAGTACCACAAAGACAACCCGTTCCCCTGGATGAGCGAAATTATAGACATGCCGAAGGAAAAGAACTTCTTCGAAACCCGCGTCACCGAATATAAGACAGGAGAACTCGACTGGTAGCGAAGTAAAACAAGTTTTCAGGAATGTTGGCAGGCGCGACGGCGCCGTGCCATAGGAAAATTTATCAGCAGGAAATTTTCTGCGTTCCTGGAAACTTCGTTTTACGGAGCCTATTTCAAACTCTTCTCTACCGAGTACTCCCCTACTTTGGTGCGGAGGATATGGAGCGCAAGCGCCGGCACGCCGAGCTCTTTGCCCAGGCCGTTGGCTATCGAGCGCGCGTAGGTGCCGCTGGTGCACTCTATTTTTACCGTCGCGCATATAAACTCGCGGTCTCCCTCTTTTTTTAATTGCTGTTTCCACAGACGCAAGGTCTCCTCCTGCCTAAAATCACCGGTCACGCGCGCGATGCCGTCCTCGATATAGTCGAGCAGAACAGGCTCGGACACTTTGTACATTTTTTCGACATCGATGTGATGGATGGTGACCGTGCGGCTGGGCATCATGAGCGAGCCGAGCGCGTTGCTGCGCGCCCACTCAAAAAGCGATTTGCCCTCGACCGTCTTGCTGCTGTACGGCGGATATTCCTGGTTGATATGTCCGCGGAATTCGTTGAGGCCTTTTTGCACGGTTTTTTTATTGATAGACGGATCGTTGCCGTCGCCGGTGTCCATCACGCGGCCGAGCACGTCGTACGTGTCGGTGGCAAAACCAAAGAGTATGTCGAGCACGTACTCTTTGGAGAGCTCGAGATACGCCTCGCGCCGTTTGTTGGCGGAACCGACCAAACAAAGCATCACGCCCTCCGCCATCGGGTCGAGCCTGCCGGCGTAGGAAAGCACCTCGTGCTCGTAGTGCGGCCTCTGCGCCCGCAGGCGCTCCAGGCGCTCGCGCGGCGTCTCGCCGAGCTGCTTGTAGAGATTTAAGACTTGACCTTTCATTTCTGCTACAATACTCGATAACACCGCTATGAGCAAAAATAAGCTGTCGGTAGAACCCTACAAAGGCGTCCGGGATTTTTATCCGGAGGACCAGGCTTTTTTACACTGGCTTTTTAAAACCCTGCGCGGCGAGGTGGAGCGCATGGGCTATGTCGAGTACCACGCCTCAATTTTGGAGCCGGCCGAGCTGTACAAGGCCAAGGGCGCCGATAACGAAGAGATAGTAAACGAGCAGTCCTATATCTTTACCGACCGCGGTGGCCGCGAGGTCGCGCTGCGGCCCGAGATGACGCCGACGGTCGCGCGCATGGTTGCCGCGCGGCGCCGCGAGCTCGGGTTCCCTTTGCGGCTCTACTCTATCCCCAACGTCTTCCGCTACGAGAGGCCGCAGCGCGGACGCCTGCGCGAACACTGGCAGCTCAATGTCGACCTCTTTGGCTCGCGGTCGCCGGCCGCGGATGCGGAAGTTATTATGGTCGCCTACGGCATCATGGCGGCGCTCGGCGCGCGGCAGAGCGACTTTGAAATCCGCGTCGGCAGCAGGCAGGCAATCAACACTATTGCGCAGGAGAGCGGGTTAAACGAGGCGCAGACAAAACAACTGTTCGGCCTGCTCGACCGCCGCGCCAAAATGTCCGAGGTCGACTTTGATCTCGAGATTAAAAAACTCGGCGTAACCAAAAGTTTGCTGTCGCCAAAAGTCGTACCGCAGGATATTGCGCAGATGCTGCAGGAGTTCCGCGTGGCCGGCATTACCAACATCGTCTACGACCCTTCGGTTGTGCGCGGTTTTGCCTATTACAGTGGCATTGTGTTTGAAGTTTTTGACACGCACAAGGACAACAACCGCGCACTCTTCGGCGGCGGGCGCTACGACAATCTGACGGCTCTTTTTGACGACGAACCGATGCCCGGGGTCGGCTTTGGCATGGGCGACGTCACTATGCGCGACTTCCTCGCTGTACGCGGGCTTATACCGCCATATACGCCCACAACGACGGTATACCTGGCCGTGACCGCTCCGGAGCTGGCGGTGCGCGCGCAGGCGCTTGCGGGAGAGCTACGCGGCGCGGGTGTAAACACGGCAGTCGACTTCGGCGAGCGCAAGCTGGGCGACCAGATAAAAGCCGCCGCCAAGCACAAGATCCCGTGGCTCATTGTCGTCGGCGAGGACGAGCTTGCGAGCGGAACTTACAATGTAAAAAATCTGGAAACAGGCGCGGCAGAGCCCGTAGCGCGCGGCGAACTAGCCGGTTTCTTTAAAAAATAATGCGCCGTATCACTTTCGACATAGAGACGGAGGGCGACTTCCGCACGAACGGCGACTTTTCAAACCTTGAGATAACAGTGCTCGGCGTGCATGACTCTTTGGACAACACGCTGAAAGGTTTTTATAAAGACGAACTGCGTGATGCGTGGCCGCTGTTTGAGGCCGCGGACATCATCGTCGGTTACAACTCCGAGCACTTTGATATTCCGATACTCAACAAATATTACGCCGGCGACCTCACCAAAATAAAAAGCGTCGACCTGCTTAAGGAGGTCAAGAACGTGCTCGGCCGCCGGCTCAAGCTCGACAACCTGGCCGAGGCGACGCTCGGCGCCGGCAAGTCCGGCCACGGGTTGGAGGCGGTCGAGTGGTGGAAGCAGGGTCTGAGGCAAAAAGTGCTCGACTACTGCTTAGATGACGTGCGCATCACCAACGAGCTGTACGAATACGCAAAAAAACACGGCTCGGTAAAATACCGCGACTACGACGGCGTGCGCGAAATAAAGCTGGACACCAAGGGCTGGGAGAAATCCGGCGACTCCATATCACTCACCCATACCCTGCCGTTTTAGTTATGATGCACTTTAACTCTCGCTACGGAGTGGTTGCTCTGACCGACGAGCGCAAGCAACATATCTTTACTTTTCATCCTGACGTCAAAAGCTGTCTGCAATACTTTGCACTCACTCTGTCGGACCCCGAACATGAAATTTCCTCGAAGCATGATCTGCTAACGGTCATCTGTTATCGTTTTCTCCCAAAACGGAGGAGGTGGCTCGCTATTGTCGTCAAAAGAAGCCCGCGACCATTTGTCCTTACTGCATATCTTGCCAAGAAACCGAAAAAAATATAACATATAGCCATGCTTACGTACTACTATGATAAAGAAGCGGATGTCTTTTACTTCTCGGAAGGAAAGCCGAGTATAAAGGACAATACGGTCGAGGTCGGTAACGACGTGCTGGCGCGCGTCGACTCCCGGACTAAACGCGTGCGCGGATTTACCCTTCTTAACGCCTCCCGCCGCGCTATACATACTTCACAGGCAACAACGCTTCCATTTACGCTAAACTCAGTATCTTCGCGTTAATCTCCGCCTCGCTGACCACACCTTGCCGTTTTAGTTTCTCAGTAATTTGGTTCTCAAATTTGCTGTATTGCCGTGTGATAGTAATCCTAAATATGACTGAACCGTCGGACTATCCTCCCCGAGTCCAGCGGTACGTCGCAGCATCCTCCGCTTGGTGCTCGTCCGCAGTACCCGATGGTCGGGGAAATGCACCCATCCCAAGAAGTCCACGCCTGATGCAAAGGTTTTGATATAAACCTTGTCTGGATGTAACTCTAGTTTTAAACGCTCGCGCATGAATACTACGATATATCGTAGTACTTGCTCTAGTTCTTGTTTATCGCGCGATAGAATCACGAAGTCGTCCGCATAGCGGACATAGTATTTTACTTTCAGTTTGTGTTTTACAAACTGGTCAAACTTATTCATGTAGATGTTGACTAAAAGCTGGCTCGTGAGATTGCCGAGCGGCAGGCCTTTACGACACACCAACATACTTGAGTTTGTAAGGATGTTGTGAGAGGAGAAACTGCTCACGACTTCACGCAAAAGCCAGAGGATTTTTTGGTCGGGGATATATTTCTCTAAAATCGTAAAGAGGGTTTGGTGGTCGATTGAGGCAAAGAACTTGCGGATATCGCATTTGAGTACCCAGCAAGTGCGGGTGTGATTGTTGGAGACTTGGTAGGTAAAAGCACGAAAGCGGTCCATCGCTTTGTGCGTGCCTTTGTGTAAGCGGCAGGAATAGGAGTCGTGGATGAATGTTTTGTCGAAGTATGGATATAGCATCCGGTAGATGGCGTGGTGGAGCAGGCGGTCGCGGACGCTTGCTTTGTGTATATCGCGGGGTTTGGGGTCGGAGATTTTAAAATGGTGATAGCCGCCGTGGCAGTAAGTCAGACTTACTAGATCAGCATGGAGCGCGTGCACACTGTCGGAAAGGTGGTACTGAAACTCGCGTACATCCACTTTTTTGCGCTTGCCATTTAAAAATTCTCGCCATGCCGCGAGCAAATTTTCCACGGAAATGATATCGTCATAAGTATGAGCAAAGCGGATTCTGACCATTCCTCTGAGCGGGGGGGGGGGGGGGGGGGGGGGGGGGGGGGGGGGGGGGGGGGGGGGGG
>CAYIHD010000002.1:13987-55020 GCA_964363205.1 uncultured Candidatus Saccharibacteria bacterium | reverse complement strand
ATGAGTGATACACCAAACATGGCGCATACGCGCGACGGGTTCGGAAGGGCTCTGCTGGAGCTTGGAGCCAGCAACCCGCAGGTGGTGGCGCTGTGCGCCGACTTGGCGGAGAGCACGCGCATGCTCGCGTTTAAAGAAAAGTATCCGGAGCGATATATCGAGATGGGCGTCGCGGAGCAAAACATGGCGACCGTGGCGAGCGGTCTTGCCAACTACGGCAAGGTCCCGTTTATGGCGTCGTACGCGACCTTTTCCCCAGGCCGGAATAACGAGCAGATACGCACGACCATTTCTTTAAACAATCTCGGCGTAAAAATTGTCGGCAGTCATGCCGGGCTCTCGGTTGGTCCCGACGGCGCGACGCATCAGGCGTTGGAGGACATCGCGCTTATGCGCGTACAGCCGAACATGACCGTACTTAGTCCGTGCGACGAGCAAGAGGCGTACAAGGCGACGCTTGCCGCCGCCGCGCACCCGGGGCCGGTGTACATCCGGTTGGCTCGCGAAAAGACGCCGGTCATGACCGCCGCAGAAACGCCATTTGAAATAGGAAAAGCAAATACCGTGTGGGAGGCGGACCACGCGCCGGAGGTTGTCGTATTTGCTACGGGGCCTCTGCTATACAACGCGCTGTGCGCCGCCAAAGAGCTGGAACACGCGGTCCCGACGGTTGTTATAAACGTCCACACCATAAAGCCGTTAGACAAAGAGGCGATTATTTCCGCCGCGCGCGCCGCCGGAGCGGTGGTGACGGTAGAGGAGCATCAAGTTGCCGGCGGGTTCGGCAGTGCTATCGCCGAGCTGCTTGCCGCGGAGTGTCCGGTGCCTGTCGAGTTTGTCGGCGTGCGCGACCAGTTTGGGCAGTCGGGCACGCCGGAGGAATTGATACAGCACTATGGCCTTGATGCCGCGAGCATCGCCGAAGCTATCAAAAAGGTTCGACAACGAAAGGGCTAGGCGGGTTGGCAAGATTTTTTTCCAATTGCTCGCGGTTGAGCAGGCCCTCCTGCGCGCCGATTTTTTGTAACACCGCCGAGGCGTTGACCGAGCCCCAGCGCAGAGCTTCGCTTAACTCTTTGCCGAGAGAGAGCGCCACAACGGTTGTCGAGGCGAGCGCGTCGCCGGCGCCGGTTATCTCGTAGGGCTCTTTAGTGTCCGGATAGCGCGGGCAATGCACCGCGGCGCCGCTTGCATCCATCGCGTAGCACCCGCGCTTGTCGTCGGTGATGACGGCTGTTTTGGGGCCCAGCGCGCGGATTTGGTTTAAAAGATTTTTTATATCCTGGCCGGCGGGCAAGCCCAGTATTTTTTCCGCCTCTTCTTTATTGCAAAAAAATATGTCCGCGCGCGCGTACACCGCCGCCAGAGCTTCCTTGCCCATTTTCATTTGGAATGTCCCCGGTTGGAAGGCGAGCTTTGCCTCCGGATATTTTTTGAGCCACTCGAGCAGGGCGTTGTGATAGACCAGCGAGTTTTCGCCCAGTGACGAGAGGTACACCCACTGGGGCGCCGAGGCAAGCGTTGGCGGCGAGTAATCAAACGTTTCGTGCTTGACCAAAATGGTTCGCTGCGACTCGTACCACAAAACGTAGTGGTAGTTTGTAAACTTGCCCTCTTGCGTCACCATATACTCGGTATCAACGCCCTCGTTGCGGAGCACCTCGAGGCATTGCGCGCCGTGGGCGTCGCGCCCCACGTACGCGCGCAGGGCGGACGGGAGGCCCAGCCGCGCCGCGGCGACCGCGGCGTTGCTGGCGTTGCCGACGGCGGGCACGACCTTGTGGAACTCGTACGGAATTTTGTCGCCCCAGCGCATGCATATCTCGCACTCCTCGTTGTTGACATTGCAATGCACGGAGGCGTCTTTGAGCCTCAGAAAGTCGTCCGTCACTATGTCACCCACGGCGAGGAACTCCATAAATACATTATATACTGAACCCATGAAGTCTCTGCGTGAAGTTGTGCAGGAATATAAAAAAGCGGGCAGGGCTATCGGCCACTTTAACGTCTCCGACTCCAACCAGCTGAGAGCATTGGCGGACGCCGCCAAAGAAACCGGCTTGCCGGTCATCGCCGGATTGTCCGAAGGGGAGCGCGAGTTTTTTCCGCTTGCCCACGCCCGCGCGCTTGTCGACCTGTACGCCAGCCAAGGCGTGCAGATATATGTAAACGCCGACCACACCTACGGTTTGGACAAGGCCAAGCAGGCGATAGACGACGGCGTAAACTCCATCGTCATCGACGGTGCCAAACTCGGTATGGAAGAAAATATTTTACTGGTTAAACAGGTGGTCAGTTACGCGCGCAGCTCCAAACGCGACATCGTGGTGGAGGGCGAGCTCGGCTACATCGGCACCTCGAGCAAACAGCTCGACAGCGTGCCGGAGGGAGTAACGCTCGACAACCTGACTACTCCGGAAGACGCGCGTGAGTTTGTCACAAACACCGGCGTGGACTGCTTTGCGCCGGCGGTCGGCAACATACACGGCATGCTCAAAAACGCCGCCGAGCCGCGCCTGCATCAAGAGCGGGTCAAAGCCATAGCCGATATGGTCGGCGTCCCGCTGGTTTTGCACGGCGCGTCGGGCAACACGGAAGCGGATATAAAGGAGTGCATCGCCGCGGGCGTCGCGATTGTCCATATCAATACCGAACTGCGCGTGATGTACCGCGACCGGCTGTACGACTTTATCCGCTCAAACCCCGGCGAGGTGGCGCCGTACAAGTTTCTTACGCCGGCGGTCACCAAAATGAAGGAGTACGTGGCGGGTAAGCTGCGTCTGTTTGCGGGGATATAATATAAAGGTATGTTTTCCAGAAAACAAAAAGTATTTTTAATCCTCGGTCTGGCGCTTTTGCTCGGCTTTGCATACACGGGCACGGTATCAAAGTCGCCCGCGTTATCTTTGGAATTAGGCTCCTCGCAATCCGCCGCCGCCGCGTGGGAGTCTCTCTATCCATCCACCGGAGGATGGCCCGCGTGGCATGCATGCAATGGCTACGGAAATGTTTGTAAGGTGGGCGGATGGTATGGGTCACTCCCTTCGTATGCTGATATCTATGTAACAAACACTCCAGCCCAGCAAAGAGTGGCGAGCATAACACTGAGCAAAAACTTAGGTTGGGGGGCACGGACATATAGTGCAGTTACCTATATTGGCTCGATTCCTGTCGTACCAGCGAGTACATCGCTTACTCTTGAGTGGGCCTGTCAGGATTATCAAAACCAATACTTCAACGGCGGCTCATGCTCCTCGTACGACGCATTCAACAATTGCATCAGTTGGAATGGCTATACCGCGCTACAGCGTTTTCTTGCTTATAAAAATGCTTCTGTAAATGGGGTCAGCAAGCCAAGTCTCGGTTCCATGGTTGTGCAACCAACGCAGTCGACCACCTATGAGGTTGTGTGTGTGGGCGATCTTGCAGGGCACCCGGTAGGATACGGCTATCCTATTGCCAATACCCCGCCCATGTCCTTTACCATCAATGTCAGCGCCGCTCCGCCGCCGGCTCCGTCACTTTCTTTCACGCCCGCGGCAAGCACGGTCGCGTACAACGGCACACAAACGCTCGCGTACTCCGCCACGGGCGGCGGCGGGTACGATGCCTGCTACCTTGCCGGCGGACAATGGGGGAGCAGTCCGGGCACGGCGGTCGGCACGTCCGGCTCGGCAACCACCAATCCGCTTACGTCAAACACAACCTACTCCTACACCTGCCACGATACCTACTACGACTGGCAAGGTCCGGTGACCGCGACAGTGGCGGTCGGCGCGCAAGCGCCGACGGTCGCGCTTTTGCCGTCCTCTCAAACGATACTCAGCGGCCAGAGCGCCGGCTTTACCTACACGCTCGGCGGCGGCGCGCCCACCAGCGTCACCTACCGGGTAAACGGCGGCACCGCCGTGCCGGCAAGCGGCGGGAGCTTTAGCGTCGGCGGGCTTGGCGTCGGCTCGCATACCATCGTAATGACCGTAGCCAACGCCGGAGGGTCCAACACCTCCAATACCGCGTCGGTTACGGTCAACGCCCCGTGCCCCGCCAATTGCCCCGGCCCCGGAGCTCCCAACTGCACCGCCAACAGTGGATACACATACAACCCGGGCAGTAACACCTGCACGGCAAACGACATCTGCACAGATATATCCGGAACACAGGCGTCCGTTCCGGCAGGATGCGTCATGCCAAACCCCAACCCCGGCGCGTGCATCCCAAGCGGTAAATTCTACGACGCCGCTTTAAATCAGTGCGTTGCTCCGGCGATTTCTCTCACTGCAACACCGGCTCGCGTGCAAAAAGGCAACAGCACGACGCTTACGTGGTCTTCCCAAAACATCACCGCAGGTTCCTGCACGCTCAAAGACTCCTCCGGCGCGGTGCTGTCGTCGGCGGCAAGCGGGTCTATGCAAGTTGTGGTAACCGCCCAAACTGTCTACACGCTTTCCTGCGGGTCTCTGGCGGGCGTCAAAACCAAGTCGGTAACCGTGAGCCTTGTCCCGAGCTTTAAGGAGATATAAAGAGACGCAGAGAGCCGATTGCGCAAAAAGCGGAAATCTTTTATACTGCTCGGGCAATGGAACTGGCGGTTACAAAACGCGACATAGCCAAAAAACCTAAGTCTCTCCGCGAGGAGGGCTTTTTGCCCGCGGTTGTCTACGGCCGCAGGGAGGAGTCGACGCCTATTTCTATAGACCGCAAGGCATTTGAAAAGGTATACAAAGCCGCCGGCGCGTCGAGCGTGGTCACGCTGACAGGCCTCGATGCCGACAAGAGCACCCTCATACAGCAGGTTGATGTGCACCCGGTTTCCGGCGATATACTCCACGCCGACTTTTATGCCATCGAAAAGGGTCAAAAGGTAACGGTGTCGGTCCCGCTCCAGTTCGACGGCGTTTCGCCGGCGGTCAAGGAGCTCGGCGGCATTTTGACCAAAGTCATACACGAAATTGAAATTGAGTGCGAGCCTGCCGAACTCCCGCGCGCTATTCACGTCGACGTTTCTAAATTGGTGACGCTCGAGGACCAGATAAAAGTGTCCGACCTCACCTTCCCCGCATCAGCCAAAATTTCCGTCGACCAAGACGAGGTGGTGGCGATTATTTCCGTCGCCAAAGAGGAGCCGGTGGAGGCTCCGGTCATGGACATCTCCGCGATAGAAACATCAGTCGAGCGCGGCAAGAAGGAGGAAGAGGGCGCCGATGCGGCAGCCCCAGCAGAGGAGAAAGAATAAGCGCTTTAACCCGTCTGTTATACTTGTGGGGAGTATGCATATACGGGTTTTTTTAGTGTGTATAATCCTGTTTGGTTTTGCAGGAGGCGTCGTGCATGCCCAAACACTGACGCCGGAAGAGCGGACAAAACTGCAGGCCGAGTACGACCAGCTCCAGCAGGAGATAGCAGGCTGGCAAAAGGTTTTGGACGACACGCGCGCCAAAAAGAACACGCTTACCGGCGACGTGACCGCGCTCGACGCGCAGATTAAAAAAGCGCAGAAGGAAATCAGCCAGCGCAGTATCACTATCACAACGCTCGGGAGCGAGATAAGCCAAAAGACCGACACGATACGCACGCTCGAGGAAAGACTTGCCGCCGGCAAGGAATCCTTGTCAAAACTGATGCGGCAAAAAAACGAGACCGAACAGCAGTCGCTCATTATCCTCGCACTCTCGTCCGACGACCTGTCGGGCTTTTTCGGCGACGTGCAGGCGATAGATACGATAAACGGCAAACTTCAGGATTTGTTTAACGACCTGCGTGGCGTAAAAAAACAAACCGAGGCGGAAAAGGCCGCGCTGGACGAAAAAAAGAACGCCGAGTTGGACGCGCGCCACGAGGTACAGGTTAAACAGGTACAGATAAAAGAAAACAAGGTTGAAAAGCAGCAGCTGCTCGATATAACCAAAAAAGACGAGCAGTCCTATCAGGTGGTGCTCGCGGACAGGCAAAAGCGCGCCAACGAGATTCGCAACGCGCTGTTCGAACTGCGCGACAGCGCCGGGATATCCTTCCAGTCGGCGATGGAGTACGCGGTGCAGGCGCAAACATCCACCGGCGTGCGGGCGGCGTTTATCCTCGGCATTTTGCGGCAGGAGTCCAACCTCGGCGCCAATGTGGGGCAGTGCCTGCTGACCAACGCCTCAACCGGCGCAGGTAAAGGAAAAAACACCGGCACCGTCTTTAGCAAAGTGATGAAGCCCGACCGCGACGTACAGCCGTTTCTCGACCTTATGGATAGGCTCAATATAAATCCGTACTCACAACCGGTGTCGTGTCCGCAATCGGTCGGCTACGGCGGCGCCATGGGGCCGGCCCAGTTTATCCCGTCGACCTGGAAGATGTACGAAAGGCGCCTCGCCTCCGCGCTCGGCGTCACAACTCCCGACCCGTGGAATGCTCGCACGGCGGTGATGGCCATGGGGCTTTATTTAGAGGACCTCAAAGCCGACATCGGCACGTACAGCGCCGAGCGCAAAGCCGCGGCCAGCTACTACGCCGGCGGCAACTGGCAAACCGCACGAGCTCTTGCGTACGCCGCAAGCGTGCTTGCCTTTGCCGACAAATATCAAAAGGACATAGACTTTCTTAAGGAGAACTGATATAGTGCCATCCATGAAAACCGAGACACACCCGACCTATTTCTCCGGCGCTAAAGCCGTCTGCGCGTGCGGGCGCACCTTTGCCGTGGGGTCAACCAAGGAGAAGCTCGATGTCGAAATCTGCTCGGCATGCCACCCGTTTTACACCGGCAACGACAAGATACTCGACGCCGCAGGCCGCGTAGAGAAGTTTAAAGCGCGCAGCTCCAAAGCCACCACAAAGAAGTCGAAGTAGATGGATTTAAGCAAATACAAAGACAACCCGAAGACCGCCTATCTTGCCAAGGCGGTAGAGATGATGGACGGCGACGAGGAGCAGCAGAACATGCTCATCGCCGAAATGGATAAAATACTCGCAACAGAGGCGGGCAGCGAGGAGTTTCCCAACGAAGTGGTGCTCGAGGTGCGCGCCGGCGTCGGCGGAGAGGAGGCCGCGCTTTTTGCCGAGGAACTCGCCAACATGTATAAGGGGTACGCGGTGGCGATGGGCTGGCACGTGAGCGCATTATCCTTGAGCAAGACCGACTTGGGCGGTTACAAAGAAGCGGTGTTCGAAATCCGCGGCCTTGGCGTATACGAGAATCTTCGTTTTGAAACCGGCGTGCACCGCGTCCAGCGCGTCCCCGCGACGGAAAAGTCGGGCCGCGTGCATACCTCGACCGCGTCTGTGGCGATTTTGCCGATACGAAAAAAGCACAAATTTGAGGTTAACCCGGGTGATATCGAAATGGAGTTCTCGCGCGCCGGCGGTGCCGGCGGGCAGAACGTCAACAAAGTGGAGACAGCCGTGCGCCTGGTGCACAAGCCGACCGGGCTGGAGGCGCGCTCGCAGTCGCAACGCAGCCAGATGGCAAACCGCGAGCAGGCGATGGCGGTGCTGTTGGCAAAACTCGATGTATTCCAAGAAGAGCAGGAGGCCGCCAAGCACGCCGCGACCCGCAAAGAGCAGATAGGCACCGCCGACCGTTCGGAGAAAATCCGCACCTACAACATTTTGCAGGACCGCGTCACCGACCACCGGATAAAAGAGGATTGGCACAACCTGCCCAAGATTTTCGCCGGCGGCCTGCATCCGATTGTCGACGCTCTGCTCGCGGCTCAACAGGAAAAATGAAAAAACTGCTGGCCGGCGGCGGATTATTTATAATCGCCGCCGGTATCGCGTATTCGGCTCCGTCGCCGGCATACGCGCCGACGCAGGTGCCGGAGGAAGTGCCTGTCCGTGTGCTCTTTGTCGGCGACATTATGCTTGACCGTAATGTAGGCAAAAGTGCCGATGCGGACGGAGTTGCGTCGTTGTTTTCGACCAGCACGAGAGAGCTTTTTGCGGACGCGGACGCGCGCGTCGCCAACCTTGAGGGCGCGGTCACCACTAACCCGTCAATCGCGCGCGTCAATCACAACATTTTGCATTTTACCTTCAAGCCGGACGTCGTGCGGCAGGCGCTCGACCTTTTGCGTATCTCGGCGGTATCTCTTGCCAATAATCACACGTTCGACTTTGGCTCACGCGGATATACCGAGACGCGCGGCAGAGTAGAGGCTTCCGGAGTTGCGGTGTTCGGTCATCCGTACAACGCGACAAGCAGTATTTCGACGGTGCTTACCGTCAACGACAAGACACTGTGCCTGGTCGGGTTTCATTCTTTATACGATGCCGATACCGCACCGGTTACCGGCGAAATTACGGCGCTCCGCCCGTATTGTTGGCGGGTAATCGTGTTTGCGCATTGGGGCGATGAGTATCAAGTGCGCTCAAATGCGGCACAGCAGGAGGCCGGACATGAGTTTATTGATGCCGGAGCCGACCTGGTGGTCGGCGCTCATCCGCACGTAGTGCAGGAGTATGAGGTGTATAAAAACAGGGCTATTTTTTACTCGCTGGGCAATTTTATGTTCGACCAAAACTTTTCTTGGGCCACGATGCACGGGTTGGCGCTGCGGGCCGACTTTTATGAAGATAAAACAGGTTTTATACTGACCCCCACGGTCATCGCGGACCAGTATTCCTCTATAGGCACCTCTAGTGTTGCGCGGTTCAGCTTGCCGTGATAATCTCAAGGTCACAAAAGGCACGGGGCCTTTTTTGATATGGCAGAAACTAATCCCATAATCGACAAACTGTTCGGCGCCGGAGCCCACTTCGGCTACGCGCCTTCGCGCCGCCACCCGTCTACCTCCGGGTATATTTTTGGTGTCAAAGGCGGGGTAGAGCTGTTTGACCTTGAGCAGACCGCCAGCCTTCTTGAGGCCGCGAAGGATTTTGTAAAATCACTCGCCGCGGAGCGCAAGACCATTCTTTTTGTCGGAGGCAAGGCCGAAGCGCGCGAGGCGGTGCGCCGCGCGGCGGAGCGGCTCGCCCAGCCGTATTGCGCCGGCCGCTGGATAGGCGGTTCGCTGACCAACTTTTCTGAAATTAAAAAGCGCCTCGGCCGGCTTGAGGAGCTTTCCGGCATGCGCGAAAAGGGCGAGCTGGCAAAGTTTACCAAGCTCGAGCGCCTGCTTATCGATAGGGAGATTACCGACCTGGAGAACACGTTCGGCGGGCTGCGCGGCATGCACAAGCTCCCCGACGCCGTTTTTATCGTAGATCCGCGCAAGGAGTCTATCGCGGCGGCCGAGGCGGCTCAGCTGCGTATTCCGGTTGTCGCGCTGATGAACTCCGACTGCTCGGCGCAGGGCATCGCGTATCCTATACCCGCCAACGACGCGTCGCGCGACACGCTCTCCATCGTGCTGGACGAAATTTCTAAAACATACGCGGATAATCTTGCTCCGGTCACTCCTGCGGCAACAGCATAATGGAAATCACCAGCGAACAGGTAAAAGAGTTGAGGGAAAAGACGGGTGTCTCCGTCATGGAGTGCAAAAAGGCGCTGGTAGAGGCGCAGGGCGACATGGCTAAAGCTATGGAGGTGCTAGGGCTCCGCGCCGCGGCCGCGGTCGGCAAAAAGGCCGACAGGACTCTTGGTGCGGGCACGGTGGCATCCTACACGCACACTACCGGCCAAGTGGGCTCGCTGGTGCTGTTGTCGTCCGAGACGGATTTTGTTTCTAAAAACGAGGAGTTTGTGGCATTGGCGCGCGACATCGCGATGCACACCGCGGCCATGCGCCCGTCCGGCATCGATGAACTTTTGGCCCAGCCTTTCATCAAAGACCCGTCCAGAACCATCGCCGACCTCATATCGGCCGCCACGCAAAAGTTCGGCGAGCGCGTAGAAGTTTCCAATCTCTCTGTATTTTCGGTTAAGTAGCCGGCTTGCTACTTGCCACGTGATACTTGATACTTAGTAAATATGGTTATCTTCTTTATTACACTCCTGTGCGTGTCCGTGGTCGGCATTGTTGCTGTCCTGTCCGTCAAGCACTGGGAGACGTCTCACCACAAGCTCATCCTCAGTCGCGTGCGGTCAAAGGCCGGAGAGGCGCTCGGCGTAGGGCTCAATTTTGTCGAGAAGCGGGCTCCCGCAATAGTGCGCACAAAGACCAGCCGCGGGTATGCCGCCGCTCTTGTGCTCCTGCATAAAGGGGTAGCGTGGACGGTGCTTTTTGCGGAAAACATGCTCGAAAAGACGCTGCACACTCTGCGCCATACCACGCAGCAGCGCGGCGACGGCAAGGTGTCCGAATTTTTGCGCGAGGTGGCGGAGCATAAAAAATTACTCCAAGACAGTTCGTCCGACAAAAAGAACGCGATATACGAGGAATAAAATAAGAGCGTCGGCTTTTTAGAGAAAGTTTGCTATAGTGCTTGTGCGCCGGGGTAGCTCAGAGGTAGAGCAGCGCATTTGTAATGCGTTGGCCGACGGGTTCGAATCCCTCCCCCGGCTCAAGGTATAATTAAGGCGATGGGTAGTAATCGCTCGTACGCACTGCCTGAATACAAAAATAGGCAGAGTCTCAAAGCCAAAGCAGCTTGGAAGAAAAGGCTTTTGAATTTTCCGTACAAATTAGAAAATCGCGAGTGTTCAAGGTCAGAATGTGGAATCAGATTTTCAGTAATTCCTTCGGATCCAAAACGGTACTGCTCAAAGAGTTGTGCAGCAAAGTGTAACAATGTCTTACGTGGCGGACATACGGAAGAAACGAAGAAAAAGATTTCCAACAGTCTTCTGGGTAATCCAAATCCATATAAGGGGACAATAAAAGTCCCTCGCGTTGAGGTTGTTTGCCACAACGGTCTTTGTAAGAAGAAATTCCTTTCTTTGCCATGGAAGAAAGCAAAATACTGCAGTAATGCTTGCTTGATGCGCGTTGTCGGCAGTAAGCCGACTTCGCCCCGAGCCTCTCGAGGAAAGGCTGGTGTTCGAAAAGACGTTCATCCATCGATTTATTTCTACAGCAGGTGGGAGGCAAATATGGCTCGCCTGTATAAACACCTGGGAGTTAAGTGGAAGTACGCGCCGCGAGTATTCGATATAGGAGGACAAAACTATACTCCGGATTTTTATCTACCCGAAACTGATACGTATGTAGAGGTAAAGAATTTTTGGTGGAAATATTCTATCGAGCGCGACAAAAAGTTCAGAGAACGCTATAAAAATCTCAAATTAGAGGTTATTTTAAAAGATGAATATTTAGAATTGGAAAAACGCTATGCTAGCCTGATTCCTGCTTGGGAATATAAAAACAGCAAATTTGAAGCCCAATAATTCCTCGCGCTGGCTCCAAAATTACTGTATCGGCGTTGATGTGGCGAGGGTTTTTAGTTCCGGAATAAGTTTTTGCATTTCTTGCAGGGTTTTAAAGCCGTAGACCGGCGACTTGGTGTTGACCGCAAACGCCGGCAGGCCTTTGCTTTCGTTTATCTTGCGCAGGGTGATAAGCGTGCGCAGAGCCGAGAGGTCGAGGTGGTAGTCAAACGAGTATACGCGCAAGCCCGGATAGGTTTGCCGCAGGTAGGTAAAGACGTCGCCCATCTTGCTGCAGTCGGCGCAGTCGCCCTGGTTGGAGTAAAAGTAGAGTATGTATATCGGCTTAAACTTGGCGCACTTGCCGCTTATCTCCTGCATCAGCAGATAGTCTTTGATCTCGAGCAGGGAGTATTGTTTTTTTAACGATATAACCTCCGCGTTGTCGTGTCCGAGGTTTTCCTCCGCGACAGAGAGGCGCGCGGCGAGCGTGTTGAGCTCGTCGGAGAGTACCAGGTTGTCCGAAAGGGTTGAGCACGAAAGACTGCCGAGCAGGTCAAACTGGGTTTCGAGCGAGAGGATATTTATCGACACGGCCTCCTGCGTGGCGCGTATGTCGGCGACGCGCTGCGCGTCGAACTTGTTGGCGATATAAAAGGCGGTGGCAAATATTGCCGCTGTTATAACGAAGGTGAGTATGTATTTTTGTGATTGCATGTAATGAGTTCCGGAAAAGCTTTTTTAAAAACCCTTAACCCCAAAGTGTTCCCTTTGGCCGCCCCCGCCTAGGTTTTATAAAAAAGCTTTTCCTACACTATCTCCAAGCGCTCTCCCGCGCAAGTGCCGCGCCCCAAGCGGCGCGGATGAGCCACAGCGGTGCAAGCAGTCCAAAAAAAGCAAAATACGCAAGAAACGCTTTGGGGCCGAGGCGCGTCTTGGCTATGATGCTGCCTATCCAGATGGCAACGAGCGTCAGGGCTATCACCGCGGCGATGACAAACGACATCATTCCCATGTTAATAGAGAACAGGTCTATTGTTGGCAGGTGGGGGAGTACAAACGGGACGCCAGTCGTAAAGCGGTCGATGATGCGCTCCGCGCCGAGCGATATAAACCGGTACCCTACATACAAAGCCGCGTAAATACCGGATATAAAAGCGCTGAGCGCAAACGGCAGCACGAGCATCCCGAAGTTGCCGTACTTGCGCCTAAAAAACATAAACTTGTAGTCGCGTGCGTTCTGCAGGAATCCTTGCGACCATCGTACGCGCTGCTTGAGCAGGCTGCGCACCGTTTTGGGCACCGTGGTATATACATACGCCGTGTGCGCGTTGACGATGCGCAGGCCATTGGCGTGCATGCGGAAAGCTATTTCCATGTCCTCGGTATTGTGCGCGTGCTTAAACATGCCTATTTTTTCGAACACCTCGCGCTTATACATCGAAAAGGGTCCCGGCAGGACGTTGATGGCGGACAGGTTGTCGAACATTTTTTTATAAAAGATGCCGAATGTGTATTCGACCGACTGCATGAGCTCCAGCATTTTGCGCGGCTGGTAGACCTGCATCGCCGGAGTGATGGCCATTGCCCCTGCGTCGCTCCCGAACATTTTTACCGCCTCCATAAGCGCGTCTTGCGCCGCAAAGGAGTCCGCGTCGAGGCATCCTATTATTTCGCCGCGCGAGTTTTCTATACCGAGGTTGAGCGCGGTGTATTTGCCGCCGTTCTCCTTTTGGAGGAAGCTGACTTGGGCAGGATATTTTTGAGCATATTCCCGCGCTATTGTTGCGGTGTTGTCGCGCGAGCCGTCGTCTATCACCACTATCTCGAGCTTATCTTTGGGGTAGTGCATCGCCAACAGCGACTCTATCGTGCCCGCGAGCGTCTTTTCCTCGTTAAAACACGGCACCAGCATCGATACCACGGGGTAGCGCTCCGGCAGAGAAGCGTCTTTTTTTGACGGCCGCTTCTCAAAAAATGAGATCATCAAAAAAACCTCAAAGTAGAGGGCGATGAACAAGCATACATAAAGGCCGAGCGCCCCCGCATCCATACCGTGCCAGTATAGCATTTTGACGCTTTTTGAGCGATACTTTAATCCGATGGGCAGTATTCATCCGATAGCATCTCTTATACGCGAGGCCAACAGAATATTTTTTGATATGGGCTTTACGTTCGCCGAAGGGCCTCTGCTGGAGAGCGAGCGGTACAACTTTGACGCGCTCAACGTGCCGAAGGACCATCCGAGCCGAGACATGCAGGACACTTTTTTTATAAAGGATATGCCGGAGCATGTTTTGCGCACACACACCTCTCCGGTGCAGGTGCGCTACATGGAGTCGCAGATAAAAAAGGGCGCCCTACCGCCGTACCGCGTGATTGTCCCCGGCAAAGTCTTCCGCAACGAGGCGACCGACATGACACATGAGGCGGAGTTTACGCAAATAGAAGGGTTGGTGGTCGGGGAAGATATTTCTCTGTCGCATTTAAAGGGCACGCTCGAATCCTTTTTAAAAAATATGTTTAAAGGCGCGCAGGTGGAAATACGCTTTCGTCCGAGCTTCTTTCCGTTTGTCGAGCCCGGCGTAGAGGTGGATATGCGACTGGTGGGTGATGCGGTTCCGGAAAAGTTGAAAGACAAATGGATAGAAATGATGGGTGCCGGCATGGTGCACCCGGCTGTGCTCAAAAACGCCGGTATCGACCCTAAAAAATATCAGGGGTTTGCGTTTGGTATGGGGCTGGACCGCTTGGCGATGCTTAAGTGGGGGATAGACGACGTCCGGTACATGCACTCCGCCGACCTGCGGTTCATCAATCAATTTTAGATATGAAAATAAGCAAGCTTTGGCTGGATAAATTTTTTGACGCACCGTTGCCCGATGCATCGACGCTTGCAGACGCGCTCACCTTTCATGCTTTTGAAATAGACGGTATAGAAAAAGTGGGAGAATCAGATTCTCCCAAAGATTGGGTGCTGGATGTTAAGGTGACGCCGAACCGCGGACACGATTGCCTCAGCCATCGCGGCATCGCCAAAGAATTGTCGGCTATTTTAAAAATTCCTCTCGCCAACGACCCGCTTTCCGGTAAGTCTGACTTACTGCCTAAAACTGCCGAGGTTACGGTCGATATACAGAGAACCGTTCTCTGTAAGCGGTATATCGCGGGGTATATCAAAGGGGTAAAAGTCGGGCCGTCGCCGGAGTGGCTCAAACAGCGCTTAGCGGCCATAGGTCAGCGTTCTATCAACAACGTTGTCGATGCGACCAACTTTGTCATGTTTAACCTCGGCCAGCCCCTGCACGCATTTGATGCCGGCAAACTCGGTAGCCTTGCCCTTGGTGTGCGCGCCGCACAAAACGACGAGGTCATGATTGCGCTCGATAAAAAAAGCTACACGCTCAAAGACTCGATGTTGGTGATTACCGCAGGAGACGCGCCGGTGGGCATTGCCGGCGTTAAGGGCGGCATGCCGGCTGCTATAGACGAATCTACCAAGGATATAGTCATCGAGTCCGCTAACTTTGACGGCGTGTCGGTGCGCAAGACCGCCGCCGCTCTCAAGTTGCGCACCGATGCATCGACGCGCTTCGAGCAGGTTATATCTCCGGAGCTCGCGGCCTTTGGTATGCAGTCGGTGGTTGAGCTTATACAAAAACTCGCCGGCGGCGAATTGGCGGGATTTGTCGACGCATACCCCGAGCCGCAAAAACCGATGTACGCCAATGTCACCGTGGAGAAAGTAAACAAAGTGCTCGGCACCCGGCTGACCGGTGCGGACATCACCGACGTATTTGTGCGGCTTGGCTTGCCGTACAAAGAGCAAGAGGGTGTGTTCGAAGTAACGGTGCCGTTTGAGCGGCTCGACCTGAGTATTCCCGAAGATTTGGTTGAGGAGGTCGGGCGTATCGTCGGCTACGACAGAATCCCCGCCGTGCCTCTGCCTGCTTGTAGACATGGAATGTCTACAGAGATAAATAAGAATTTTTTTGCGGCTGAGCGCGCGCGCGAGGAGTTGGTGCAACAGGGCTATTCGGAAGTGTTTACGAGCGTCTTTGCGGACAAGGGCGAGCGGATGGTGCTTAACAAGGTCGACTCGGTACGACCGTACTTGCGTGACAGTTTGGTGCCGGGGCTTACGGAGGCTCTTGCCAAAAACAAGCCGAACAAAGATTTGCTGGGGCTTAAAGAAATTAAATTATTTGAGATAGGGACTGTTTGGAAAGACGGCACAGAGTCGATGATGCTCGGCACGATTACCGAAAAGCAAAAAGCATCCGAAAAGACACTGGCACCGGCAGATGCAAGTGCCTACGAGGCGTTGCCGCTGTCGACAGCGAAGCGTTTTGAGCACTTTTCAAAATACCCGTACATTGTGCGCGATATAGCGATGTGGACATCGCCAACAAACAACGAACAACAAGTACAACAAACGATAAAAGACGAGGCGGGGGAGTTGGCTCACAAAATCTCATTGTTCGATACCTTCTCCAAGGAAGGTCGGACCTCCCTGGCGTACCGGATTATTTTCCAGTCGTTTGACCGCACGCTCACCGAGGCGGAGGTAAATATAATTATGGAAAAAGTCTCCACCGCCCTAAAAGCGAAAGGCTTCGAAATAAGATAAAAAAACGCCCAGCTTAGCTGGGCGGGGTCGATTAGTATAGTCCGTGGGCTTGAAGTGCCTGCGGTGGGCACCGTTGGTACATCCTGGCCAATTCAGCTCCCTCAAGATATATAAGTTTGGGAGTAAGTCCGCCGTTCTTTTTAAGCCAACGGTTAATCTCGGGCGGGTATAGCTCCAACATGGCTTCAGTTCCCAATTTGCTGTAGACAGGAAGGCCGTTCTCGTCGGGCCTTGATGCCGAGTGGAAACTAAACTTTGCCCTCCCGGTGACACATATCCGTTCCGGCGGAATGAGTCCGAGGACAAGCGTACACGCGGAGGCGCACTCGCCGTCGACGAACACTCTTCCACCTGACTTGCGCACCTGGAGAAACCGCTCCACGTACTCCAAAATCCGGCCGCCGCTGTCTCTTACGATGATGATATCGCCCCGGGCAAGCCCCGGACACAATGCGAGAACAGCGAGGATTACCAGCCCCGCCAGACCTAGCTGTTTCATCGGGCATCCCCCTTGGTTACGTCTGTCGCGATAGTACCACAATAGCCTTATTTTGCAAGCTTCTTTTCCCCACACAGGCCTTCCAATTTGCCCTTATATTTGGTAGAATGAAGAGGCAAATATGGCCAAGGAAAAGACTAAAAAAGGCAGTTATGGCGCTGCCGATATTACGGTATTGGAAGGTCTCGAGGCCGTCCGGCGCCGCCCCGGCATGTACATCGGCACCACGGGCCCCGACGGTCTGCACCATTTGGTATGGGAGGTCTTTGACAACTCGCGCGACGAGGCGATGGGCGGATTTTGCAACGATATCGAAGTTGTTCTGCTTCCGGACAACATGGTGCGCGTCGCGGACAACGGCAGAGGTGTCCCTATCGAGGTGCATAAACAAACCAAAGTCTCGACGCTCGAGACGGTCATGACGATACTCCACGCGGGAGGCAAGTTCGGCGGCGAAGGGTACAAGGTCTCCGGCGGTCTCCACGGCGTCGGCGTCTCCGTGGTCAACGCGCTGTCGACAAAGCTTGTCGCCGAGGTGCACCGCGACGGCGCCGTGCACGCGCAGGAATACTCCATAGGCAAGCGTAAGTCGGCTATAAAAAAGATAGGCTCGTCCAAACTCCACGGCACCGTTATTTCGTTTATTCCGGACCCGTTGATTTTTACCGGCGGCATCGAGTTTGATTTTGATAAAATCGTGGCGCACCTGCGCGAGCAGGCGTACCTTGTCAAAGCTTTGCGCATCACTATTATCGACGCGCGAAAGAGCGAGGTTGCCCTGCCGGGCGTAGGCGAGGAGTTTTATATCAGAAACCTTTTGCGCGACTGTCCGTCGCAGAGTTTTTATTTTGAGGGCGGCCTGCGCTCGCTGATTGCGTTTACCAATCGCTCGCACAAGCCTGTCCACAAAAACATTTTTTATGTGGAAAAAGAGCAGGACGGCGTCATGGTGGAGATTGCCTTGCAATACGTCGACGACCTGTCCGCCCGCGTGCTCCCGTTTGCAAACAACATCTACACCGCCGAGGGCGGTACGCATATCACCGGCTTTAAGGGGGCGCTCACGCGCTCGCTCAATGCGTATGCGCGCAAGGGCAACGCGCTCAAAGAAAGCGAGGAGAACTTTACCGGCGAGGACGTGCTCGAGGGTTTGGCGGCGGTGGTCTCCGTTAAACTGCGCGAGATACAGTTTGAGGGCCAGACCAAAGCCAAGCTCGGGAGCATGGAGGCGCGCGGCGCCGTGGACACGGTCTTTAGCGAGGCGTTCGGGCACTTTCTCGAGGAAAGTCCGGATGACGCGCGCTCAATCATAGGCAAGGCGGTGCTCGCTCTCAAGGCGCGCAAGGCCGCCAAGGCCGCCAAGGACTCCGTGTTGCGCAAGGGCGCGATGGAGGGCTTTGGCCTCCCCGGCAAGCTCGCCGATTGCCAGAGCAAAGACCCGGCGGAGTCGGAGCTCTTTATCGTAGAGGGAGACTCCGCAGGCGGCTCGGCCAAGCAGGGCAGAGACCGCCGCATCCAGGCGATACTCCCGTTGCGCGGCAAGATACTCAACGTCGAGCGCGCGCGCCTCGACAAAATGCTCGGGAGCCAGTCGATTAAAGATTTGATATTAGGCTTGGGTACCGCCATAGGCGATATCTTCGACATCACCAAACTGCGCTACCACAAAATAATAGTCGCGACCGATGCCGACGTAGACGGCGCGCACATCCGCACGCTCCTGCTTACGCTTTTCTTTCGGCACTTTAAGCCTATTATCGAGGGCGGATATTTGTTTATCGCACAGCCGCCGCTGTATAAAATAAAAAGAGGAAAAGAAATTTTGTACGCGTACAGCGATGAGGAAAAGAATTCTCTCATAGGAAAAGATGCCGAGGTGGAGGAGGATTCCGCCTTTGACCCGAAGGCGGCCGCGGCGGCCAATCCGGAAGATGAGGAGACCGAGGTGGTGGAGGTTGAAGTGAAAGGAAAAAAGCAGAAGGTCTCCATCCAGCGCTACAAAGGTTTGGGAGAAATGAATCCCGATGAGCTGTGGGAGACCACGATGAATCCCCAGAACCGCGTGCTCAAACTGGTCAATATAGAAGACGCGCAGGATGCCGACAAAATCTTTGATATTTTGATGGGAGAGGACGTCTCCTCCCGCAAGAGCTTTATCCAGTCCAACGCCAAACTCGCCAACCTCGATATCTAAATCCAGCCCAAAACTCGGACATCCGATGTCCGAGTTTTGGGCTCTATTCTATCGAGAAACTACCTGTCGCAATGTCTGATCTGCTAATAATGTTTCCTATTTCTTTTTCATATCGCGCACGTGTGCCAATAGTGCTTGCTAAAAACTCACGCTCGGTAATGGACGGGAAGTTGGGCTTTCCAAGATAATCTAGATGGCTGCTCCATCGGTATTCCCGGAGTTTGTCCAAAGCTTTGGAAATATTTTGCACTTTTCCTTCTCGCCATTGTGGCATCGAAAGGTCGAGCGCATTGAGATGAATATAGTAAGGAATATAAAAAAAGTGTGCGTCTCGCTCAATTAATTTCTTTTTATATTTTCCTTGCCAGAGCGCACCCGATCGTTCATATTTTTCATTGAAATATTTCGCATATCCCATGTTGAGCTTTTTCATAAACTGCGGGATGCCATTTTTAACCGCAGCGGAAAGTAGCAGGTGATAGTGGTTTGGCATTAGACAAAATGCATGTATGCGCACCAACAAGTCGCGCGATCCTTCAACGTACCGACTTGCAAGCCCCGAGTGCAGTATTTCTTTTTTGTCGTTCATCACAAAAAGATCGTGCATGAACCGGACATGGTCCTCCTCGTCCTGCGCGACTGTCCGTTTGTCTACGCCGCGATTGAGTACATGATACAGCTCCATAAAATCAGTATAACCCAAAACTCGGACATCGGATGTCCGAGTTTTGGTCTTGTGGATAAAAACCCGCGCTTGTGGCGCGGGGCGTTGTATCAGCGACCCAGGCAAGTTCGCGTGAGCCGAGGACGATCTGGGTTGCTCTCATCGAACTCTGGGATCCACACGTGTTCGGTGCTGGCATCCCAGGTGGCGAGTGTGTACCAGAATTCGTCAACGCCAACAGCGATGATGACGCCGTCGCGCTCGGTATTCCGCGTGAAGAGCATAAGCCGATCGAAGAATTTGTGCATGCGAACGCGTTCATATTGCGCCCTCGCCTGCACCGCGTGTTTGGGAATTTGTTCCGCAAAGGGGCGTTTTTCTTGTCGACTGCGTTTTTTCCACGGCCACTCATGCACCAAAATACGATGCCGCTCATTTCGTTGTCTTTCAGCGCGTAAGCCTGCTGCTTATCGATGAGGAACTGTCCGGGTAAAGGCCCGTAAATTCCGGTGGCCAACTGCATATCACTGCTGTCCATGACATATCTCCTTGTTGAATCTGGCGATACTGTATCTAGTTAGATAAAGCAAGTCAAGTAGTTAAACTCGGACATCCGATGTCCGAGTTTTGGGTTTAATAGACTTGGTAGGAGATGCCGGCGGTGTTGTTATTTTCGTTCAGCTCGTAGATAAGATTGTACGGGTCGGCGTTTATAGAGACGGTCGACATTTGGCCGTATGCTTGCGACTGGTCCAATGTCCAGTACGGATAACTCCAACCGTACCCGCCGTCGTATTGATACTGAGATTGGTAGTCCGCGACATAGCCGAGCGTGTAAACAATTTTGTCGCCGGGGTACAGCGCCTGCTGAACAGGCGACTGATAGGTGTAGACCGGCGAGTACGGGAGGCTCGCAGTAAAGAACCAGTTGGCAGGGACAATGTTGGTGCCGACGTTTTCGATAACAAATTGTATGGAGACCTGTCCGCCGCGCGCGACGCTCGGATTGGCGAGCATGCGTACCTGCAGGTCCGGATAGCCGTAAAGGGTAGTGTACGGTTTGGGGCTGGCAACGTATGTCGCCGCCGCGGGTTTGGCGGCCGGCTTTTTAACCACCGGCTTTTGCGTTTCCCGCGCCGGAGCGACAACCGCCGGAGTCTGCACGATTGGCGTCTGCACGGTGGTGGTGGCAACTTGAGCTACCTGATTTTTAGGAGCAAGAGAACCGCCTATGTTGCTAAGGAAGGTAGGGATAAAAAAGGCGAGCTGGATAATGCCCCACGCGCCGAGCAAAAGCACGGCAATAAGGCCGATAACGGCTATAACGCGCATGGCGTTCTCCTGGAATGTAGTTTTGTGGGTCATATAATGCAGTTGCAAGGGTAGCATCATGCCATTTATTTGTCAAGTATGCAAGTTGACCCTATTAAAAAATGTGGTATATTGCAATGCATGGCTAAACAGTCTACGGCCTTTGCGGTTACCTTTGTGGCGCTTTTTGCGCTTGCTTTTGTGTTTCTGGCGGCAGTGGACGCGCTTCCGGAACCGTTGAAAAATCAAAACCCTATCGGGACGCAAGACGTACCTAAAATACCGGATGTACAAACTCTGGAGTTGCCGGTACGCATCGTCGCCAAATCTATCGGGCTCGATAAAACAGTCGCCAATCCCGACGCTACCGACGTTGCTGCGCTCGACGCCGCGCTGCTTGGCGGCACGGTGCGTTATCCGACATCGGCGCGTCTGGGCGAGGAGGGCACCGTGCTTATCTTCGGACACTCGAGCTACTTGCCGATTGTGCGCAACCAAAACTACAAAGCGTTCAACGGCATCCAAAAACTTAAAGCGGGGGAGACGGTGAGCGTCTATTCGGACACTACCGAATACCGCTATACGGTAACTGGCGTGCGCCTTGCCAACGCAACCGAGGATGTGATAGAACTGCCGGCAACGGGTAAGTTCCTTACGCTGGTTACGTGCGACTCCTTTGGCACCAAATCGGACCGTTTTGTGGTAACGGCGGAGTTTAAAGGAGCCTATGAGCTGTAAATGAAAAGTTCATAAATTCTTTAGGTTTGCCGGTCTACAGTGGCCGGCAGAGCAGTACCGTGCTTCAAATCATCCCGCAAAAACAGAAAAGGACGCGTGTCATGGCTGACCTGGATTTTCGAGAGCCCCACAAACAAGTGGATGAAATCCTCAACAAAACTATCTCCACTATGGAGCGATTGAAGCAGCGTGTCGAAATAAGCGACCAAGCGGCTGTTGCCGAAAAGCGGCGCGCCGACGCGCTCGAAGCGGAACTAAATGCCGCGCATGCCGGCCTGGCCGCAAAGATTCCGGTCTGGAAGGATCGCCTTTCGAAGCTCGGCGTGACGTTCCTCGTCGCATTGGCGCTCGGCGCGCTCTGCGGCGGGATGCTTGTCTCGTACAATCTGCCCGCGTCTTTTCTGACGAGCCTGGCCGCCTAGCGGCGCGGCTGGGCGAGGAGCAGAGCCGCAACAACAAGGCTCTGCAGGCCCAAATTGCAGAGCTTGACAAAAAACTGAGTCTGGTGCAGTCTGACGCCAGACAGATTACTGAGCTTGGGGCCGAGGTGGCCCGACTGTCCTCGGACATCGCAACAAAGGAGGCTGAAATGACGAAACTACGCCTTGCTATCGCGGCTTTGACTGTGTTGGCTACTACGGTCACTGCCGCTGCGCAGACGCCTACGCCCAAAGAAGAGCTTGCTCCGGGCGATTACGCCGGTCAGTCGACGCGTTTCAACGTTGCGGCCAAATACTGCAAGGGTCTTACTGCCATGACTCCCGCAGGCCGTGATGGCGCCGCCAAAAAACTGGAAGCTCTTAAGGAAAAGGAGTTCCGTGAACAGACGTGGGATTGTTACGACCCCGACTGGCGCGTTAACGGTGTTAACGGCAACGAGGACGACACCAAGGCGAAGCCGGCCAGCTATCGGAAAAACACGCCGGCATACCGTTCGTTCGACAATGTGGCGGCCGAGTCGCATCATGTGCGTTCCCGCGGCAAGGACTACAATCTCCGGAATATCGGAGGCAACACCGGAGCCTGTAATCCGCCGAGGCAACTGGTTCGCAGCGAACGCTGCGGACCGACTCCGAACGGCCGTGGAGTCCGTTGCCAGTTTGATTGCAGATAGAAGCAGTATATGTGCTCGGTGGCATGGTTCTTGTACCATGCCACCGCACATTTTTTCAATTTTCGTACTCTGAGCTCAATCTAATTATTTTGAGCCCGGAGCGTGGGTATTGAGATTATTAGTGTAGGAGACAAAAAATTATATGAATAGTATTATCAACAGCGCTTTTCGTAACATCAGCATCGCTCTCGCGGCGCTTCTTTTGGTTGCCGTATTGTTCGCCGTAGCGCCTAAAGCGCAGGCGGCCGATCTGTTTGGTGACTATGGCTACGGCGATTACTATGCCTCCGATTTTGGAGGTAGTGATTTTGGATACGGCGATTACTACGCCTCCGATTTTGGAGGTAGTGATTTTGGGTACGGCGACTATTACGCCAGTGATTACGGCTATGGTGATTATTACCCCGACTCCGGCTTTTCCGACTACGGCAGCGGTTTTGGCGGCATGGGCGGATTCGGTGGCGGCGGGTTTACCGGAGGTTCGACTCTTGGCGGCGGAGGCAATCGCCAGTCCCAAAACCAGTCTCAAGCGCAGTCCCAGAGCTCCTACAACAACAACGTCAACAATAACGTCATCACTATCGGCGGACAGATTGCTCAGCAGACTCAGTACTGCCCGCAGGGCATGACGGGTACGTACCCCAATTGCTCTTGGCCGCAGCAATACTGCCCATCAGGTTACACCGGCACGTACCCTAACTGTGTCCCTCCGGTTCAATACTGCCCGAGCGGTTACACCGGCACGTACCCGAACTGTGTACCTCCGGTAGTTCACTACTGCCCGAGCGGTTACTCCGGCGTCTACCCTAACTGCGTAGCACCGCGTCCTATCGCCTACAACAACACTCCGTACGTGACGCTCGCGGCGGTGCCGTACACCGGTCTTGAGCTCGGGCCTGTCGGCACGGCGCTGTACTGGGGCTTCCTGGTGCTGTGGTGCTTGTTTGCCGCGTACTTGATTGTGGTAAAGAAAGTGCACAACAAAATCGCCGCGTGGTTTACGGGCGGTGCTACGCAGAATTCTGCCGTCCAAAAGTCCTCGGATCTCCCGTCCTCCGGCGCCCTTCGGGCGACTCCGGCGGGCCAGACTTTTGTCCGTCAGAATTCCGCTCCGCTACTCACCGGTATCGACCCGTTTATACAGGCCCAGATTAACCGCGCGAAGTAATTTCCTCCTTTAGTTTTTGGATTATGTCGGAGACCGAAAGGGCTCCGACTTTTCCGTTCCTGCCCTCGAGCGTTGCGGTGCCGGCCGCGACTTCCGCGTCGCCTATAACCAGCAGGTAGGGGACTTTCATTTTTTTGGCGTCGCGGATTTTTTTGCCCAGGCTTTCGTTGCTGTCATCGAGCTCCGCGCGTATCCCGGCGGCTTTTAGTTGTGCCGCAACCTCGCGCGCAAATGCTTGATGCGCCTCGCCGATAGGGAGCACGCGCGCCTGCACCGGCGCGAGCCAGGTGGGGAAGGCTCCTTCGTATTTTTCTATAAGAAAAGCCATGATGCGCTCTATAGCGCCGATAGATGAGCGATGCACGACAAACGCGCGCTTCTTTGTTCCATCCTCGCCGGTGTAGCTTAAGTCAAAACGGTCCGGCATGCAGAAGTCGTACTGGCAGGTAAAAGCAGTGTCTTCTTTTCCGTTTACGTTCTTCATTTGTATGTCGATTTTCGGACCGTAGAACGCCGCTTCATCCCTTGCCTCCTCAAACTCGCAGCCGCGTTTCTGCATAACCTCGCGCAGCAAATCCTCGCTCTTTTCCCATGCGGCGTCGTTTTTGTAATACTTTTCGGTATTTGCGCGGTCGCCCAGCGAAAGCCGGTACCGGTAGTCGGTACCCAGTTTGAGTCCGAATACGTTTGCCATATGCTCGATAAGGTCGAGTGCGCCGCTTATTTCGTCGGCGGCTTGTTGCTCGGAGGCGCAGATTATGTGCGCGTCAGCAAGGCAGAAAGTGCGCAGGCGCTGTAAGCCCATCAGCTCGCCGGACTGCTCGTAGCGGTACAGTTGAGCCAATTCCGCTATGCGCATAGGCAGTTCGCGGTAGCTGTGCGGACTGGATAAATACATTTGGAAATGGTGCGGACAGGTCATCGGCCTGAGCATAAATTTTTCGTCGTCTATCTCGATAGGCGCGTACATAGAGTCTTTGTAGTGCGGATAATGCCCGCTTTTTTCATACAATTCCAAGCGCGCCAAATCCGGCGTATGTACGTGTTGGTACCCGCGCTTTGTCTCCTCTTCGATAACAAAATTTTCAAGCTCGCGCTTAACCGTCGCGCCCTTAGGTAAAAACATCGGGAGCCCCTTGCCGACAACTTGGTCAATATAAAAAAGCTCCAGCTCCGGACCCAGTTTCTTGTGGTCGCGCTCTTCCATAACTATATTCATATCCTACCCCAAAAATAAAAAACCTGCACCAACGCGGCGCAGGGTTACTTAGCTACTTTTGATTGGTGGCATTTGCCGGCAGCGGCCCGTCCGGCAGCCCTTCGGTCATCGCCGAGGCTAAGTTAATATCGCTGCGGGCGACAATGTCGCCGGTGTGGCCTTGGCGTCCTGCTTCGACGAGCTTTTCGAATTCTCGTCGAAGCTGTTTCCCCATAGGGGTATCAAGTCTTGTGACTGTCACTGTTGTCTCCCGAGGTTCATAGAGTCCTCGACTATTCTACAATGCTTTCAGCGCTTCTGCAACAAGGCTCAATTCGCCGTTGCGGTTGGAGAGCCGTCCTTTGAGCGCTATACAACTCTCGGGTTTTAACATATTTTTATACTCGACAAAACTTTTTGGAAATACGACCGCCTCGATTGAGCCGGTTTCGTCCATCAGCTTGATAAACGCCATTTGGTCGCCGCTCTTGGTGAGTATCACGCGCACGTCCTCCACCATGCCGGCCACAACAGTGGTCGCGCCGGGCATGGTCTTAGTTTTAATTTCGCCGATGCTCATGGAGCGTTTTTTCAGTTTTTCTTTGTACTGGTCGAGCGGATGCCCGGATACGTACAACCCCAAGAGCTCCTTTTCCCATTTTAGTTTCTCTCCGAGCGGCGCCGGCGGGGCCGCCGGCAGTATTAGATCGCTACTCCCCCCGAGCCCCGCAAACAAAGAGTCGCTCGAGCCTCCTTTTTGTCCGCGATGATACTCCAGCAGGAGTTCGATAGACGCGAGCATGGCTCCGCGCTCGCCAAGCGAGTCGAGCGCGCCGCACCTGATCAGGCTTTCCAGCGCTTTTTTATTCAGGTTCTGGTCGGTAACGCGCCGCAGAAAGTCGGATAACGAAATAAACCGCCCGCCTGCTTTGCGCTCGGTAATAATCGCCTCGGCGACGCCGCGACCGAAGTTTTTAATGGAGTTGAGTCCGAAGCGTATCGAGTCTTCCGACACTCCCGCGGCAAGCACCGCCGCTTTTTCGGTGCGTTCTTTGGTGGCGCCCAAGAGCACGGTAAAGTCGCCGAAGCTGATCTGGACATCCGGCGGCAAAACCGGTATGCCGATGCGCTTGCACTCGGCGACCATGATGCCGACCGTGTCGACGTCGCCGGACTCCGCCGTAAGCACCGCCGCCATGTACTCGACGGGGAAGTTAGCCTTCATATACGCGGTTTGGTAGGCGACCTTGCCGTAGCTCGCCGCGTGCGCCTTGTTGAACCCGTACGCGGCAAACGGCTCGATGAGCTTCCACAGTTTTTCCGCCAAGCTGAACGTGAGCTTGCCGTAGTCGACAAACCCCTTAATCAATTTTTCTTTTTCGGCCTGCATAACCGCCGGAATTTTTTTGCCCATGGCCTTGCGCAGCATGTCGGCGCCGAGCCAGCTGTATCCGGCGAGTGTAATCGCGGTCAGCAAAACATCGTCTTGGTAGACGATGACGCCGTAAGAAAAGTCGAGATACTCCTTCATCCGCGGGTCGAGGTAGTGGATGAGCGCGGGGTTGTGCTTGCGCTCGATGTACATGGGGATGGTCTCCATGGGTCCGGGGCGGAAGAGCGCGACCATCGCGTTGATGTCGTGGATGCTGGAGGGTTTGAGCTCTTTAAGATAGCGGGTCATCCCCGCGCCGTTAAGCTGGAAGGTCCCTTCGGTCTCGCCGCGCGCCAGCATCTCGAAGGTTCTTTTGTCGTCGACCGGCACGTTTTCTATATCCACCTTCATGCCGCGGGTCTTCTCCACAATCCGCACCGCGTCGGCCAAAATGGCGAGGTTGCGGATGCCGAGGAAGTCGAACTTAAGCAGCCCCGCGTCCTCTATCGAGTACATGTCATACTGGGTTATTATTTTGCCTCCCTTCGGGTCCAACTGCAGCGGCGTGTAGTCGACAAGCGGCGTGGGCGACATCACGACGCCCGCCGCGTGCACGCCGACGTGGCGCGCGCAGCCCTCTATTTTGCGGCCCAGGTCGATTATTTCTTTCGCGTCCTCCTCGTTGTCGTAGATTTTTTTAAGCTCCGGATTTTCCTCAAGCGCGCGCTCCAGCGTCATGGGGAAGCCCTGCGAGCCGAAGGGGATTTCCTTGGCGATGCGGTCGCCGATGCCGTAGGCGTAGCCCAGCGCGCGCGCGACGTCGCGTACGACGCCGCGCGCGAGCATGGTGCCAAAGGTTCCTATCTGCGCGACGTTGTCGGTGCCGTATTTCTTTTTGGCGTACTCGATAACCTCATCGCGCCGGTTGTCGGCAAAGTCCATGTCGATGTCGGGCGCCGAGGGGCGCTCAGGGTTGAGAAAGCGCTCGAAGGGGAGCTTGTACTCGAGCGGATTTACGTTCGTAATGCCGGTGACGTAGGTGACAAGCGAGCCGGCAACCGAGCCGCGGATGGTGGTCAGTATGCCGTTTTGCCTTGCAAAGGCGAGCAGGTCGGCGACGACAAGAAAGTACGGCGCGTAGCCTTTGGTGGTGATGATGTTGTACTCGTACTCAACGCGCTCGCGCACCTCGGGGGTGGCGGCGATAAAACGCCTCTTTATTCCTTCTTCTATAAGTACGCGCAGTTCGTCGTTGTACGTTGAGCCGGCCGGAATGGGGAAGTTGGGGAACACCCACTTGCCCAACTCAAGCTCCAAGTTGCACTGTCCGGCGATTGCGGATGTTTTTTCTATTTGTTCCTGTGTATATTTTTTGGCAATCGCGGCGGCGGTGGGGAAAAAGTACGCCTCGTCTTCCTCCGCGACATTACCGTCCTGCGGGCCGCGGTTCTCTATCGCGCGCATCACCTCCCATGCACGGCGGTCATCGGGCTCGAGATAATATATTTCCGGCAGGGCTATCGCAGGGTCTTTTGGGTCAACAATAACGAGCCCGAGCGAGTGCTCGTCCAACATCGCTTGTGTAATGGGCGTACCTTGCGCGTCCGTGAGGTGCGATAGGGTCACCAGTGCCAGCAGGTTTTTGTAGCCGCTCTGGTCGGCGGCGTACAGGAGCTTGCGCGCGCCGCCTTCCATTTTTGCATCCAGCCCGATGATAGGCTTGATGCCGGCCGACTTACACTCTTTATAAAACTCAATCGCGCCGTACAAATTGTCGATGTCGGTCAGCGCCAAAGCGGTGCATCCCTGCGCCTTGGCCTTGGCAACCAGCTCCGGTATTTTAGGCAGAGCCTTAAGCAAAGAGTAGTGCGAATGTACATGCAGGGGTACGAATTTCTCGGACATAAAATGAGTATACTCCGCCCTTGCTCCCTTGAGCGAACGGCGCTATTGTGGTGCTAGAAGCAACCGCAAAGGAGTGTGCCATGAGGGCGTTCCTAAATTTCATCGAATCCGCCGGGTGTTATCTTGGCTTTGCGATGATTCCGGTCTATCTCAGCGCCGAAATCTTCGTGATGCAAAATGCCGAAGTGCAGAAGCTTCTCGTTGCACACGGTTTCGAGATGGTCATCATCCCGATGGTAATATCCGTCGCGGCAGGGAAGCTCAAGGAGCGTTTCGACACAACGCCGGTGCCGTTTCGTGACTCGACTATATTCGGTTTCCTCGGTGCAATTGGTGTGGTCGGGGGCAGCTTCGTCTACACCGTGCCACAACCGTCGCCAATCTCAGGATTGGCCTTCAGTATCATCCTCGCCTTTTCGCTCTTTGCCCTCGCGCTGTCCGCTGCCTTCTATCTCAAGGCGGAGCGGTCCTGGTGGCGCATGGGCGGAAGCAAAGGTTAAACGAACGAAGCGGCCCCTAAAAAGGCCGTTTTTTCTTTTGCTTGCCCGCCCGGGCGAATTTGGGTAGTGTGGCTTTAGACAACAGACGGAGGCGTTATGAAGGAACTTATAGCGGCCTGGGGTAAGGAGATCGAAAGGCTGGTGACCGCCGACCGCGGCCATACCAAGTTTAAGTATGCGGTGGAACTCAATGAGTATGTCCATGTTATGGGCCACGATTCGTCGATACTCGAGATAGTGCTTGGATGCGGGGCCGGCATATATATGCCCAACATCTATACGCGCGTCGTTTGGAGCGAACGCAATCCTCCCGACGCACCCTTCGCTTACGAGTCTTACGAGTCAAAGGAATATCCCGATAAGCCCAAGCAGGAGTTCCACAATGCCGTCAGGTACGGCACTACTGTCCCGGAGTACCTGACTGCCGCGCAAGTCGCGCGGCGACTGGGATTGTGACGCAGGCGGCCTGAAAATGGCCGCCTTTTTCTTTTTGCTATACTCACGGCAATGGCGCGCGTCATTATAGGGGTGGATGAGGCGGGGCGGGGGCCTCTTGCCGGGCCGGTTGCGGTCGGTGTCGTGGCTGTCGCGGCCACGTTCGATTTTGCCCGGCATTTTCCGGGCCTCAAGGACTCAAAAAAACTTTCAGAAAAGAAGAGAGAGGAGATTTACGCAAAGATGCAAGTTTTGGTGAAGTCGAAAAGACTAGCGTTTATCGTAGTCTTTTCTTCGCATCGGGTTATTGATAAAAAGGGAATCACAAAATCTGTAGCGCGCGCGGTACATTTTGGAGTGAGAACCTTGGCGCCAAAACATCGCACGGTAGAGGTGTTGTTAGACGGATTACTGAGTGCTCCAAAAGAGTACAGACAAAAAACAATTATCCGCGGCGATGAAAACGAGCCGGAAATATCGCTGGCGTCAATCGCGGCAAAGGTCGAACGCGACCGGTTTATGAAAAAAATTTCTAAAAAATATCCCGAGTATGATTTTGCGCGGCACAAAGGCTACGGCACCAAAAAACATATGGAGGCAATCAACACATTCGGCCTGTGCGATATCCACCGCCGCTCGTATTGCAAGATGATAGAAAGCGAGGCACAATAGCAGGCGGTTAGTAGCAGCCGCGTAAAAAGAAACAGTCAGACTCTAGGGAAGTACCGTGCAGAAAGAAGAATTACCGAAGAAGCCTTTAGCTCGGGAGCCAATTTGTGTGGAGTCTCGAGCTCGGATGAAAAAGGCGAAAAAGGAAGGAAAATCAGTCTTGTGCGCTTCGTGCAAGGTGCACAAATATACCGTGTGTCCGGCAACCGGCCACGCGATTTGCTCCAAGCGCAAAGACATGGGCTGGATTCCGGCACCGTTCACCATCGCCGCCTGCGGTCTGTACACACAAAAAGAAGAAGCAGCCGCTCACGCCTAACCTACCCCCGCCCTGCACAATGCACGGGCGGGTTTTTACTTTTTATGGCCTATATGCTAGGGTATCGGTATGGTAGTAAGGATGAGACATACGCGTGCGCACACGGCAAACCGCCGTTCGCACCACGCGCTCGTGGCCCAAAAGCTCGCGGTATGCGAGTGCGGGGCTCCCCGGGTGTCCCACCGCGCATGCGCCGCATGCGGCCGCTACCGTGGCAGGGTGGTTACGGACTTCGCGGCAAAGGCCGCGGCCAAATCTGCCCGCCGCGCCAAGAAAGGAGACAAAGCTCAGGCGTCGAAGTAGTCCGACCGCATAGTTCGGCATTGAGTTTTGCATCGTTAGTATAGGTTCCCCGGTTCGTTCTCTTACATAACCATGGCCAACAGGCACCTCTCACGCTCAGTCGTTCTCCAAACACTCTTTGAGTGGGACTTCCGTTCATTGCCGCCTGATACTGCCCGTGACGCCCTGCGCCGCAACGTCAGCGAGTTTGCTCCTGCCGCCGGCGACCTTCCTTTTATGGAAGCTTTGCTCACCGGCGCAATCGGCCGGCAAACCGACCTCGACCTTGTTATAACTAAAGCCGCTCCGGAATGGCCGCTCGAGCGCATTGCGCCGGTAGACCGCAATGTACTGCGGTTAGGGCTGTATGAACTGCTTTTTGCCGACCGCGCGGCGGTGCCCGCCAAGGTGGCCATCAACGAAGCCATAGAGCTCGCGAAAAGCTTCGGCGGGGAGAATTCCGGCCGCTTCGTCAACGGCGTCTTGGGCGCCGTGTACAAAGAGCTCGGCGAGCCCGGCAAAGACGAGGTCTCAAAAAAGAAAAAGGACATACCGTATGCCGACATGCCGGTCCAGCGCCTCGGCGGCGCGGTCGTCTACGCCAAGCAGGGCAAGGATGTCTATGTGGCGCTGGTGCATGACATCTTCGGCCACTGGACTTTAAGCAAGGGCAAAATCGGCGATGCTCCGGAGATAGCCAAGGAAACAACAGAGGAGGGCACCATCCGCGAGATAAAAGAAGAGCTCGGCCTTGATATAAAAATTATCGAAAAGATAGGGGAGAACGAGTACGTCGCGAGCGACCCGGCGACCGGCAAAAAGCGCAAGCACGTCACCTACTTTTTGGCGGAGTCGCCGTTTGCCGAGGTCAAGCTCGAGCAAAAGGGCGGGCTGGACGACGCGCGCTGGTTTAGGCTCGCAGACGCGCTCGAACTCAACTTTTACGAAGACATGCTTCCTCTTATACAAAAAGCAGTCGCAAAACTTACAAAATAAATACCATGAAAGACTTTAATACATTCCAGTCCGAGCTCGGGCTGCAGTTCAACGACCCGGCGCTTTTGCGTCAGGCTTTTACGCACCGTTCCTACATCAACGAGCATCGCGGCGAGGTTACCGGCCACAACGAGCGGCTCGAGTTTTTGGGCGATGCGGTGCTCGAGCTCATTGCCACGCACTTTTTGTACGAAAAATATCCGCAGCACGCGGAGGGCGACCTGACCGCCTACCGCGCCGCACTGGTCAACGCGGTCACCTGCGCCGAAGTGGCGAACAACATCGGCATGAACGACTTTCTTCTGTTGTCGCGCGGCGAGGCCAAAGACACCGGCCGCGCGCGCAATATCCTGCTGGCTAACGCGTTCGAGGCGCTGGTCGGCGCGATTTATATAGACCAAGGGTACGACGAGGCTAAAAAATTTATCGGCAAGAACCTCTTTCCAAAAATAGAGGAGATAGTCAAACAGCGCCTCTGGCAGGACGCCAAATCGGCCCTGCAGGAAAAGGTGCAGGAGGTAGACGGCGTGACGCCCAGCTACGCGGTGCTGCGCGAGACGGGCCCCGACCACGACAAACACTTTATCGTCGGCGTGTACGTCAAAGACAAGCTTGTGGCGGAAGGCGACGGCAAATCAAAACAGGAGGCCGAGCAGTCCGCCGCGCGCGAAGCCCTCGACAAAAAGGGGTGGTAATGCGAGAGTGGTATTAGAGGTTCCGAATCTCAAAAAAGCAGGAGGTTCCATGTCCGGCAATGATCCGCTGAGTGTGGTTGAAACTCTGGCTCAAAATAATGACTGGCCGTTCGAGCGCGATGACCAGGATGAAATATCAATTGTGGCAACGGGGAAGTGGGCCGACTACCAGGTTTCGTTTACCTGGTTACCGGAAACAAATGTCCTGCATCTTGCCTGCAGTTTTGAACTGAAGGTGGTGCCTCACCGCCTCACGCAGACAAAGGAACTCATCAGTCTTATCAACCAAAAACTATGGGTTGGACATTTTGACCTGTGGCCGGAGAAAGGGCTTGTCCTTTTCCGCCACGGACTACTATTTCCCGGAGAACTCCGGCCGACTTCGGAGCAATGCGCGCAACTGCTGCAGACTGCGGTAGACGACTGCGAAACGCATTATCCGGCTTTCAACTACGTCCTTTGGGCGGGCAAATCGGGCAAAGAATCGCTCGATGCCGTGCATGCCCTCTCCACGGTCGAGGGCGAGGCATAGGTGTCAGGTCCCGCATACAGCGGGGCTTTTTTCTTGCTAGAATAAGGGGGATGCGGCTGAAATCGATAGAACTATCGGGGTTTAAGTCTTTTGCCAAAAAAACGGCGCTCGATTTCAGCACGTCTATTACCTCGATTGTCGGCCCGAACGGCTCGGGCAAGTCCAACATTGCGGAGTCGTTCCGCTTTGTGCTCGGCGAGCAGTCGATGAAGAGCATGCGCGGCAAGCGCGGCGAGGATTTGATATGGAACGGTTCGGGAAGCTCGCCGCGCGCGGGGCGCGCGGGAGTAAAGCTGGTATTCGACAACGCCGACCGCGCGCTGAACTTGGACTTTGACGAGGTGTCTATCGAGCGCGTCGTGCATCGCGGCGGCGTCAACGACTATTTGTTGAACGGTTCGCAGGTGCGCCTGCGCGACGTGTCCGAGCTTTTGAGCCAGGCAAACATCGGCGCGTCTGGACATCATATTATTTCGCAGGGCGAGGCGGACCGTATACTCTCGTCTTCCGCGCGCGAGCGCCGGGAGATGATAGAAGACGCGCTGGGCCTGACCGCGTTTTTGTACAAGCGCGAGGAAGCGGAGCGCAAACTGGATAAGACGGGCGAGAACATGCGCGAGGTGGCGGCTCTGCGCCGCGAGCTTGCGCCCCACCTTAAGTTTCTTTCCTCGCAGGTTAAAAAAATAGAGGATGCGCAAAAACTGCGCGACGACCTGTCTGTGGCATATGCCGAGTACCTCAAGCGCGAGAGCGTCCACTTGCAGACGGAACGCGCGGTCCTTAACGAAGAGCGCGGACCAAAGAGCGAGCATGCCGGGCTGGGTAAAAAAATAGAGCATCTGCGCGCGAGCTTAAGCAAAAAAAATGACGCCGGCACCGGCGAGCTGATAGGACTGGAGAGCCGCGGACGCGATACAGCGCGGCGGCGCGAGACCATGCTCCGCGAGCTGGGGAGCATCGAGGGCGAGCTGCGCGCGCATGCCCGCATCGCGGGCGAGGCCGGCGGCACCGTGCCGGCTGCAGAGGCGCGCGACTTCGGCGAGCAGATTTTAAAACTGGCCGAGGGTTCGAAGCTTGCAGAGCTCATCGCGCTTGCGCGCGGATTTTTGCAAAAGCTTGTTGATGCCGCCCGCCGCGAAGACCCCGCGCATCTGGAGGAAAAAAAGAAAAAGCTCGAACATGAGCTAAAAAATCTGCAGACCGAGGAGGAACACGTGCACAAAGAGGTCGCCGCTTTGCGCAAAAAAATAGAGAGCGAGAAGGATGCCGGCCGCGACGCGGAGCGCGAGCTCTTTGCCGCGATGGCACGCCGCAGCGAGCTGGAGGCCGTTCTCTCGGCTCTGCGGGCGCGGGAGGAGATTTTTGCGGCAGAAGAGGCGCGTTTTAAGGAGGAGTTGCGGGAGGCGAGCGTGCTTACGGGCCGCATTCCTGAGTATGAAAAAGCGGAGGTTGTTTTTGAGGACGAGCCGCGCTCTGCCCAAGAGGACCGCCGCCGCAAGTTGGAGCGCCTCAAAATCCGTTTGGAGGAAGCGGGCTTAGGCAACAGCGGCGAGATTATTAAAGAGCACCGGGAAACCGTGGAGCGCGACAGCTTTTTAGAGCGCGAGCTCGCCGACCTGGAGGCAAGCGCCGCATCGCTGCGCACTCTTATAGACGAACTGACAAAAACGCTCGAGACGCGCTTTGGCGACGGCATCGGCCTGATAAACAAAGAGTTCAGCGAGCTGTTTAAGCTGATGTTCGGCGGCGGCACCGCGTCGCTTGAGATTACTAAAGAGCAGAAGTTCAGAGCCGAGGCGGCGGATGATGAAGAAAATATAGAAACACAGGAGGGGATCGAAATAAATATCTCCCTGCCGCACAAGCGCATCAAGGGTCTGCATATGCTCTCGGGCGGCGAGCGCGCGCTCACCTCTATCGCGCTTATCTTTGCGATGTCGCAGGTCAACCCGCCGCCGTTTTTGATACTGGATGAGACCGACGCCGCGCTCGACGAGGCCAACTCGCGGCGCTACGGCGATATGATAGAAAAACTGTCGCGGAAGTCGCAGTTGATTTTGATAACCCACAACCGCGAGACCATGTCCCGCGCCGGCGTGCTCTACGGCATCACCATGGGCGCCGACGGCGCGTCCAAACTCCTGTCGGTCAAATTTGAGGAGGCGCTTGCCGTCGCTAAGTAATCCGGATTATTGTATATCGTATGCGCACTAACCTAGTCCACTCCGGAGCGGAAGAACTTTCTTACGAAATACGCGAGATAGTGGAGTTCGGCACGCAGGTCAAAAGGCTCGGAGTCGATATCATCTGGGAGAACATCGGCGACCCGGTCGCCAAAGGGGAAAAGATTCCCGCTTGGATAAAAGAGCTTATAGCCAAAGCGTTGACCGACGACAAAACATTTGCGTACTCGCCGACCAAGGGACTGCTCGAAACCCGTCAATTTCTTTCTAACTACCGCAAAGAGGCCGGAGACGGCCACCTCGACCCGGAGGATATACTTTTTTTCAACGGGCTCGGGGATGCGGTCTCAAAGGTGTACACCAACCTCAACGAGAACGCGCGTATTATCGGCCCCAGTCCCGCGTATCCGACCCACTCTTCCGCCGAGGCGGCGCACGCCGGGTCGTACCATCTTACCTACGAGCTCAACCCCAAGCGCAATTGGCTGCCCGATATCAACGACCTGCGCAACAAGGTCAAATACAACGCGTCAATCGCCGGTATTCTTATCATCAATCCCGACAATCCGACCGGCATGATATACCCGAAGGCGGTTCTCAAAGAGATGGTAGCCATCGCCAAAGAGCACGACCTCTTTCTTATTTCGGACGAAATATACGCCAACATCGAGTACGGCTCCGACGCGTTCGTGCCGCTCTCGCGCATGCTCGACGGCGTACCCGCTATCATCATGCGCGGGCTCTCAAAGGAAGTGCCGTGGCCGGGCGCGCGATGCGGTTGGATAGAGGTCTATAACAAAGACAGCGACCCTGTATTTTCCCGCTATATCAAGTCAATCAACGACGCAAAAATGCTCGAAGTGTGTTCGACCACGTTGCCGCAAAAGGTATTGCCGGACATCCTCTGCGACCCCCGCTACAAAGAGTATCTCCAGAGCCGGCGTGACGCCTACAGCAAGCGGGCCGATGCCGCGCACGCGGTTTTGCGCAAAATCGGCGGTGTTTCCGTGGTCAAACCTTCGGGCGCTTTTTATGTGACGGTTACATTCGACGACCACAGCCTCAACCACAAGCAAACCCTGCCCGTCTCAAATCCGGCCGTCCGCGCTTTGGTGGAGAGGACCGTGGCTCCGTTCGGTCCGTACAAGCTCGACAAGCGCTTTGCGTACTACCTTATGTCTGCCTACGGGTTATGCGTAGTACCGCTCTCGGGTTTTAACACACACCTGCAAGGGTTTCGCATGACTTTGCTGGAGGAAAATCCGGCCGTGTTCAAAAAAACCCTCGACATCCTCGCCGAAGCTATCCCAAAATATTTGGCGTCTTAGCTGGCTAGTTCGAAGTCGAGTTGGCGGGCAGAGAGGTCGGCGGCCACGAGTTTGACGCGCACGGAGTCTCCGAGCGCGTATTTTTTTTGCGTTTTTTGTCCGACAAGCGCGTACTCTTTGGCCGAGTAGTTATAAAAATCGTCGCCTATCGAGCGCACGCGCACCAGGCCCTCCGCCGAGCTGGCTTTGTCCTCCACATACAAACCCCAGTCGGTAACGCCGGAGATGACCGCGTCGAACGTTTGGCCGACTTTGCCGGTCATATACTCCACCAGTTTGTATTTGATAGAGTCGCGCTCCGCTTGCACCGCCTTGGCCTCCTGCTCCGTCGCGGCGATGCAGAGCTTTTCGAGGTCGCCGAACTCTTTGTTGGTCAGCGGGTGGCCGTCGAGATGGCTGGCGAGGATGCGGTGCACCAGCATGTCCGGATAACGCCGTATCGGCGAGGTAAAGTGCGTGTAGTGGGTAAACGAGAGCCCAAAGTGCCCGATATTTTTGGTCGAGTATATGGCTCTGGCCATCGAGCGCAGCGTCGCCGTGCGGATAAGCGCTGCCTCCGGTTTGCCCTCTATCTGCCGCAGCAGGCCTTGGATATCTTTAGCGCCGTAGCTGCCTTTTTTCTTTTTATTAAATTCATAGCCGATGGCGCGCACAAAGGTCGCCAGCTCCTCGATGCGGTCGGCCTTCGGTTCGTCGTGGATGCGGTAGAGGAACACCATGTTGCTGCCGGGAACTTTTGCCGCGAGTTTAGATATGTACGTTGCGACCTCGCGGTTGGCGAGCAGCATAAACTCCTCGATAAGCCAGTTGGTGTCTATGCGGGTCTTGCGTGTCACCGAGAGCGGTTTGCCGTCTTTGTCCAACTCAAAACGCACCTCATTGTCGCCAAAGTCGACTGCGCCGTCGTCGGCGCGCTGTTTGCGCATAATGGTCGCGAGTTTGAGCATCACGTTGAGCTCTTTCAGATATGGTCCGTTTTGTTTGTCCAAAACCTCCTGCGCCTCTTCGTAGCTAAAGCGTTTGTCGGAGCGGATGACCGACTTGGTAAACGTGCGCTCGAGTACGTTGGCGTTTTTGTCCAACACAAATACTGCAGAAAAAGCGAGCCGGTCCTCATCGGGTTTGAGCGACGCGATGCCGGCCGAGAGCGCGTGCGGGAGCATGGGGATGGTCGCATCCACCAGATACACGGAGGTTCCGCGCTTTTGCGCCTCCTCGCCGATAGCGGTGCCCGGCGCGGCAAAAAAACTTGCGTCGGCGATATGGATACCGACCTCGTACTTGCCGTCGGGGAGTTCGCGCATAGAGAGCGCGTCGTCAAAGTCTTTGGCGGTAACCGGGTCGATGGTCATAGTGACGCGGTCGCGGTAGTCTTTTCTTTTTGGGAGCTCTTCGGCGATTATTTTTGAGTGGTTCTTTTCCAACTCGGCGGCCTCCTTTTCTACTTCAGGAGAGAACGATGTTTTAAACCCGTGCTCCATCACAATCGCGTTCATCTCGACGCGATGCTCGCCTGCTTTGCCGAGCGTTTCGATTATTTTTCCTTTTGCTGTTTTTCCGTCGTAGCTCACCAGCTCCACGAGCACTTTAGTGCCGTCGGCCGGAATACCGTCGACTTGTATAGGCTCGTTAAAACGCTGGTCGTCGGCCAGTACCTGGCCTCCTTTGACCGTGCAGACGAATTCTGTTTTGGCGCGGGCGACTACTTTTTTGACGCGGCCGCGCGGGCGGGGAAACAGCGAAAGGATTTCTACCTCCACTTGGTCGCCGTTTAGAGCGCCATTCAACTTCTCGGGGAAGATCTCAATATCTTCCTTGCCGGTCTCCCACGACATATACCCCGTGCCTTTGCGGGTTACTTCGACTATGCCGGCTATGTGTTTTTTAGGCGCCTCGTGTTTGCGAGTGCCCCCTTTCTGTCTGTGAGGCATTAATGACCCCAGTATAGCACAATTTACAAAAAAGAAAAGGTGTCCTGTATATACCCTTGCCGAAAGGGTCTTCATTTGGTAAGGTACTTCTAACCCCGCACGGGGTCGTTTTTAAACACAATATGCTTACTATCAGACTCACCCGCGTTGGAAAAAAGAAAGACGGCTCTTTCCGCGTTATCGTCGTGGAATCAAAGCGCAAGGTCCAGCCGGGCAACTACCTCGAGATGGTGGGCTCGTACGACCCTCGCGTCGACACCGTGTCGCTCAAGGCCGACCGCATCAAGTACTGGATATCGATGGGCGCGACCACCAGCGACACCGTGCACAACCTCCTCGTCTCACAAAAAATAATCGACGCCAAAAAGATAAACGTTTTGCCAAAGAAGACGGTTCCGAAAAAGGAAGAGGTAAAGGAGGAAGCGAAGGCGGAAGTAAAAGCAGAGGCTGTTAGTACAGAGGTTGCGGCAGAAGTGCCTGCTGATACAATTGCAGAGTAAAGTTTATATAAATTAAATATACTGATATGGCAGAAAAGGATCAGGAGTTTCTGGAGTTTGTTATCAAGGGTTTGGTTGAGCATCAGGATGATGTCAAGATTAAGCGCGTGGTAGACGAGATGGGCGTATTGCTCACGCTCGACCTCAATGCCGAGGATATGGGCAAGGTCATCGGACGCTCGGGCAACACCGCCAAGGCTATCCGCACGCTCCTGCGCGTTGTGGGGATGAAGAACAACGCCAGGGTTAATCTCAAAATCAACGAGCCGGCCGGCGGCCGCATGGATGGCGCCGCTCCTTCCGGCGGTACAGCCGCGCAGGGTTGGGACGGCACGCACGAAGCACCCGCCACTCCCGCGATGAAGAGTATCGATGAGGCGATGGGCGACCTCGGTGCGATTTAAGGCTCCGCGAAAGCAGGCCTGCGGGAGTACGGATAATTTTTTGCTAAAAATTTCCTCAAGTCTCGCGCCGTCGCGCTTGCGAAGCCTCCCGCAGACCTCTTTCGCTCCGCACCGCAAAAGTCCCGCAAGAGCGGGACTTTTGCGTTATGATATAAGGTGGAAGTGTCCAGAGGAGTTGCCTATGAAAAAGCGGTGCGAATGCAACCAATGTCAACCTAGGAAACGAGAACCTTCAGCTTTCAGTAAGGCGTTTCCACCTATCAACGACAAGTTGCCGGATGACCTCGCGAAAATCATTGCCACTTGGCGTCCAACCAAACGGCTTGTTTTACAGCGCTCCGCTTAGTCGGAGCGCTTTTCTTTTTATGCAACTCGCGATAGGGTAGCGCTATGAACTTCCACGTGATTACACTCTTCCCCGAAGTTGTTGAGGCCTATACGCAGGCGTCGATACTTGGTCGTGCACAGAAGGAGAAGCTGCTTAAGGTTAAGACCTACCAACTCCGCGATACGGCGGGGAATAAGTGGGGCAAGGTTGATGAGCGGCCGTACGGCGGCGGGCCCGGCATGGTCCTGCGCGCCGAGCCGGTCATAAAAGCCGTCCAGAAAATCAAGACCAAAACTCGGACATCCGATGTCCGAGTTTTGGTGACGGCGGCGGGAGGGAAGCCTTTTACCAACGCTTACGCAAAAAAACTTTCTAAACTTAAAGAGGTGATTATTATTTGCGGGCGATACGAGGGGATTGATGCTCGCGCCGTTAAGGCGCTTAAGGCGGAGGAAGTGTCGGTCGGGCCGTATATTTTGACCGGCGGCGAAGTGCCGGCGATGGCTATTATCGATGCCACGGCGCGGCAGATTAAAGGAGTGCTCGGCAAATTTGAGTCGTTGGAGGAGTCGCGCGTCGCCAGCCACGAAATCTACACCCGTCCGGAAGTTTTGAAAATAAAAGGGAAGCCCTACCGCGTCCCCAAGGTCCTCCTCTCCGGCCACCACGCCAACATGGATAGCTGGAAGTCCAAAAAACGCAGCAACCCAAAATAAAACCATACGAGTAGCTATAGCTACCCACATGGTTTAGTACGTAATTTATCCTATAGCATAACTTACGTATGTTGTTTGCTGTTTACGGTCGGAAGTTTTAAACAACACGGAATGCAAAAGAAAAAACCGGAGCGGGTGCTCCGGGTTACTGCTAGATGAGGGCCATACCCCAAACATCATGGCCGCCGAGTAATTCTGGCACCTCGACTCCATCTTTTTCCATCGCACGGAATATTCGTTCGCGAGCGAAGAAGCGGTCGAAACCGAATTGCTCATTGAGACCGGCCGCGACCAGATACAGGCACTCGCCGTGCTTATAACCGTCCCGACCGCGCCCGGCGTAGAAGTCGCCCCTGGTGTAGTTGGCCATCAGCGCGGCTTTAAGGCAGGGAATGGCTTCCTGTTTGTAGAAGCCGCCGTAGGCCATGACCCAGATACGCCTCTGGTCGTACTCAATAAAAGTGAAACCCGCAGATTTTTTGGTGATTGGGTCCACTTCGTACTCGTCACGCAAGTACCAGAGGTTGTTGGCATGTTCGTAGTATTTGCCGTTCGGTCTGCCGGGTATCGGTGTTGCTTTAGCTCCGAACGCATAACCTAAGGACATTGCGTCGCAAAAGAACCACCGGGCCGCGACGAGTAGGGCCTCTCTTGTTTCAGTGGCGGTCATTGTTGGCATCGGACTCTCCATGAGTAAGATCAAGCTGGCGGTACTATGCTAAAAAGGGTTGCAAAAAGCAAGTTGTGGATAGGGGTTGCGCAAAATAATACCAAGGAGAGTCCTTGGTAACTGTGGATAACTTTTATATAGGTAATAAAAAAAACCGGAGCAAGTGCTCCGGGTGTTTAAGACTTGTGCCTTCGAAATCGCCAAAGACGAGCGACTCGGTAGAGGACGCTATTCGGCTTGTTGAGCCGATCGAAGACTTTGCCGCCTTCTTTAAGAAGGCGTCTATCAAGCTTGAACTTGACCATGGTTATGGTCTCCTTCCACCCCTAAGTATATCAACAATTAAAGATTTGACAGAAAAGGGTGGGTTGCTATACTGGCTAGCGAAACCAACGGGGAGCTCCGAAAGGGGCGATTGTGTATCGAGTGGTGGTTTCGATACAACCAAGTGCGAGAAAATACCTAGAGCTTCATAAAGAAGCAGAGGGAACGCTATGCGTGCCCGCTCTTTTTGTGTTT
>CAYIHD010000002.1:0-13887 GCA_964363205.1 uncultured Candidatus Saccharibacteria bacterium | reverse complement strand
TTCGCCCGGTTCCGCGCTCCGCTGGTACCGACGCCAAACTTGGTCGCGGCACAGGTAGACTCATATAAATGGGTTATCGAAAAGGGGCTGCGCGAAGCTTTTAAAGAATTCACGCCTATTAAGGACTACTCCGGCAAAAAGTTTGACCTCGAGTTTTTGAAGGTCGAAATCGGCGAGCCGAAGTTCGACGAGCACTACGCCAAGGCGCAAAAGGCCACGCTCGACATCCCGGTGCGCGCGCAGATAAAACTCACCAACAAAGTCACCGGCAGTGTTAAAGAGCAGGAGATCTTCCTTGCCGACCTGCCTATCATGACCAGCCACGGCACCTTTGTCATCAACGGCGTCGAGCGTGTCATCGTGCCGCAGCTCGCCCGCTCTTACGGCGTCTTCTTTACGTCCGACGAGGTCAAGGGCAAGCGCCACTTCGGCGCCAAAATAATCCCCGCGCGCGGCGCGTGGATAGAGATGGAGGCCGACGCGACCGGCGATATCAATGTGCGCATAGACCGCAAGCGCAAATTCCCCGCCATTTCGCTGTTGCGCGTGCTCGGCGCGCACTTTGACAGCGATATTAAGTCGCTCTTTTCCAAAACTCCTGAGGGTAAAAAGTGGGTAGCCTTGGCGCTCGAAAAGGACCCCGCCAAAACGCTCGACGACGCGTATGTCGAAATCCACAAGCGCCTGCGCGACGGCGATTTGGCCACTGCCGCCAACGCGCGCGAGTACATCAACTCTATATTCAGCACCGAGCGCTACGACCTCTCCCGCGTCGGGCGTTACCGCTTTAACCAGCGCTTTAACAAGTCGCTCGACGAGGTCGAGCTTAAGCGCAAAACATTGTCGCTCGACGACCTCGTGCTCGTCATACACAACGTGCTCGCGCTCGAAAACAGCCCGGATGGTCAGGAGGACAACATCGACCACCTAGGCTCCCGCCGCGTGCGCTACGTCGGCGAGATGCTCGCGTCGCGTTTGCGTGTGGGCCTGACCCACATGAAGCGCAATATCCAGGACCGCATGTCGACCATCGACGCGGACGCCACGCTGCCGCAGCAGTTCGTCAACCCGCGCCCGCTGCAGGCCCGCATCAAAGAGTTTTTCACCACCAACCAGCTCTCGCAGTTTATGCAGCAGACCAACTCGCTGGAGGAGCTCGAGCACCTGCGCACGCTCTCGGCACTCGGACCGGGCGGCCTGACGCGCGAGCGCGCCGGCTTTGAGGTGCGCGACGTGCACCCGAGCCACTACGGCAGGCTCTGCCCTATACAAACGCCGGAAGGCCCCAACATCGGCCTTATTTTGCGTCTCTCAACCTTTGCCCGGCTCAACGAGTTCGGCATGATAGAAACTCCGTACGTCAAAGTGGTTGACGGCAAGGTCACCAAAGAAGTCGTGTTCCTCAACGCCGCCGAGGAGGAAAAGTGCGTCATCGCGCACGGCGCCACCGGCGTAAAAGAGGACGGCAGCATCACGGACGAGATAGTAGAGGTGCGCATCAACGGCGCCCCGAACCGCTCGAACCGCAAAGATGTCGACTATATAGATGTATCTCCGGAACAGCCGTTCTCGATTGCGACCAACATGATCCCGTTCCTCGAGCACGACGACGCGAACCGCTCACTCATGGGCAGCAACATGCAGAAGCAGGCCACGCCGTGCATATTGCCCGAGGCGCCGCTGGTAGCGACCGGCATGGAGGAGCGCGCCGCGCGCGACACCGGCCGCCTTATATACGCGCTTGAAGCCGGAGTGGTCAGCCACGCCGACGGCCGCGTCATCAAGGTTAAAAATGAAAAAGGGAAGGAGACCGAGTACCCGCTGGTCAACTTTGTGCGCACCAACGGCTTTACCGCGCTGCACCAGCGCCCGAGCGTCTCGGTCGGCGACAAAGTCAAAAAGGGCGCGCTTCTTGCCGACACCTCCACCTCCGACAACGGCCAGTTGGCGCTCGGCCAAAACGCGCTCGTCGCGTTTATGTGCTGGAGCGGAGCCAACTACGAAGACGCCATCATCATCTCCGAGCGCATGGTCAAGGACAGCAAGTTTTCCTCAGTACACATCGAGGAGTTTGTCTGCAACGTGCGCGACACTAAACTCGGACCGGAGGAAACCACCCACGATATCCCGAACGTTTCTGAAACAAAGCTCCGCAATCTCGATGAGGACGGCGTGGTGCGTCTCGGTTCCGAGGTGCGCCCCGGCGATATTTTGGTCGGCAAAATTACGCCGAAAGGCGAGACTCAGCTGACGCCCGAGGAGCGCCTCCTGCGTTCTATCTTCGGCGACAAAGCGCGCGATGTTAAAGACAGCTCTCTTAGGATGGAAAACGGCAAGCGCGGCCGCATCATCGGCGTAAAAGTTTTCTCCCGCGAGCAAGGGCACCATCTCGATTCCGGCATCATCAAGCGCATCCACATTGAGATAGCACAGCTCCGCACCGTATCTGTCGGCGACAAGCTCGCCGGACGCCACGGCAACAAGGGTGTCATTTCCCGCATCCTCCCCGAGGAAGACATGCCGTACACCGCGGACGGCCGCCCGGTTGATGTTATTTTGACACCGCTCGGCGTGCCATCCCGCATGAACCTCGGCCAAATCCTCGAGCTCCACTTGGGGCTTGCCGCCAATACACTCAACTACCAGGCAATCTGCCCGCCGTTTCAGGGAGCGACCGAGGGCGAGATACGCGAGGAGCTCAAAACCGCAGGATTTAAAGAGTCCGGCAAAATGAAGCTCTTTGACGGGCGCACCGGCGAGGCGTTCGAGCAGGACATCGCGGTCGGCTACATGTACATCCTCAAATTGCACCACATGGTGGAGGACAAAATCCACATGCGCTCCATCGGACCGTACTCGCTCATCACCCAGCAGCCGCTCGGCGGCAAGGCGCAGGGAGGCGGACAGCGCTTCGGCGAAATGGAAGTCTGGGCACTGCTCGGTTACGGCGCCGCGTACACACTGCGCGAAATGCTTACCATCAAATCCGACGACATCACCGGCCGCTCATCCGCGTTTGACGCTATTGTCCGCGGCGAGCGCATCGCGCATCACTTTGCGCCGGCATCCTTTAACGTTCTGCTCCACACTTTGCGCGGACTCGCGCTCGACGTCGAGCTGATGAAGAATGAGGCTCCGGTACGCTCCGGCCGCAAAACACCGGGCGCCGAGGCTTCCGACTTTGACGCGGTGCGCATCCGCCCCGCGAGCCCCGAGCGCATACTCGAGTGGTCGCACGGCGAGGTCACCAAGCCCGAAACAATCAACTACCGCACCCAGCGGCCGGAAAAGAACTCGCTGTTCGACGAAAAAATCTTCGGCCCGGAGCGCGACTACGAGTGTTACTGCGGCAAATACCGCGGCATCCGCTACAAGGGCATCGTCTGCGAGAAGTGCGGCGTCGAAATTACGCGCGCCATTGTCCGCCGCGAGCGCATGGGCCATGTCGACCTCGCCGTGCCCGTCTCGCACGTATGGTTCCTGCGCGCGATACCGTCGCGCCTTGCCATGGTGCTCGGCATCAGCGGCGGCGATCTGGAAAAGGTCGTCTACTTTGCCGGCTACATAGTCAACGCCATACACCAAAAAGAAAAGGATCGCATCAGCGCGGAGCTTGAGACAGAATACAAATCCAAGATAAAAAAACTCGAGGACGAAAAGTCCAAGGAAAAGATGAAGGAGCTGTACCTCGAAGCCAAAAAAGACATCGAGTCTATCCATGTCGGCGCGGTGCTCGACGAGCCGAAGTATCACCGCTTTGCCATCAAATACGGAGCGATGTTCGAGGCGGGCATCGGAGCCGAGGCCATATACGACCTCTGCAAGAGCCTCAATCTTAAAGAAATTCTCAAGCACATCGAAGAGATTCTTCCTGATGCCGGCGCCGCCGAGCGCGAGAAGCTCGGCAAGCGCCTCTCGGTTTTGCGCGGCATGGTGCGCGCCAATGTGCGTCCGGAGTGGATGTTCCTCACCCGCATACCGGTTATCCCGCCGGGCCTGCGCCCTATGGTCGCGCTCGACGGCGGCCGCCACGCCACAAGCGACGTCAACGACCTGTACCGCCGCGTCATCAACCGCAACAACCGCCTCAAAAAACTGCTCGAAATACACGCGCCGGATGTCATCCTGCGCAACGAGAAGCGCATTCTGCAGGAGGCCATCGACGCGCTTATCGACAATTCCATCCGCCACGGTGGTGCGGCGTTTTCCGCCACCACGCAGGCTCGCACGCGGCCTCTTAAGTCGCTCTCCGACAATCTTAAGGGCAAGCACGGCCTCTTCCGCCAGAACCTGCTCGGCAAGCGCGTCGACTACTCGGGCCGCTCGGTTATCGTCGTCGGCCCCGAACTCAAACTCAAACAGTGCGGCTTGCCTAAGCACATGGCGCTGGAGCTCTTCCGCCCGTTTGTCATCGGCAAACTGCTCGAGAAGGAGCTCGCCTACAACATCCGCGGCGCCGGCCGTCTTATAGACGAGGGCGTGCCGGAGGTGTGGGCGATACTCGAAGACGTCATCAAAGACAAATACGTACTCCTTAACCGCGCGCCGACTCTGCACCGCCTCGGCATACAGGCCTTCCAGCCTATTTTGATCGAAGGCAACGCGATACAGTTGCACCCGATGGTCTGTCCGGCGTTCAACGCCGACTTCGACGGCGACCAGATGGCCGTGCACGTGCCGCTGAGCGTTGAGGCGCAGGCCGAGGCGCGCGAAATTATGGCCGCTCCTAAAAATATTCTCAAACCGGGCAACGGCGAGCCGGTCGTCGCGTCTAAACTGCTCGACATCTTGCTCGGCGCGTACTGGATGACCAAGGAGGTCGCCGGCATGAAGGGCGAGGGGATGGCTTTCCAGAGCCCCAACTCCGCGATACTCGCGTACGACTACCGCGCGGTGGGCTTCCAGGCAAAAATAAAAGTACTGCCGTCGGAGAAGGAAAAGTACGCGCAATCCGGCGGAGCCATGTTTGAGACGACGGTAGGACGGCTCCTGTTTAACACCGTGTTCCCGAGCGACTACCCATTTATCAACTACGCCATCGACAAAAAGAGCCTGTCCAAACTCGTCGACGACCTTATCGCGCGCTACGGGCTCGATAAGATACCCGAGATTATGGACCGCATAAAAACATTCGGATTCCGCTATGTGACGCAGTCGGGCATCACGTGGTCGCTCGACGACATCCGCATTCCGCCCGAGAAGGACGGCATCGTTGACGCCGCGCAGCTGAAGTCCGACGAAGTGATGAAGCACTGGCAGGAGGGTCTCCTCTCCGAGGACGAACGCTACCGCATGAACATCGAAATTTGGCACGCGGCAAAGTCGGAAGTTGAGAAGCTCATTCCGGGCGCTCTGCCTAAAGACGGACCGGTTGAGGACATGCTGCGCTCCGGCGCGCGCGGATCTCCCGCGCAGTTGACGCAAATGGTAGGTATGAAGGGCCTCATTGCTTCTCCGAGCGGCGACACCATCGAACTCCCGGTGACCAAATCGATGAAGGAGGGTCTCAGTCCGATAGAATACTTTACCACCACGCACGGAAGCCGCTCGGGCCTTGCCTCGACCGCGCTCTCTACCGCCAAGGCCGGATATCTTACGCGCCGTCTCTTCGACGTGGCGCAGGATGTCGTTGTCGCCGAGGAGGATTGCGGCACCAAAGAGGGCCTGATTGTCCGCCGCGAGTCCGCGTCCGGCATCGGCACCTTTATGGCCAAAAACATAAACGGCCGCTACCTTGCCTCTGATATAGAAGTCGGCGGAAAAGTTCTCTACAAAAAGGGCCACTTTATGACCGACACGGACGCCAAGTCTGTCGAGGCGGCCGGCGCGGCGAGCGTCTATGTGCGCAGCCCTATCGGCTGTGTATCTGAGCGCGGCATCTGCATGCGCTGCTACGGAGCGGACCTCGGCACGATGAAACCTGTTGCCATGGGCGAGGCGGTCGGCACGGTTGCCGCGCAAGCCATCGGCGAGCCGGGCACCCAGCTTACAATGAACATCAAACACGCCGGCGGCGCGGCCTCGGCGGAGGGCGACGTGACCCACGGTCTTCCGCGCGTTGAGGAAATCTTCGAGCGCCGCATGCCGCGCAACCCGGCGGTCGTCGCGACCGTCTCGGGCGAGGTTGTGGAAATCCGCGACGACGGAAAGGAAAAGGTGATAGTCGTCGCTCCGGATATCGAGCACGTCAAAGCCGGCAAGAAGGGCAGTGAGGCTATCGAGTACGAGGCGCACTTCCGCCGCATTCCGACGGTTAAGGTAGGTTCCCGCGTCGAAAAAGGCCAGCTCCTGACAGACGGCTCCGCCGACCTGCAAGAGCTCTTCAAATACGCGGGCAAGGAACGCGCGCAGCAGTATGTGATGACCGAGGTCATCAAAATATACGAGTTGCAGGGCGCAAGCATCTCCATCAAACACGTCGAGGTCATCATCCGGCAAATGTTCAGCCGCGTGCGCGTCACCAACGGCGGCGGCACGGAGTTCTCGCCGGGCGATGTGGTGCCTATCGCGGACCTCAACCGCACCAGCGCGCGCGCCGTCCTGGCGGGCGGCGAGGCGGCCAAGTCCGACCCGATGGTCATGGGAATTCTGGATGTATCTCTGTCGCGCCAGAGCTTCCTCTCGGCGGCATCCTTCCAAAACACCACGCGCATGCTTATCAAGGCTTCTATTTACGGCGCCGTCGACAAACTCGAAGGGCTTAAAGAGAACGTCATCTTGGGCCGCTTGATACCGGCAGGAACGGGCTTTAAGGGCTCGGTCAAGGACAAGCTGGTCAACAAATACGCTCCGGTAGCCGGCGAGTTAGTCGAAGACACCCGCGTCCGCCCGCCGCTGGCGAGAGGAGAGTAACCAAAATTAAATTATTAAAAAGAAAAAACGCCGTCCCGAAAGGGGCGGCGTTTTGGGTTACGGGGTGTGGTTGAAATGGATGAGGTAGGCGGCACCGAATCCAATTAAAACCATTAGTCCGATATGGTATGCCCAGCGGAACAGACCTTTCACGACTTCCTCCAAGGTTCTTCGAGGAAACTAATTATATCCTACATTTTAAAATAAATTATGTCAAGTTGTTACGTAGTTTATCCTATAGCATAAGTTACGTAGGCGGTGGTGATAAACGTTAGTGGTGTGGATAAGAAAAAACGCCGCCTTCTCGCGAGGGCGGCGTTTGGCGTTAATGGCGCAGAAGCCGGGTTTCCGGTTCTCCCCGAACTATCGCTTCCATATCCTCTCTATAAGCGGATACGGTTTGCGGTGTTAGTTGCGCCTCCATTTCACTTAGTAAGCGCGGATTGTTGATGATTTTGCCCACTTGTTCCATGTATTTAGTCTTCAGCCACTGGTCACGCCGTTCTTGGCTAAGTTCTATGACAGCCACCACTACCTCCTTGATTTCGAAAGGGCTACACACTGGTGTATATTTTAATGAATAAATATACCACTTGTCAAGTACTTTGGTGGGGGAGGCAAAAACGGCTACACTACATGCATCTATGGACTCGGATGTTCAACAGATTAAAGACAGGGTGAATATTGTCGATATTGTCGGGCAATATGTGACCTTGCGGCGGGCGGGGCGGACTTACAGCGGCAAGTGCCCTTTTCATAAAGAAAGAACGCCGAGCTTCCATGTGTCGCCCGAGCGCGGGACGTACAAGTGTTTCGGGTGCGGCGAGGGCGGAGATGTTTTTAGTTTTCTGCAAAAGATGGACGGGACGGACTTTCCGACCGTGCTCAAACAGCTTGCAGAAAAGGCAGGTATTAAACTTACGCCGCGCTCTGGCGCGCACGCGGCGACGCCGGAACAAAAAGAGCACGACGAGCGCCTGCATGAGGTGTGCGAAGCGGCGGTCGCTTTTTTTGAGCAGAAGCTGAAGGAACGGAAAGACGTGCAGGAGTATCTGAAAACCCGCGGCGTACATGATGAGACGGTTACCGCGTGGCGCTTAGGCTACGCGCCGGCAAGTTGGGATCAATTAACGACCCATTTAAAAAGTGTTGGTTTTTCAACAGATGACATAGTCGACGCCGGTTTTGCTCTTAAGTCGGAGCGCAAGCCGGGTGCAGGAGCAGAGCGACAAAATGAAAGAAGTTTTGACCGCTTCCGCGGGCGGATTATGTTCCCTATTTTTGACATGCAGGCCCGGCCAATTGCCGTGTCGGGCCGCTTTTTCGAAAAGGTGCCCGGCGCAAAAAGCGACGATGAGCCGGCCAAATATGTTAACTCGCCGGAAACCGCGCTGTTTAAAAAGTCGCGCGTGCTCTACGGGCTCGACCGCGCACGCACGCACATCCGCAAACTCGACTGCATATTGTTGGTTGAGGGGCAGTTTGACCTCATACTCTCGCACCAGTCCGGCTTGCCGTTTGCCGTGGCGCTCTCCGGCACCGCGCTCACGCCCGAGCACCTTGCTATCCTGGGCAAGCTGAGCAAAAGGCTGGTGCTGGCGCTCGACGCGGACGCCGCCGGCTTGCGCTCGGGGCTCAAGTCGGCTCACATGGCGCTGGTTGCCGGGTTTGATGTAAAAGTTCCGGTTTTTCCAAACGGCAAGGACCCAGCCGACCTGGCGCGGGAGAATCCGGAGTTGTTAAAGGCCGCCATCCGCACCTCTAAAACCGCGGTCGAATTCTTTCTGGACGCATTGCGGCCTGGCGCCAAAGACTCCCGTGCGTACGCCAAACTGGTGGAGGCTCAAGTCTTGCCGCTCATCGCGGCGGTACATAGCTCGATTGAACAGGATCAATATGTCCGGTTGGTGGCGGGTCGTCTCGGAGTTTCCGAGTCGGCAGTGCGTATGGAGCTTGAAAAAGCCAAAGTTAGGACATCCGATGTCCTAGGGGCATCGGATGTCCAACCGGAGAGCACGGAGCCCGCGCTGACGCCGCTTGAGAAAAAAGTCGGCATGCTCCTTTTCGGCCGCAGTTCCAGCAAAGACAAGTTACAAGAGTTGCTTGGCGCAGAATATATTGTCGAACTGGAGAGACGGCTAGGGCCCTTTGCGGAAGACCTGCGTTTCCGGTTTGACGCGGAGGTGGGAGAGCACAGCAGTGACGAACAGATAACCGGTGATATGCTTGCCAGCATAGAAAGCGCGGTAGCCAAAGAGCGTTTCAAAATGAAATTTCTGTGATATGCTAGTCCATAAGTCAAATGGCGAAGAAAAAATCTCCAAAAAAGGCAGCTAAACGGCGTCCCGCAAAGAACGCCGCTAAAGCTAAGAAATTTAAGAAAGCGGCCGCAAGCCGCAGGGCAAAGCTCGCATTAAAAAAGACAGCTAAATCCCGACGTAAAGTCGGGACCCCGACCAAGGCGTCGGGGCTCAGCCTAAAACTGCGCCGGCGCCTCGATGACCAAAACAGAAAAGCCGAGACCCTGATGGAACGCGGCAGGATGCGCGGCTTTGTCACCTATGACGAAATCCTCAAAGCCTTCCCGACCATCGAGTCCGACGTCATGTTCCTCGAAGAGTTGTACGACAAGTTCCAGACCGCGCGCATCGATGTGCTTGAGGGCGGCGGCATGCTCGAAATAACCGAGGAGGAACCTATCAAGGGCTACTCCCGCTCCGACAGCCAGTACGACTCTATCCAGATGTACTTGCGCGAGATAGGCAAGTATCCTCTGCTCAACGGCGAGCAGGAGCGCTCGCTGGCTAAGCGCATTACCGAGGGCGACGCCGAGGCACGCAATTTGCTCGCCCGCGCGAACCTGCGCCTTGTCGTTTCTATCGCCAAAAAATACGTCGGCCGTTCGCCCGACCTGACACTGCTCGACCTTATCCAAGAGGGCAATCTCGGCTTGTTTAAGGCGGTGGACAAATTTGACTTTACCAAGGGATTCAAGTTTTCGACCTACGCCACCTGGTGGATACGCCAGGCTATTACGCGCGCGCTGGCCGACCAGAGCCGCACTATCCGCATCCCCGTGCACATGGTTGAGACTATCGCCAAGTATAAGCAGGTATCGCGCCGGCTTGCGCAGGACCTCGGTCGCGATCCGCTCGCAGAGGAGGTGGCGCTGGAAATGGGCGTTGATGTGGAAAAAATATACCAGATAGAAAAGATAGACCAGGACACTGTGTCGCTGGAGAGTCCGGTCGGCTCCGACGACGGCGAGGACAAGTCGGTGCTCGGCGACTTTATCAAAGACGACAAGATTTTGAGCCCCGACCAGGAGGTGTCGCGCCGCATATTGGGCGATCAGCTTAAAGAGATTTTAGACGAGCTCAGTCCGAAAGAGCGCGAAATACTGAAACTGCGCCACGGGTTGGAGGACGGTATTTATCACACGCTCGAGGAGGTGGGTAAGAAGTTCGGCGTTACCCGCGAGCGCATCCGGCAAATAGAGGCAAAAGCGCTGGAGCGCATCCGCACGCACGAAAAGTCCAAACGCCTCCGCAGCTACTAAAATAAAATCCCCACCGGTTATCGGTGGGGATGTTTAAATGGTTTCTGTCCGCGCTTAAGTGCGAAGATAAACAGAATCAGGATTACCACGGGGATAATCCAGCCTAGATGGGTCATCCACATGGCACGCCTCCACATATTTACTACAGAACTCGCTCTTTTTCTTTTACCTCATATACTAAAGCAATGCAACCCCGGCGGCGTAAAAAAGACAAAAAAACCTACCCCATACAACACTGGAGCCACAGCTCGCTCATGTCGTTTCTGCGCAATCCGCTGGCGTGGTACAAGCGCTATGTCGAGCTTGTCTACGACACGCCCTCAACTCCGGCGGGCATAGTGGGTCGCGCCTGCCATGTCGCACTCCAACACTTTTATGGCGGTATAAAAAAAGAAGACGCGATTGCGCTCGGGCTCGAGTACCTGCGCGACGTGCCCGACTTCGAAATCAATTTCGGCCGCGCAAAAACAAACAAGGCAAAGCGCGCCAAGCGCGAGGGCATGGAGCGCGAGTACCTGCAGGGGACTGAGTTTTACTTAGCGCGGCCGCCCCGCTACAAAGTGCTCGGGGTCGAAACAAGGGCCACGGTCGAGGTTGAGGGTCTGCCGCTCCCGATAAAAGCGGTGTCCGACTTGGTGGTGGTGTCCAAAGTCGACCCGCACGGACTCGACGTCATCGACCATAAATTTGTCGGGGCATTCAGCCCGTATAAGGGCGACAAGTCGCTGTTTGTACTGCAGGCGATTTTTAACTACTACACGGTTAAAAAAACATTTAACAAACCGGTGCGGCGCTTTATCGTGCAGGAGTGCAAAATATCGCGCAATGCCGACGGCAGTCCGCAGATGCGTCGCTATGTCATAGACTTCCGTACGTTCCGCCGGGAGTTTATCCTCTTTAACCGCCTACTCCGCGACGCGACAGAGGCGCTCGCGCACATGAAGGTGTTTTTGCCGAACCCATCCGATATGTTCGAAGGGGAGAATAGCTTAGATATATATAGCATAAACCTCGAGCCCGAGGAGTACGACACCCACTTCCGTCCCGACGAATAAATACAGAGAACTGTCCTCTGTATGTTTACTGAGCGGTAGGGGTAGCGGGGGAGGCAGGAGTTTCGAGGCTGCCGAGCACGCTGTCTATTGCCGCGCGCATGCTGTCGTACGGCTGTGCGCCGCTAAGAACAACAGAGTCCTCTCCGACCATGATAACCGTGTAAGGCGTACCTTGCGCGCCCAGCGCGATAGCCTCGGTGTAGCTATTGGCGACTTTTTTAGAGAACTCGCCGCTGTTGAGGCACTGGTTGAAGGCGTTTACATCAAGCCCGATGCTTTTAGCAATCACCGGCAGCTGCGCGAGGTCCAGTCCGTTGGAGCTGGGCGTTACTTCATACACGCCGTCGATGAACTTAAAGAACGCCGCACTGCCGCCCTGCTTGCCGGCGCACTCCGCGGCCTCGGCCTCTTTGGGCGCCTTGGAGTGGATAGACGCGAGCGGGAAGTGCCGGTATACCCACGCCACCTTTCCGGACGAACCGTAGTACTGGATAATCTGGTTCATCGTCGTGTTGAATGTTTTGCAGTACGGACACTCGAGGTCGGAGTACTCTATCACTATAACTTTGGCGTTCGGATTGCCCAAAATGTAATCGACTCCCGGAGTATACGCGCGTACCTTAACGTCTCCTCCGTTGTTGCCGCCGTCCGGCGTGGAGCTCTTGCCCGCCAAAAAGACAGCCCCCGCGATTAAAGCCCCCGCGACCACGATGGTAATAGGCAAAACATATTGGCTTTTCATATCTAGCCATTTTACCTATATTTCTAGGCGCGCAATAGACTTGACAAAACTATAACTCAAGGTGTATAATTCTGCACAGCTGATGGAGAGGAGGCTCGCTCCTTTCTGCGGCTCTTTGATACTTGGCAAGGAGAAGCGCACATGAATGCGAAGGCCTATGACAAGAAAACCGCCGCATTTGCGGGTTTCGTCATTCAAAACATTCCGGCTGATTTGACCGACCAAGAAATGGACGGTTGGATGGACAATCCGGACGCAACCAAAAAATTTCTGTCCGGTTTCAAGCCTCCGGCTTCGGTTGCACCGACTGCAAAGCCGCCGACCCTCGTCCTTTATAAGACGACATCGCTCGGTGACATCGAAGGCAAGAAAACCGGCAAGTGCTTAACGGGCAAGCGCTGGGCCTATCGCGACGGCGACATCGACCGTTGGCTACCTGGGCAGCAACCTGCACAGACCGCCTGCTCGGTCGGCATCTACCAGCTCCAAAACCCGCAAGGCACCACCTTCCGGGAAATGGCCTCCGCTACGCTGGCGGTTGGGCCGGGCACCTCGCTCGACCTGCTCGGGAAGGCGCTCAAGGAGCAGGGGCGCACCTTCACGCTATCGGCTATCGAACAGTTGGTCGAGCGGCAGGAAAGCGGCGAGGATGTTGGCTTGCGTACCGATGGTTGGGCCAACCTATTCTTCGTGGAGGACGAGGACGGTAGCGTCTCGGTTCTCAGCGTCCGCCGCCATGACGGCAGGTGGCACGCCCACGTCCGCCAGCTCGACAATGGCCACAGGTGGCGTGCCGGGTACCGTCTCCTGCTCCGCAACTCGGACACTCCGACCCTTTGAAACTTGGACCCTGTCTTCGGTCCCGTACCCTGCGTTTTTGGCAACAAAAATGCAGGGTATATTTATATCTGAACACGCTGGCATCTCCGGCTCGGGCTTAGCTTGGGGTGGCGAGGTTCGCACTTCTTCAAAAAAAGAAGAGAGTTGGTGCCGCGCGCTAGGGAGTTAACGGCTCCGCATCAGATTCAGCCCGCATCGAGTATTCGAGGGGCGGTGGCACGGATGGCGCATGGCACAGAGCGTCTCGGTTCTCAACGTCAACCGCAATGACGGCAGGTGGAACGCCAACGTCAACCAGCTCGACAATGGCAACAGGTGGAATGCCGAGAACCGTCTCATGCTCCGCAACTGCTTGCTTTCTCTCCCGCTCAGCGCGGGGGAGTTTTCTTTTCTTCATACTCTTTCCATCCGAACAACATTTTACTGGCCTCTACGAGCGGTGCCGAAAGGTGTGCGTATTGTTTGTCGGTCAACATGCCGATTTCCCAGGCAACCAACAGAAAGAATTTTGCCAAATCAAGCCGCACTACGGCGCTACCGATGGCCGTTATTTTTTGTTGTCCCGAGAGGTAACTGGCGCGGAAGGCCCACTCAAGCGTCTCAAGAAACAATCCGTCTATCTTCTCGCCGAGCGTGCGGCGCTGGGTTTTACTACTATGCGGCAAAAGTTGTTGCCAAAGATTGTACGCGTCTTTTAGCGTAAGCACCACGGGAACAAAATTTTGTTGCAAAAATGTCGGGGGGGGGGGTACGCTAAGAGGAATGGTCAGAATCCGATTTGCTCATACTTATGACGATATCATTTCCTTGGAAAATTTGCTCGCGGCATGGCGAGAATT
>CAYIHD010000001.1:56313-65354 GCA_964363205.1 uncultured Candidatus Saccharibacteria bacterium | reverse complement strand
ATAAATAGAGCCTCTTTCCGCTTCGACCCCTCCTCCCCGGCATTGTAAGCAAAAAACCCGCCAACTTGGCGGGTTTTTTTTATTGTTTAGTTTCAGTTAGCGCACCTGGGTGACGACCCGGGCGAAGACTTCCGGATAGGTTTCTGCGAGCGTGGCGAGCATTTTGGAGTTGAGCGCTACGCCTTTTTTGTTGGCGACGCCGATAAACTTCGAGTACGAGAGCTTTTCGTCAATCAGGCGCAGGCCGGCGTTGATGCGGACGTTAAAGAGGCGGCGGTAGTCGTTCTTTTTGTCGCGGCGGTGGGCAAACGCGTACTTGCCCGCGTGAAAGATGGCCTCGCGCGCCTGGCGCTTTTTGGTCGAGCGGCCAAAGCGGTAGCCCTTGGTCATCGCCAAGATATTCTTGCGGCGCTTATTTGATGTTTTGCCTCCCTTTACGCGTGCCATAAAAATTAGTTGTTAGTTATTAGCCACTAGTTGCTCGTTTTAAGAGGGTTGCCGATGTAGCGCTGCATGACCTTCGGGGTCATCGTGCGGCGCGAAAGGCTTTCGGTGCGGTTGCCGACCATCTGCTTGGAGCGCCCCTCTTTGGCGTTAAAGTGGTTCTTGCCGGGCTTGCGCGCGATAATCTTCCCCGTGCGGGTGACTTTAAGCCTCTTTGAAAATGATTTGTTTGTTTTCATCGTGTTTATTGCTTCTTTGCCTTTTCCAGCACGGTCGCCAGTCCCTTCGGGCTTTTGGCTATAGGGTCGGCGAGTTTATAATCCGCCGGAATCAGCTTGAGGAACCGCTCCAGCCTTTCTTTAAGGAAGGCAAACTCCATGTACTTGTACCGCCCCCACAAAAACAGGTCCACTTTGACGCGATGGCCTTCCTGCAGCCAAGCGGCTGCCTTTTTGGCCTTCAGCTGCATATCGTGGTCGCCGGTGCCTATCTTGACCTGGACCGACTTGGTCTCGGTGGTATGGGATTTGGCCTTCATTTCCCGGCGTTTTTTCTGCTGTTCGTATTGGAATTTACCATATTCCATTACTTTTGCAACCGGCGGGACGGCGTTCGGGCTTATCTCTATAAGATCCAGGCCGAACTCCTGCGCCTTGGCTATGGCGTCAGAAAGGGGCAAAACCCCGAAGTTTTCCCCCTCGGGGCCCAGTACGCGTACCTCCTTTGCCCGTATTTGATGATTTACTCGAGTGGTATCCAAAGCAGTTTTCTTGTGGGGCTTACTATAGCACAAGATTCGTAATTATTGTATACTGTCTATATGAGACGTTTCGTAGGCAACAAGGCTGTTTTTGCTGTCCTTATCGCCCTTTTTTTTGCGGTAAGCCTCGGCGGCGTCTTTGTGCTGTGCAGTATGAGCCCTATGGAGCACTTGTCGGAATGGCAGGGAGCTTTTTCCGCTATTCTTTCGATGCTCTTCGTTTTTGTCGCTTTCCGCTACTTTGTACAAGACCTTTTCATTCCAACACAAACAAGAGCAGTTGTTTTGCTGCGGAGAGACACCGGAAGAGTTTTTGACCCTTTGCGGCTGGCGTTTGCCCGCGGCATTTTGCATACCAAGGCATACTAAATAAAGACGGTGGCATTATTTAGCTAACCGTTCTTTATGACTCATACCCAAACCTACAAAATCAAAGGGATGCATTGCGCCTCGTGCGCCAGCATCATCGAAAAGACGTTCAAGAAAAAAGAAGGCGTACAGAGCGTCGAGGTAAACTACGCGACCGAAACTGCCAAAGTTGCGCACGATACGCAAAAGGTAAGCGCGCGGCAATTGTCGCAAGCCATAGAGCCGCTCGGCTACTCGCTGGTGGTGGAACAAACGGCAAGCGAGATGGGCATGTCGGAGAGTGAGCATGCCGCACACCTCGGACTCAATCAGTCAAAAAAAGAAAAGCTTGAGGAGCTCGCCGCCATGAAGCGCCAGCTTATGGTGGCTCTGCCTCTTGCGGGAATATCGGCAGTATCCATGCTGTTGGAAATTATTCCGCAGACTCTGCTCTTGGTGATGGCGACATACATGCTGTTTGTCGTCGGCAGGCCGTACCTGATGGGCTTCTACCGCTTTCTGCGCCACGGCGCGGCCAATATGGACACGCTTATCGGCATCGGCACCTCGGCCGCGTACCTGTACAGCGTCGTGGTAACCGTGTTTGCGCAGCAGCTGCAGGCGTACATTAATGTCAATGACACCTACTTCGACGTGACCATCATCGTCATCGCGTTTATTACGCTGGGCAAATATCTGGAGAGCCGGTCAAAACTTAAAACCGGCGACGCGATAGAAAAACTCTTAAACCTGCAGGCCAAGGTGGCGCTGGCGGTAAGAGACGGAAAAGAAGTTGAGATACCGATAGACAAAATAGTCCACGGCGACCTGTTGGTGGTAAAACCCGCCGGCAAAATACCGGTTGACGGCGTTGTTACCGAAGGCTCGTCCTATGTCGACGAGGCGATGATAACGGGCGAACCGATGCCGGTGCAAAAAAACACCGGCGACACAGTGGTGGGCGGGACGCTCAACACCAGCGGCTCGTTTATCTTCCGCGCGACAAAAGTCGGGTCCGAAACAATGCTCGCGCGCATCATAACAATGGTGCAGGAGGCGCAGGGCAGCCGCGCGCCGATACAGGCGTTGGCGGACAAAATCTCGAGCGTCTTTGTACCCGTGGTGCTCGCGCTCTCGTTTGTCGCGCTCGGCGCGTGGCTCTTGATAGGCACCTCGTACTTGGGGTTTGCCCAAGCGCTCTCGCTCGGGCTCGTGTCGTTTGTCAGTATTCTGGTTATCGCGTGCCCGTGCGCGCTGGGGCTCGCCACGCCGACGGCTATCATTGTCGGGGTTGGCAAGGGCGCCAAAGAGGGGATACTGATAAAAGACGCCGCAACGCTTGAAAAACTGCATAAAGTAGACGTGGTTGTGATGGACAAAACCGGCACGATTACAAAAGGAAAGCCGGAGTTGGTGTCGCTCAAAAACAGGTCAGAAAAAAGCGACGCCGAGGTTGTCGCGATACTCGCGTCGCTCGAACATAAGTCGGAACACCCGATTGCGCACGCGGTGGTAACCTACGCGAAAGAAAAAAACATCGCGCTTCTTCCGGTCGAACGGTTTGAGGCGATAAAAGGCAAGGGGATAAGCGGCACCATAGGCGGCGTGCAATACATTGCCGGCAGCGGAAAGCTGGTCGGAAGCGACGCGTCGCTCGAGGAGGAAACGCGCGCGGGCAATACGCCGGTGTTTCTTGCCGCGGGAGGCAAAGTGCTCGCGGCAGTTATGGTCGCCGACGCGATTAAAGAAAACGCAAAGGAGTCTGTTGCGCGCTTGCACGCGCTCGGCATCAAGGTGGTGATGCTCACCGGTGATGATAAAAACACTGCCGCCGCTATTGCGCGACAGGTTGGCATCGACGAGGTGGTGGCGGAAGTGATGCCACAGGACAAGTTGGAAATAATAAGGCAACTTCAGGCACAGGGGCGCGTGGTCGCCATGGCGGGCGACGGCGTCAACGACGCGCCGGCGCTGGCCGCCGCCGATGTCGGCATCGCCATGGCGACCGGCACCGATGTGGCGATAGAAACCGCCGGCATAACACTGCTCGGCGGCGATATCTCAAAACTGGTCAAAGCTATCGCGCTGTCAAAAGTGACCATGCGCGGCATCAAACAAAACTTGTTTTGGGCGTTCTTCTATAACGTCGTCGGGATACCGCTCGCGGGCGGGCTCTTGTACCCCGTGTTCGGCTGGCTGTTAAATCCGGCTTTCGCCGGGCTCGCGATGGCGTTCTCGAGCGTCTCGGTGGTCGGCAACTCGCTGCGCATTAAAGCTAAAAGAATATGAACACTCAAAAACTAACCCTGCATATCAAGGGGATGCACTGTCAGGCATGCATACTGCTGACGGAGTTGGAGGCGACGGAAGTTCCGTACATTACCGCTGCGCACTCTGACCTAAAAAATCACACGATAGAGGTGGAGGGCGACCTTGCAGGCAAGTCGCAGGGGGCGGTTGCCGCCGCGCTGACTGATGTACTGCGTCCCCACGGATACACTGTCTCGGTTGATAAACAGTCGCATGACAAAAACTGGGTGGACTTCCGACTGGCCGTACCGATAGCGTTCGCGTTTATCGCCGGCTTTGTCGTTCTGCAAAAGCTCGGCATCGTCAACCTGGTGCCTGGCGGCTCGGTAACCTACGGCACCGCGTTTGTGGTAGGCATCGTGGCGTCGCTCTCCACCTGCATGGCGGTGGTCGGCGGGCTCGTGCTCTCTATGTCGGCGACATTCGCCAAAGAGGGCGACAAAGTACGGCCGCAACTGCTCTTCCACATCGGGAGACTCATATCCTTCTTCGTGCTCGGCGGCGTTATAGGCGCGCTCGGCTCCGCATTCACTCTCAACACGACCGCGTCGTTTGTCTTGTCACTCATCATCGCGGCGGTGATGCTGATACTCGGCATCAACCTGCTCGATGTCTTCCACTGGTCTAAACGCCTCCAGCCTGCTATGCCAAAATTTTTGGCGCGGCACGCGTACGGCGCGTCACAACTCAACCATACGCTCACCCCGTTTGTGGTCGGCGTAGCGACCTTCTTCCTGCCGTGCGGGTTTACCCAGTCGATGCAGATATACACGCTCGGGGTAGGGAGCTTCCTCTCCGGTGCGCTTACCATGGGTGCCTTTGCGCTCGGCACACTGCCGGTGCTTGCCGCGGTGAGCTTTAGCTCGTTGCGCATCCACGACAGCCGCTACGCGGGCATCTTCTTCAAAACCGCGGGGCTTATCGTTATCCTCTTCGCGCTCTACAACCTGATGAACTCGCTGGTCGTCATCGGGCTCATGCAGCCGTTATTCAGCTTCTAATCCGGCGATACTTATATGAAATCAACCGCAATCTCAATAGTTATCGCCGGCGCGCTCATCGGCGCGGCGATATTCTACACCGGAGTCCGCTCAACCGGCGGGACCGATGTCCCGGCAAACAATGTGAGTATCGTGGACGGAAAACAAATTGTGGAGGTGTCGGTGCAGGGCGGCTATCGTCCAAGAAAAAGCATCGCCAAAGCCGGGGTGCCGACTGTTCTGCGCTTTGTCACCAACAATACGTACGACTGTTCGAGCTCGGTGCGCATCCCGAGCATGGGCTACAGCGCGTTCCTCCCGTCGACAGGGAAGACGGATGTCGACCTCGGCGTCCAGCAGGCGGGAGTCCTGCGCGGCTCCTGCGGCATGGGCATGTACACCTTCGAAATCGACTTCCAAAACTAGCCGCACCAAAATAAAAAAGCCCCGCAGTGCGCGGGGTTTTGTGCGTTACGCTCCTTACAAATAGAAACCATAGTGGATTTGGTTGTAGATGAGGCTGCCCGCGAGCACTGCCGCCCAGGTGCCAAAAGCAACGATGCTCCACATGACGTAAGTGGCCGTAACGTCTGGATGCGCGAAGACGACCATTACCATTGCCACAAGTGCAACGAATGTCCATCCGATGGCGATTGCAATCGAAACGGACTTCCGTATTTCGCGGTCGACCCTACCCAGAAGCAGCATGACAGTGTAGAGCGGCAGACCGAAGAAGTTTTTCAGAAACAACAGGCACCAAAATTGCGCGTGCTTCAGCCCTAATGCACAGCGGCTGGTTGGTGAACAGAGCGTGCAGACCATGTGGTCCTCCCAATGTGTTATCCAAAGTGCAGCTGGTATTAATTATAGTATAAAAATGCCCCGCAGTGCGCGGGGAATTAAAACTGTTTGCCCAGGAAGTTCCGTCCTTCGGACGGGGTGGGGCCGTATTTTTCTTGATACAGCCGGCTGGCTTTGTCGAAGTTTTGCTCGGCCACACCCGCTTGGTTTAAAGCGTTGACCAAAACATAGCGGCCCGCATACTCGCGCTCGAGTATTGGCTTGTTGCGCTTGAGCCACTTGTCCGCCTCGCCGAAGACTTCCTTTTTGTCGATGCAGCGTATCCGCTGCCCTCCGAACTCGATATATACATCCATCATGCGCCCCCGTTTGTTCTGCCGACACCATACCAAAAAGGAGGGGAATTGGCTACAACTCAAATTTTGTCGTCACAAAATTTGGTCGCAGCCCCGGCTCGCGGTTTTGCAAGTGCAAAACAACGCTCCGCCTTTCGCTTCCCCCGCGCGAGGCAAGCAGTTGCCTCGCTCGTCTCCACAAACAAAAATGGCCCGCATAAAGCGGGCGCAGTTTTGTATTTGTGGAGACGGGGGGAATCGAACCCCCGTGCAATGGATGAACATATGAGCTTCTACGGTGCGTAGTTTGCTTCTTCCGCCAGCCGGCGGATCTTAAGCTCAACTTGTAGAAAGTAAACCAAATCAAGAAGAGCAGCAGCTTTGAGTTTTAAGTACCACCGCTAAGCGAGCAGTAGCTTCCGAGTTTAGCTGTATAACACCCGAACCCCGCTCACTAAACGAAGCAGGTAGGTGTCCTCTTAGGCCTTAGCGTAGGCGAAAGAGAAATCGTTCGCCGTGAAAAACGGCGACGTAACTGATTTTGCAGTTATGGGTTGGAGCGTTTTAGAGAAGACGCCCCACTTCTGCATCGCGCGTCATGCGCGTCAGTCCATTGTCTAAGCCTGTCATCCCCGAGAAGTGCCCGACGCTAACCCGGCGCTTTTCGAAAATTTCTGGCTTACTCTTATGAAATAAAAGGTGTCACCTTTTATCTGTTTTTCAATGTGCGGTCCATCTCGTGCTTGGTGTCCCTCTCCTTTAAGACGGCGCGCTTGTCGTATTTCTTACGCCCTCGCGCGACCCCTAAGGCAAGCTTTAAGTGACGCCCCTTATTATACACCCGGAGAGGCACTATTGTCAAGCCCTTTTGCGACTCGTGCGCGCCCAATATAGCTATTTCCTTCTTGGTCAGGAGCAGTTTGCGGTTGCGCATAGGCTCGTAGTCCGCCGGCGTGTTGCCGCTCTGGTAGGGGGGGATAGAGGCGCCTATCAAATACGCCTCGCCGCCGCGCACGGTAATGTGCGAGCCGTCCAGTTTGCCGAGCTTGGCGCGCAGAGCCTTGACCTCGCCGCCGAGCAATTCCAAACCCGCCTCGTATTCCTCGAGGATTTCGTAGTTCAGATGTGCCTTTTTATTTTCCACCAGCGCCATGGCGTAACTCTACCACCATCATTTCTTTTGTCTAAATGTGGCTTAAATGCTATAGTGTTTTGGCTTATGGCGACCCCGAACAAGAACCCGCAACAAAAAAAGCCCGGGCGGCGCGGTATGCCGCAGATGCCCCGCATGCCCAAGGGAGACTCCTTTTGGGTCAACCTGGCGACCAGTATTCTGCTGCTTTTGCTTTTGGCGGGAGCGTACAGCTACTTTACCGGAGCGGGCTCAAAAGCTCCGCAGGAGGTATCGCTTTCGCAGGTCGCCGCCGACATCAACACGGGCCTGGTCAAAAGCATCGAGGTAAACGGCAACGACCTCAATGTCGTATACGCGGACAAAGTCGAAAAGAAATCTAAAAAAGAGCCCGAGGCATCGCTCTCCGACAGCCTCAAAAATTACGGTGTTACCACCGAGGCGCTCGCCAAGACTTCCATCGACATCAAGCGCGACGGCGGGTTCCAGTTTTGGCTCATCACGCTCGCGCCGTTTTTTGCGCCGATACTCCTGCTCGCGTTCTTTGTCTGGTATCTTAGCCGGCAGGTTAAGGGTGCCGGTATGCAGGCGTTTTCCTTCGGCCAAAGCAAGCCGCGGCTCATCGACCCGAATGATGAGGCGTCGCGCGTGACCTTTAAAGACGTGGCGGGCGCCAAGGAAGCTAAGCAGGAACTTTTGGAAATTGTTGATTTCTTAAAAAATCCTAAAAAGTTTTTGGACATCGGCGCGCGCATCCCCAAAGGCATTTTGCTGATGGGCGCGCCCGGCACCGGCAAAACACTGCTTGCACGCGCAGTAGCGGGGGAGGCGGGGGTGCCTTTCTTCTCCATCTCAGGCTCGGAATTTGTGGAGATGTTTGTCGGCGTAGGCGCCTCGCGCGTACGCGACCTCTTTTTGACGGCCAAAAAGGCGGCGCCCGCGATAATATTTGTCGACGAAATAGACGCGGTCGGCCGGGTGCGCGGCACCGGCGTGGGCGGCGGCAACGACGAGCGCGAGCAGACACTCAATCAAATTCTGGTGGAGATGGACGGCTTTGAGCCGAACGAAAAGGTGATAGTCATGGCGGCGACCAACCGCCCCGACGTGCTCGACCCGGCGCTCCTGCGCCCCGGCCGCTTTGATAGGCGTGTCACCATCGACCTGCCCGACCGCTCCGATCGCCTCGAAATCCTTAAAATCCACGCGCGCAAAAAGCCGCTCGCCGAGGACGTAAACCTGGAGGTCATCGCCGAGCGCACGCCGGGCTTTAGCGGCGCGGACCTCTCTAGCCTTATGAACGAGGGCGCGATTTTGGCGGCACGGGAGAACCGCAAAACGGTGGCGCAGTACGACCTCATCCGCAGTATAGAAAAGGTGATGCTCGGCCCCGAGCGCAAGTCGCATGTTTTGAACAAAAAAGAAAAGGAGATTACCGCTTACCACGAGGCCGGCCACGCTTTGGTTGCCTCGGTGCTTCCGTACGCCGATCCGGTGCACAAAATTTCGATTATCTCGCGCGGCCGCGCGGCCGGCTACACGCTCAAGCTCCCGCTGGAGGACCGCCGGATGCAGAGCAAGAAAGAGTTTTTGGATGACATCGCGATGTCACTCGGCGGGTTTGTCGCGGAGAAGGAAGTCTTTAGCGATGTTACTACGGGTGCCTCCAACGACCTGCTGGTGCTTACTAATCTTGCGCATAACATGGTGCGCAGTTACGGTATGAGCGACAAAATAGGCACCATCGCGCTCTCCGACGACCCGTCGGAAAAGGTGTCGGCCGACATAGACGCGGAAGTCAAAAAAATAATCGATGAGGCGTACAAAAAAGCGCACGACATCATCAAAGAGCACCGCAAACTGCTCAACGCGATAGCCAACCGCCTGGTGGAAAAGGAGACCATGGAGCGCGAGGAGTTTGAGGCGATGCT
>CAYIHD010000001.1:29953-56213 GCA_964363205.1 uncultured Candidatus Saccharibacteria bacterium | reverse complement strand
TGTTTAGTCGAGCGCGTAGCCGACCTTGAGTTTGTCGGACCCCGCTGTCCAGCCGAGCGGGATAACAAAGTCGTTGTCTTCCGGCACGGGAGTCGGCTCGGGGATGTCGCGCCGCGCCTCGTACCGGATGGTAACGGTGTCATCATCAGCCGGTATCGGCAGACCCCAAAACCGCGGACCGTTGAGGCAGGCAAAGTGCTCGTAGCTGTTCATCGCATCCTGCAGGTTCGCCACGCCCCGCCCGATGAACTTGGCGACATAGAGCGCGATAGCGTGCGGGAGGTAGCATCCGCACGCCGCCTGTTCAAACGGCTTGTCCTTGGCCGCGGAGAGGTGGGGAGCCGTGTCGTCGCCGGCAATAGCCCGCATGTCTCCGGAGGTCGCAAGGCCGGTAACGGCCTCTCGGTCGTCTTCGGTCTTGACGTACGGCATGCACCGCAGATGGTTGCGCCACGAGTAGCGGCCGAAGTCGTCGGCCGTAAACCAGAGGTGCTGCGGCGTAATAGTGCACACGGTGCGGCCGCTACTGTCCGCTTTGACAAACTCGACACCCTTGCGGGTGCTGCAGTGTTCAAAGCAGATGCGGAGTTTCGGGTATTTGTCGCGCAATCTCCAGAGGTAATTGTCGACAAAATATCCCTCCCGCTCGCTGTGCGGCAGCATGCGACCGCTGTTGTCCTCGACCGATTCAAAGTGGCCCAGCAGCGGCACGCCGGTCTCTTCCATCGCGCGGAGCATGTCGCCGGCTTCTTCTAGCGGCCGGCCGAAGCCGCTGCCGGTTGTCCCTTCTTGTCCGGGGCGGTGTGTCGGGTAGTGTTTAACCGCCCGGACTATTTTTTGTTTGGCGATTTGCTCAATCACCGCCGGCGTGATGTCGGCGGTATGGTAAAGCGTCATGAGGATGCCGGAGAGTTTGTTTAACCCCTCTTCGTCGGCTATACGCATAAGCTCGTCGTAGTAGGCATGAGCTTCGGCGATAGTGCGGATGGGGCCCGTGTTGGGCATCGCCAGCACATATTTGTAGCCGCGCAGTTGGAGCGGCGTCACGGCGCGCATCAGCGCGTCGCGCCGGAAGTGCGCATGAAAATTCGACGATCGAAGGGTCACAATTTTTGCCACTGTTCCAGTCGCCTCATCGCGCGTAATTTCCGGTGTTTTACCTTTTTCCACGGAACTCTCCTGTTGTGTTGGAACTGCAGTCTGCGGGGCACTGTAGCAAAGTGAGGGAAAAAAGAAAAGGCCGCTCCCGAGGGAGCGGCTTGGTATTGCACTGCTTCCGATGCTTATGCAAAGGCCGAGGCTACCTCCTCGAATATGCGAAAGTTTTCGCTTTCGAAGAAGGCGGTTCCAATTTGTCCGCCAGAGCATCCAACACAAGCGTAGTCGAGCACATCCTGCGGTGTTCGAATGCCTCCCACGCCGATAATTTCATAGTCGGGAAAACTCTCGGAGTAGAAGCGACACTGCGAAAGGTTGATCCACTTCAGCGCCGCGCCGGCCATACCGGCGTAGTTATTGGCGACGTCCAGATATGGCCTAGCGTTTGCGTGGTACATCGAGACGTTGGGAAAGGTATTACATCCCACTATCGCATCGATTGCGCCGTCAAAATGCTCCACGAGCTTGACGAAACGCTCGCGGTCGGCCGGATTAGCATATGGCGACGGCTTAACCCACACCGGCCCGGACGTCGCTTCGAACACACACTCGAGCGTCCGTTTCAACAAGGCGAAATCATACGAGATGATTTCTTTTTGATGTCCACCATCATGCACGTTTGGACATCCGATGTTGAGCTCGGCGACTGCTTTGAGTTTGTGGGCCATTACGGATAGAGTTCCGTATTCTTTCGGGGCGAACCCGGCAACACTGATGACGGGTATTTTTTCTGCGTCATAGACGGCTTGCACCATTTCTTCGCCGTGCCGTTCGAGATATGGCAGACCGCCGTTGGGGAGACCCAGTGAGTTGACAGAGGTCCCGTCGGGTCCGACCTTGAAGTTGGTTCCGCCGGTATTACCGTCGCGTGGCAGGACCGTGAACGACCCCATCACAATATGCGAGATGGTAGGGACTTTCGTAAGTTGCCGTACACGTTCAGTCGTCTTGGCCCACCCGGCCGCATTCATCAAATCAAAATGCATCTTTCTCTCCTGCTGGTTACAAAGAAGTCTGGCAGGACGATACCATATCTTTACAAAATAAAAAACCTCCCCGGAGGGGGAGGGTTAGCGCGGCGTGTAGGCGGTGTTGTTGACGGGGATGTGGTAGCCGCCGCCAAGCCGGAGTCCTTTATCGTCCACGTAGTCGTGGAAGTCGGGGTCGTACCGCCACCCCAACAGTCTTGCCGCGTGTCTGTTGCGCGGATGCAGCGGGTCGAGCCGGTAGTCATACCCGGCCGTGCATTTTTTTGGTGTGGTTTGCGGGGATACGCCCATCAGCTCCTCCTTACGTAAGTACGAGACGCTCTAAAGTCAAAGTATAGCAGGAAATAATGGTTTGGAGTAAAGTGTGTATATACGCCCGTAGCTCAATGGTAGAGCACTCGCCTTATACGCGATTGGTTGGGGGTTCGAGTCCCTCCGGGCGTACAAAAAAGTAGTATAATAGACCTATGCAGGAATTTCTCCTCATGATCCATCCCACGACCGGCGCGCTCGCCATTTTTTGCGCGATATGGTTTGCAGTCGAGGTACTCAACGCCAGTGATAAAAATCGCGGCCGCATACGTCTCGCCGCGCTCTCGTCAATGTGGTTTATGGTCGCGACATGGATTGCCGGCGGTTACTGGTACGTCGTCTACTATGCGGCAAACAAAGCCATCATACTTAAGAGCTCGTGGCCGTTCGCGCACACCTTTTTTATGGAAGCCAAAGAGCACGCGTTCTTTATCACGCTGGTGCTCTCTATATATCTCGCCATCGTCGCCCGCAGAGAGGACTTTGTCGGCAACCGCTCCGCCCGCGTACTCGTACTGTGGGTGGCGGCACTGGTCATCATAAGCGCGTTTGCCATGGAGGGCGCGGGCTCGCTTATCTCCATGGGAGTTCGCGTCGGCCTCGCACAGCCGGGTATCTAAATCTATATGCCATCAACTTTCAGCAAACAAACAATCGGATACGGCATCGCCGCAGTAGTAGCCATCCTTGGCAACACTGTATTTACCTGGATAAAGGAAGAGAACCCGGCTGTAAGAGCTTTTTTGAAGCAGATAATGTATCACCACTGGATAGCGCACGGGGTTGCGGTGTTAGTAGTATTTTTTGTGCTCGGATTTATTCTGTCGCGCATTATGCGCCCCTCGGCATGCAAGACGCTCACTCCGCTGCTCGTAATCGCCAGCGCCATAGGCGCGCTTGGCCTTATCGCGCTGTTTCTTATCCTCGGCTGATTACTCAAAATGCGCTTGCGCGGCGCGGGAGGATACCATTTCCGCAAGGAGGGGATGACGGGACAAGGTCTCGTCTTTTTTTATAAGTTCAAGCGCCTCGGTGCGCGCGGCTTCGACCAGTTTCAGGTTCTTTAATGCTTCCATGCCGATGTCCGAGATGCCCCACTGTTTGCGGCCGGCCAACTCGCCGGGGCCGCGTTGGAGCAGGTCCTGTTCGGCAAGCTCAAACCCGTTTTTAGCGGTTACCAGCGCTTTTAGCCGCGCGGTCGTGGACTCCCCGCGGCTCTCCGGCACGACAAAACAGTACGCCTGATGGTTGGAGCGCACCACGCGGCCGCGCAGTTGGTGGAGCTGGCTGAGGCCAAAACGTTCCGCGCCCTCGACCATAATCATCGTCGCGTTTGGCACGTTGACGCCGACCTCAACCACGGAGGTCGCTACTAAAATATCAATTTCGTGATTGGAAAAACGCGCCATCACCGCGTCCTTCTCTTTCGGGGTCATCTTGCTGTGCAGAATATCTATTTCGTACTCGGGGAATATATCTTTTTTGAGCCGCTTAGCCTCGGCTTTGACCGACTTGGCTAAGAGAGCAAACGCTTTGTCCGGGTCCGGCTCATCAATGCGCGGACAAATAACATATGCTTGCCGTCCTTCTTTAAGCAATCCGCGCATGTGCTCGTACGCCTTGGCGCGCTCGGCGGGGCGCACTATCTCGGTAATTATTTTTTTGCGCCCCGGCGGCATCTCGTCGAGCAGTGTCAGGTCGAGGTCGCCGTATATCGTGAGCGCCAGCGTGCGCGGGATAGGGGTGGCGGTCATCGAGAGCAGGTGCGGCAGCTGCTTGTCTTTTTTTGCCAATTTGCGGCGCTGGCTGGTGCCGAAGCGGTGCTGTTCGTCTATCACCACAAGCGCCAGATGTTTAAACTGCACCGATTTTTCAATCAGCGCGTGCGTGCCGATGAGTACCGGTATCTCGCCGTTTGCAACCCATTTTAAAAGTTGCGCGCGTGAGATGTTGGTGACTCCGCCGGAAACCTTGGAGGGGAATTTGTAGCACCCGGAGCCCGTGATGAGTCCGATGTTGATGGGGAAGTGTTCGAAGAACTTTATAAAAGATTCGAAGTGCTGTTTTGCCAAAATTTCCGTCGGCGCCATGTATGCCACTTGCAGGGTGCCGAAGCTTTGCGCCGGCGGACGCGTGTGCACCGCGGCGTAGGCGGCCACCGCCGCCACGGCCGTTTTGCCGCTGCCGACGTCGCCCTCAAGCAGGCGCGACATCGGATGTCCTGCGCGCATGTCGCCGAGTATCGTGTCAATCGCTTTTTTTTGCGCGACCGTCGCCTCAAACGGGAACTCCGCCATAAACTCACTTATATCTTTGTGCGTTGCTTCGATTGAAAAGCTTTTCTCGCGGCTTTGGAGTACCCGCTCGCGCTGGCGCTCGAGCTGTATCATAAACACCTCCTCAAACGCAAAGCGCTTGCGCGCGGCCTCGGCCACTTTGAGTTCTTTCGGCTGGTGCGCCCACACCAAGGCGGTATGCAGAGTCGGCAGATTATATTTTTTAAGCAAAGGCGCGGGTATGGAGTCCTCCGCTTCTATTTTTTGTTCAAGTATTTTTTTAATCGCACTCCTAAACCACAGAGACGTGATACCCCGACTCTCGGGATACACAGCAAATAAGTCAGGCGGAGCAGAAACTTGCCACAGAAAAGGTCCTCGGGTCACCGTCTGGGTCGGCTCAACCAGACCATTTTCCGCAACAAGTTTCTGCTCCGCTCCTTGTTTCCCAAACAACCCGGCTTCGGTTGCGGAAATTTTTTGAAGCTGCGGATTGGCAAGATAGATTTTATCCGCACTGCCGCTTACCTTGCCGACCGCCTTAACCAGCGTGCCGTCCGCGTACATCTTGGCGATGTACGGTTGGTTGAACCAGCGCAGTTTGATGCGGCCGGTCGAGTCGCGCAGATATCCCTCGCTCATCGGTATGCGGCTCTTCCATCCCTTTTTTGTCTCCAATTTCTCCAGCGTGCCGATAATGCTCGCCTCCTGTCCGCTCACCAATCCGGCAATCTGCGCCTCATCGCCGCCCTGCTCGTAGCGGGAGGGGAAGTGGTACAGCAGGTCGCGCACGGTTGTAACGCCGAGCTTGCGGAGCGCCGCCTTTTGCGCGTCGATAAGCCGGAAATGGTCTGTCAGTTGGTCGCCAAGGCGCATGAAAAGCATTATACTCTCACTCATGGCCAAAAAAGACATCGCAGGGGCCGCTATCAAACTCCATAAAAAACTCGGGGGCAAAATCCGCATAGAACCGGCAATGCAGGTCAAGAGCCGAGCGGACCTGTCTCTGGTATACACGCCGGGCGTGGCGGCGGTGTCCTCGCTCCTCCACAAAAATAAAAATCTGGCGCGCAGTCACACGATAAAAGGAAAAATGATAGCGGTTATTTCCGACGGCTCGGCGGTGCTGGGGCTCGGCAACATCGGCCCCTACGGCGCGCTCCCTGTTATGGAGGGAAAGTGCGCGCTGTTTAAGACCTTTGCAAATGTGGACGCATTCCCGATTGTGCTTGATACGCAGGACCCGGAGAAAATTATCGAGGCGGTCATGGCCATCGCGCCGGTGTTCGGCGGCATCAACTTGGAGGACATCGCCGCGCCAAAGTGTTTTTATATAGAAGAGGAGTTAAAAAAACGCCTCGACATTCCGGTGATGCACGATGACCAGCATGGCACCGCGATAGCCGTGCTTGCCGCGCTCATCAACGCGGCAAAAGTCGTCAAAAAAGATTTTAAAAAATTAAAAGTCGTTATCTCCGGCGCCGGCGCCGCCGGGACTGCGGTGACGAAACTGCTGGTCAAGGCCGGCATAAAAGATGTGGTCGTGTTGGACAGCAAAGGGATTATCGACACCGGAAGAAAGGAAGCTCATAAAAAAGCATTGGCGCGGCATACCAATCCGCGGAAAATATCCGGCGGATTGCGGGATGCGCTGAAGAGTGCCGACGCGCTTATCGGCGTTTCCGGCCCGAACCTTGCCACCGCCGCCGACATACGGCTGATGGCGCCGCGCGCGATAGTCTTTGCCATGGCAAATCCGACGCCGGAGATAACTCCCGAAGAGGCCAAAAAAGGCGGCGCGATGGTCATCGGCACGGGGCGCTCCGACTATCCCAACCAGATAAACAACTCGCTGGTTTTCCCCGGCGTCTTCCGCGGCGCGCTTGACCGCAGGGTAAGCGCAATTACCGATGAGATGAAGCTGAGAGCGGCCAAAAATCTCGCCGCGCTGGTCAAACGCCCGTCCGCGGACAAAATAGTCCCTGACCCGTTTGAAAAGGGTATAGCACAGGCGGTCGCCAAAGCGGTCAGATAACCGCTGCACACCCGTCATATAGTATGGAAGACATTCAACACACATTCACGAAAGCGTTTGAGTCATACAGCGACGAGCTGTTCCGCCATGCAAGCATGCGGCTCTCCGACCGAGACCGCGCGCTTGAGCTGACCCAAGAGTGCTTTATGAAGGTGTTTGAATATGCAAAGAAGGAGCAGGTGCGCGAGTTGCGCCCGTTCCTCTATCGGACATTGCGGCACCTGATAATAGATGAGTACCGCCGCAAAAAGTCCGTGTCGCTCGAGGCTATGGCGGAAAAGTCGGAGGACATGAATGTTGAAGACTTTCTGCCTTCCGACGACAGCAACAGCCTCGAAGCGGCGATAGAGCGGTTTGACGGCAAACGCGCGATGGCCGCACTGCAGACGCTTCCGGACACCTATCGCGAGGTCATATCACTGCGATATGTCGAGGGCTTGAGCCCCGGCGAAATAGGAGAGATAGTAGGGGAGAGCGAGAACACCGTGAGCGTGCGGATACACCGCGGACTGAGGAAACTGAAGGAGATACTACAAAACCATGACTCTAAATAATTTAAAACACGAAGCGGACAACATCCGGCTCACCAGCGCGGAGTCTTCTGCTATGCGCGCGCGGATTTTCGGAGAAGGACAGTCCTTGGAGAGCCCTGAGCTAAGGACTGTCCTTGGTAGACGCAGTCCGTATGTATTTATGTCGTATCACCTACGCATGACCATGGCGGGGCTTCTGCTGTTTGTTATTGCCGGTACCGGAACGGTCTCGGCTGCACAAGGGGCTTTGCCGGGAGACCTGCTGTATCCGATAAAAGTTTCTGTAAATGAAAAGATGGAGGTGGCTCTTGCGCCGACTCCCGCCGCCAGAGCGCAGGTGCAGGCTAAGCTTGCGGAGCGCCGCGTCGATGAGGCGCAGACGCTTGCGTCGCAGGGCCGGCTCGACAAAAAAACCGCCGAGACGCTGACGGTTGATTTTGACGAACATGCCGCACAGGCCGTGGCTCTTGCGGAGCCGGACGAACAGGATGAACAGGTGGTTGAGCCGACACAAGTGTCAATACAAACTAAGATGCAAGTGCGGGAGGAAAATTCTGCGCCGCGCGCCGCCTCGATGATGATACAAGTAGCGGCTGAGGCGACTACGTCACCGGAGCAGGAAATACAATCGGATAAAAAATCCGGAAAAAACCGCAGTGAAATTAGAGAGTCTTTACGCGAAAAATCGGATATTTTAAGAGAGCTCAAAAACAGCGCACCGGGGATAGAACTACAAATCGGAGACTAAAAAAACCGCCCTAGGGCGGTTTTTTTATTTGCGGAGAGGGAGGGATTCGAACCCTCGATACAGGTTTGATCCTGTATAGCGGATTAGCAATCCACCGCTTTCAGCCGCTCAGCCACCTCTCCTGTCCGATGTATCTTACGTGAGTTGCGATATCTTATCAAATGCTTAGGGTTATGCGACCCGACACCAGAGAAGTATTTGGCAACTCCTCCCGTACTATCCACCCATACCTCTTTCTCCGTAACGCGGGCTTTTATTCCGATCTCTGTTAAAATTTGCGCCACATCCCGGCGCAGTGGGGCGGACATACTGGCAAAAGACAGTTTGGGATAGCGATACAATTTCCCCTGTACGCGGTACTTGTGAGTAAATACACTACCGTCGGTGTCGACTAGTCCGCGCAAGCATGCAACTCGAAAAAGTTTACGGTTCATTATCCATGTGGGTATAGAAATTTGTCGGCGGATTTTATTTCCGACTCCGAGTCCGGCTTTTTTTGTGAGCCAACGCACTAAATTTGTACGCGAGACTACCAATGAGTAAGCGGCAGCCTTTTTTAATTTAGTAAGAGTGGGGCGGATGCCGAACAACCCCTCACATAGTGCAGACACAAAGAGTGCATACTCCAGTTCGTCGTAACTGCAAAGGGTAATATGAACCTGCCTCTCCGACATGCCGCCATCGCCCAGCAGTATGCCGCAAAACTCTGCAAGTGCGGCGGAACGTCTGGGTATGTTTATTGGCTGCGCCTCCAAAAATTTTAGTATCTTGGGGTTGTGTCGTCCTGTCTTTATCCACCATTTCTGCCACTGCGCTTTCCGGTGAGTCTCGTCTACCGGCACTCTGCCGTATTTGGCAAAAACAGCCTTTCCTCCGGCGCGGCCGGCGGCATATACGTGCGCATACTGCTCGCGAAGTGAGTATTTAGGCATAGGAATTTTAGCAGTTGAACAGAGAGTTTTTAGAGATATAAAGTCAATAGAAAACTTCTCCCGTTGCCAGTCCCGCACAGTGCGTTCTGAGCGCTTGCAAATACTGGCAATCTCTCGAATTGTCAGTCTCTCTTTTAGCCGCATAATAAAAACTTTCTGCTGTCCGGCAGGAAAGATTACTCTTTTATTTTTATACCTCTCTACCACCTCTCCATTATACCAGATAAATCCCTCCTCAGTGCAATACCTAGACCAATCCTGCGCGACGGCGTAGGATTGAGTTGAAGGAGAATCCCTCCCTCTCCGCAGTTAATTTATGAGAGTTGGTGAATGTAAACTTTGTCTTCAAACAAAAGAACTACTTAGAGAATCCCATATTATTCCGCGGTTTTTGTACAAACTTTTGACCGGCGAAAATAACTCTACAGTTTTGATTGACGCCGAACGAGCTCGGATTCGTTACAATAGTGAATACGAATCAGACATATTGTGTAAGGATTGCGACAATGGAGTCATTGGCAAATTGGACGATTACTTTGCGAAGTATCTGCACGATGAGTTTCCAATAAAAAGTGAAATGTCTTTGGTAATGGTTGAAGGCATAGAGTATGCCTTGAGAGAAAATGATCCTAATTACGACTATGCAAAATACAAACTCTTCCTTCTTTCGTTGCTTTGGCGGAGTAGTATCTCTTCGAGAAGATTTTTCGGCGCGGTAAAGCTTTCTTCCGTAGTCGAGGAAGATCTCCGTAAAATGATTATTTATAATGATGCGGGAGATCCTGAAACATACCCCTGCCTCATTTTTTTACCACCGCTAATATCCACGCCCGATGGTGGGCGAGGGTTCCATCCTTTTTATATGCCGACGATGTCGCCCGTTACGCACAAGAATGCTGATTGGGAAATATGTAAGTTCGTAATTGAGGGGATGACTTACTATTTTATAATCTCTAGGCCCCCCACATCAAAAGTCGAACCATCAGTGGAGAAAAATAAATTATTCATGAGAATTTCCACTGTTGAAGAACAATTAGAGATGCACAATCTCATAGTAAAGATGGCGATGGGTCACAAAGTAAAAAAATAACTCACGACCGTCCTCCCTCGAATTACTCGCTCGCGAACTCGTCAAAAAACCTTTACACTGGTTGGAGCGGGTGGGTTCCAGATCGACCCTAACCGCAAGATTGGCAACTTTGAACCCTAATAATATGGGTATTAAATCTTTCATCGAAAATTGGAAAAAGAAGCGGCTTGAGCGAGCAGAGGCGCAGGAGCGCCTCGAAGAACTTTTTGATAAGTTTTTACTCGAAACAAAACCACTTACGCCAAAAGCATCAAAGCATCCTGAAGCAGCTTTGTATCGCCATGCGTGGAAGCGAGCCGTCGCGATTAGTTTCTTGTTTGATAAAACCTCAAATCAAGAAAGAAGCGAACTGTATAAAGATTTTGCGCGACTTGCCGCGAAAAAGTACTCTCGGATTGCTCCACAAAGTCTCTATGGTCCGGTTTCACTAAAAATGACCCCTGACGCCATGTTGAAATTGATAGAAGAAGAAAAAAGGATGCTTCTTGCTGATATGTCCGATCAAACATTTTCCGAAAAGTTTGATATGCAGGTATAAAAAATTATGGAATGGATTATTGCAATTATTGTAGGTTTGTTCGTCCTCTTCGGGATTATCTCGTGGATACGGGACGCTTTCGCTGATGCCAAGTTGTATCGCACATTGAAGCCCCAACTTGATGCGCTCAATAGCGAGAAAGAAAAGTTTACCAAAGAAAAGAAAGATACATACGAACACATTGAAAAAATCACAAGCCAACGTTCAATGGGGTTCCCGTGGCTTGCGGAAGCATACGCGGACTATTTTGCCTTGCGAGACGGTAAATTAGCAGATTACCTAACACACAAGAGACATCCCGCCTACACAGCCGCAGAAGCTGTCCGAGAAATCAAGAAAGAGAAACGAGAGTTAGTTAAGCAGAATAAAGTCATTGTCTACAAACTCCACTATTTAGAGAAACTTTTTCCGTGGATATCTGAACTTATTGCAGAAAACGAGGACGAGGAAATTCCTGTTCGCGTAGACGGTGATGTTGAGGAGGGCGAAAATGAAGACAGGGTAAAGGATTATTTGACTCCCGAAGAATATAGAAGTTTGCCCTCTGTTGAACGCAACCAAAAGGCACTCGACAGGTATCTGAAAAACAGAAATAAATCAAAGTGGGCTATTGGCAGAGATTATGAGATGTATGTCGGCCACTTATTCTCACAAAAGGGATATGGTATCCACTACAAAGGAATTATCGACGGCTTTGAAGACCTTGGTCGAGACCTTATCGCGACAAAAGGAAGTGAGGTTTGTATTATTCAGTGCAAGCATTGGGCGCGATATAAAGAGATACATGAAAAACATGTTTTCCAACTGTTCGGCACAACGATGGAGTATTGGGTTAGATATTTCGGTGGTGCGCAAAAGCAAAAAAGTTTTGAAGCATTTTCCCATTTGCTCAATGAGCATCGTTTGAGGCCAATATTTTTTACATCCACCCGTTTATCCGAAAAGGCAAAAGAGATGGCGCAAGCATTGAGTGTTGAGGTGGTAGAAAACGAACCACTGGGTGAGTTTCCTAGAATAAAATGCAACATCAATGTTGGCGAGACTGGCCGAAAGACAAAGATTTATCATTTGCCTATGGACCAGCAATATGACCGGACGATAGTCGGCAATCAGGAAGGTGAATTTTACGCCTTCACCGTCAAAGAGGCGGAAGACGCTGGTTTTAGACGTGCCTTTAAACACCGATTTTGAAACAGTAGATCTGGTCCGAGAGCTCCGCGGGGCTCATACTAGACGGTCTAAAATACCCTTACGGTGTTTCACCACTCTGGTACTAAACCCGAGTATCCCGCATTTTTCGGAATGGTATAGTGATTTTGTGCTAAAGATACAGTCACTTTCGGCAAAAGAGATAGCGGACTCACGCGGGAATCCGACTATCGAAGTAACGCTCAACACGGCGGGCGGTTTGGGCACCGCATCGGTGCCGTCGGGCGCATCGGTCGGCGCGCACGAGGCACGGGTGGTGGAGCCCACAGTCGCCGTCGCTCAAATAAATACAGAAGTAAGTACCGCACTGTCCGGAAAAGAGTTTGACCAAAAGTCGCTCGATGCGTTTTTAATAACACTCGACGGCACGCCGGACAGGTCGCGGCTCGGCGGCAATGCACTGCTCGGCGTATCGCTCGCGTTTGCGCGCGCCGCGGCGGCGGAGCAGAAGGTGGAGTTATATACGTATTTTGGAACCCTGGCCGGAAACACCGCCTTTGCTATGCCTATGCCGATGTTTAATGTGCTCAACGGCGGCAAACATGCCAAGGGCGGCATTGCTATACAGGAGTGCATGCTGGTGCCGGTCGGTGTGAATGGGATAGGCGCACAAGTGCAAGCGGCGCAAGATTGCATGGTAGCGCTTAAAACTTTGTTGGAAAAAAAGGGGTACGGCACGCAAATGGGCGACGAGGGGGGATTTGCCCCTGCTCTTACGAGCAACGAAGAGGCTCTCGACTTACTTGTGTCCGCGGTATCTGCCGCCGGATATGCGGGGAAAATAAAACTCGCTATCGATGTTGCGGCAAGCAGTTACGACGCATTTGATAAAGAAACAATGTCAAAATGGTACGCCGATATACTGAAAAAATATCCGCTGGTTTCGATAGAAGATCCGTTTACGGAAGATGATTGGGAAAGTTTTGCGGCGTTGCGCGCATCGGTAGGGGACACGCTGGTGGTGGGAGACGATTTGACGGCGACAAACGCCGGCCGTATCGCGCTTGCCGCGCAAAAAAATGCCATCAACGCGGTCATCATAAAACCGAACCAAGCGGGGACCATAAGCGAAACAATTGATGCGGTTGCCGTGGTACGCGCGCAGGGCTGGTCGGCAATTGCCTCGCACCGCTCGGGCGAGACGCCCGATACCTGGATTGCGGATATTGCCGTGGGGCTCTTGTGCGGGTATATAAAGGCCGGCGCGCCGACCAAACCGGAGCGGACAGCGAAGTATACTAGGCTTATGGAAATTGAATCAAAATTAGCATGAGTTCCAAAGCGCAAATAATCGCAACCATCGGTCCGTCGTCTAACGGCGCGGACACTCTGTGCGCAATGAGCGCGGCGGGTATGGACATTGCGCGGCTGAACTTTGCATGGATATCGGACGAGGCCGAAGCTCTGCGGCAGATACGCGCCGCGCGCGCAGGCGCGTCGGCATGCGGCCGCTCAGCGCCGATTTTGGCCGACTTGCCGGCGCGGCGCGTGGCAAAAGCTGCCGGGCATACCTACGACCCGTCCGCGCCGCTGTTTAACCCGCAGGAGGAGGCGCAGTTGGCGGTTTGCATTGCGGAAGGGGTGGAAATGTTCGCGCTTTCGTTTGTCGGGTCGGCCGCGGATGTCGACGAGTTGCGTTCCGCTGTCCGCGCGCGCGGCGGGGCGCAAAAAATAATCGCAAAAATAGAGCGCAAAATTGCGGTGGAAAAAGTCGATGAGATTATAGCGGCGGCGGATGCGGTGATGGTCGCTCGCGGGGATTTAGGGAACGAAGTTCCGCTCGAAGAAATTCCTTTTATACAAAAAATGATTATCAAAAAGGCAAACGCCGCCGGCAAGCCGGTGATTGTCGCGACGCAGATGCTCTTGTCGATGACGGAGCATACGGAGCCGACACGCGCCGAGGTGACCGATGTTGAGGAGGCGATAATGGATGGCGCCGACGCGGTCATGCTTTCGGAAGAAACCGCATCGGGTGCACACCCGGTGGAAGCGGTTGCTATGATGGAGCGCATTGTTACCGAAGCGGAGCGCCATAAAGACAGTGTTTTGCACGCGCTATGACTCTGCAAGGCACGCTCATCATCGCGCGGCACCACGAATCGGAGTGGAACAAAAAAGGCCTCTGGACCGGCAGCCGCGACGTGCACCTGACCGAGTATGGTTTGCAAAAATCAAAGGAGATGGGCGCGCTTATCAAAGACCTGCCGCCGGATTATGCGTTTGCATCCGGCCAGGTGCGCACGGACGAGACGCTCGACCAGATGTTTAAAGCGCTCGGCATAGAGTTTATAGACGGCGAAAGCAGCCCCGCGCTCAACGAGCGCGATTACGGCGACTACACCGGCAAAAATAAATGGGACATGAAGGAGCTCGTCGGCGAGGAGGCCTTTGAGAGTATGCGCCGCGACTGGAACTACCCGATACCGCACGGCGAAACGCTAAAAATGGTGTACGAGCGCGTGGTGCCGTTTTATGTCAGCACCGTTGTGCCGCTCCTGCGCGCCGGGCACCGCGTGCTTTTGGTGTCGCACGGCAACGCATTGCGCGCGCTGATGATGTACATCGAGTCCGTGCCTCCCGAGCGCGCGCGAGAGGTTGAGATGCTCTTCGGCTCGGTGGTGCTGTATCGCGTAGATGGAGACGGCAAAGTGCAGCATAAAGAGGTTCGCACTGCCGGCGGAGAAGTTGATGCATAATGAGCCTATGAAAGTCATTTATTTTGCCAAAGAGGAGTGGGAGATAAACTACGTTAAGCAAAAATTGCCGGGCGTTCTGTTTGTACAAGAAGGCGACCCAGACGCAGAAGTTATTTCTGTTTTTGTAAATCACCCGGTAAACGCCGCCGAGATGGATAAGTATCCAAAACTGCGGCTCATCGCGACGCGCTCGACCGGCACTGACCACATCGACGCGCAAGAGGCACAAAAGCGCGGCATTACCGTGGCGAGCGTGCCGGGCTACGGCGCTCCTACGGTGGCGGAGTTTGCCTTTGCACTTTTGCTCGCGCTCTCGCGCAAGGTGTGCGACGCGCATAAACAGGTCACCGAGACCGGCTCTTTTTCTCAAAGCGGCATGACCGGATTTGACTTGGCGGGCAAGACAATCGGCGTGGTCGGTTGCGGCAAAATAGGTCAGCACACCGCGCGCATCGCAAAAGGTTTTGGCATGAAGGTGCTCGTCTGTGACGCACACCATGACGACAAGCTCGCGGGCGAAATCGGGTTTGCATACGCGGAGCTTCCGGAACTGCTCGGCAACAGCGACGTCATCTCTTTGCATGTCCCGTATATAAAAGAAACGCACCACCTCATTAATAGGCAAAATATTTCGCAGATAAAAAAAGGCGCGTATCTTATCAACACGGCGCGCGGCGCGGTGGTGGAGACCGCGGCGCTGGTCAAGGCGCTTGAGGAGGGGATACTCGCGGGCGCGGGCCTCGATGTACTCGAAGAGGAAGGGGACATGCAGGACGAAATGCATTTACTCTCGGGCGCGCATCCGAGGGAAGAGGAATTAAAAGTGGTGCTCGAAAACCATTACCTTATCGACCATCCGCGCGTCATCATCACGCCGCACATAGCCTTTGATACCCGCGAAGCGATAGAGCGCATCCTCGACACCACGGTCGAAAATATAAAAAAAGTTTCATGAGTTGGCGAGCGCTCTTTCTTAATTACGATCGCGCAAGCGCGATCGTGTGTACGGCGCGCGCTCCTGCCACTTTGAGCGCGCGCTTTGCTTCCTCAAATGTCGCTCCGGTGGTGGTTACATCATCGACGACAATACAAACGCGTCCGGCAATTTTTTTTGCATCGGGACCGGCCGTCATCGAGTTTTTGATATTTTTTAAACGCTCCGCGCGCGGCAAGCCCTGCTGAGTTTTTGTGTTGACGGTGCGAGTGAGTGCGTGTGGCGCGTATTCGAACACAGTTTTGCTTAGTTCCTTGAGAGCCGCTTTGCACAGCAGTTCTGTTTGATTATGTCCGCGCTCGCGCCTGCGCGCGGCGTGCATCGGCACCGGCACGAGGAGCGGCACGCCCAGCTCCTCGCTTGCCGCCGCGAGCAGTATCTCGGAGAGATACCCGCCCGCGAGCGCCGCGGAGCGGCCGGTACCGTGGTATTTAAGCTCCCAGACCAGCGCGGTCACCCGCGGCTCGTGATAGGGCAGCCCGTCTTCGGAAGACAGAGATTCCAATATTTGAAGATTTAAAGTGCGTACCACCCGCTCCGTCGGCCGCGGCGGCACTATAAGGTCCAGAAGATAAGAAAGCAGTTCTCCCATGCGGTATACGGTATACTATATGGCAAGTATGGCATTTTCTTTGTCTTCGCTTTTCTCAAAAGAATCAAAAAGCGTACTGGGCGTGGATATAGGCACCTCGGCGGTCAAGGTCGTGCAGCTCCGTCTGGAAAAGGGCCGGGTCATATTGGAAACCTACGGTGCCATAGCGCTCGGGCCTTATGCGGGTGTAGAAATCGGCCGCGCGACATCCCTTCCGGCCGAAAAGATAGCGGAGGCTCTTAAAGACGTCATACGCGAGGCCAATGTCACCACGGTCGAAGCCGCTATCTCCATTCCGTACTCATCGAGCTTGGTATCAATCATCCGTCTGCCCGCGTCGGTAGAAAAACAGCTTGCGCAAGTGGTGCCTATCGAGGCGCGCAAATATATCCCCGTGCCCATCAACGAGGTGCTTCTCGATTGGTTTGTCGTGTCCGACAAAAAGTCTGCCGACGGCAAGCTCGAGGTTCTGCTGGTCGCCATCCACAACGACACCATCGCCAAGTTCCGCAGTATCGGGTCGGAGGCGGCGCTTAAGCCCGGATTTTTTGAGATAGAAGTTTTTTCCGCGGTGCGCGCATCGCTCGACCACGGGCTTGCGCCGGTTGCCGTTGTCGACATGGGCGCGGCGACGACCAAGTTTTATATCGTAGAGCGCGGGCTCATCCGCGAGAGCCACATTATCAATCACGGCAGTCAGGACCTTACGCTCAATGTTTCGCGCGCGCTCGGGCTCACGGTCGCGCAGGCCGAGGAGCGCAAGCGCAAGTACGGCTTAAGCGGCGAGGGCCCTGCCTCTGTGCCCGGAGCGAGCCTTCCTGCCGGACAGGCGGGCGCCGACCTCAAGCGATCGTTCGAGCTGTCGCTCGCGCCGATGGTGTCGGAGCTTACCCGCACCATAAATTCGTGGGAGACGCGCACCAACCAGACGCTGAACTCGCTTGTGTTGACCGGCGGCGGGGCCACACTGCGCGGACTCAAGGAATTTATGCAGAGCAAGGTAACCACCGAGATACGCCTTGCGGACCCGTTCGGCAAAACGCAGACACCGGCGTTCCTCGAAGCAATCCTCAAAGACGCCGGTCCTGAGTTCTCCGTCGCCGTCGGCCTCGCCCTGCGCCGTTTGCAGGAGACAGGTTGATACTGGTTTAGTTTTTTGGGGGGTTGCGTGTTTTTTTTACTATATACTTAAAACAAATGGATCCGGTAGGACAAGGCTCATTTATACCAAAAGCTTCGCTGGCGGCCGCGGGCCGCGGAGGCGGCATGGGGCTGTTTTTCCTGCTGGCTATCATTATTTTCGCGCTGTCCCTCGTGTCCGCGGGAGCGGCGTTCGGCTATACGCAGATTCTTAACACTACTATCGCCGGCAAGGACGAAAGCCTGCGCAAAGCGGAGGGGGCCTTTAACCCCGGGACCATACAAGACCTGCTCCGGTTGGACAACCGCCTTACCCAGGCCCGCACGCTGCTGCAAAAACACGTCGCGCCTTCGGCGATACTGTACTTCCTGTCCACCATCACGCTCGAGCGGGTGCAACTGAACAGTTTTGAAATGGGTCTCAACAACAACGGGAGCGCGTCTTTGAGCGTTACCGGGTCGGCGGACAGCTTTTCGAGCGTGGCGCTCCAGTCAGACCAGTTCGGCGCGACCAAGCTGCTCAAAGACGTCATCTTTTCCGGCATCTCGGTTAACGAGTCGGGCAAGGTAGGTTTTACCGTCAACGCGACCGTAGACCCGTCTCTGCTCCTGTACAGCAACAGCATCACGCAGCAGGACAACACCAATGCGTCCAGCTCCGAGCAAACACAATAATATGCGCATCATCATCCCCTCATTACTGATAGCCGCCGCGATAGGGCTCTTTGCTATGTACACCAACAATGCCTATCAGGGTCCGGGAGGGATAAAAAGCCTGCAGTCCAGAGTGTCCGCGTTTGACGAAGCGCTCGACAAAGCGCAGGAGCTTAAGGCCAACCGCGACGAGCTTATTGCCAAGCGCAACACCTTTTCCGTCGAAAACGTGCAGAAGCTCGAGCGCATCCTGCCCGACAACGTCGACAACATACGCTTTATCATCGACATCAACAGCATCGCGTCGCGCCACAGCCTCTCGCTTAAGGATGTCGCGCTCGGGACCGTCTCCAACGCCAAAAACGGCCGCTCCGCGCTCGCCGTCGGCGCCTCCGGAGACCAGGTCGGCTCCGCCGAGATAAGCTTCGGCCTTACGACGACGTACGAAAACTTTCTCGCTTTTTTGCAGGACCTCGAGCACAGCCTGCGCGTGGTTGATATAGAAAAGATTTCCTTCAAGCCGGGCGCTTTCGACAACTACGAGTTTTCTCTTACGGTCAGGACCTACTGGCTCCACTAATATGTAAACATATGGATATCCTCAAAAACAAATTTGTCACCGGCGGCGTTGGGGCAGTGGTATTGCTCGCGCTGGTGTACTATATGTGGAATTCCGCCGGCGGTTCCGCCCTGCTCACCACCACGGAGGAAAACTCGCCTCTGTCGCAGGAAATTTTGACCACGCTCGAACAGCTCCACACCATCAAGCTTAACTCCGCGGTGTTCAGCGACCCGGTGTTCGCGTCGCTTACCGACTTTGGCGTTACTATCCCGCCGCAAAACGCCGGCAGGCGCAACCCGTTTGCGCCCGTAGGCAAGTGATTTTTCCATGACCTATGAATGTACTAACCCTTCTCGCTGACAGCGGCGTCCTCGACAAGGGGCGCGTTCCCGAGATAGGAGTCGAGCTCGCCAAGCCGGATGTTAAAGAAGAGGATGTGCTCCAAAAGGCCGGCGTGTCTCTCAAAGACATACTCAAGGTCAAGGGCGACTACTACGGCATCCCGACGCGCGAAGTGGGGGACACGTCCGTGCCTTTCGATATTCTGCGCTTTATACCGGAGGAGTCGGCGCGGCACTACGAGCTCGTGCCTTTGGGCGAGGCGGACGGGGTGCTCGAGATAGGCATTACCGACCCGGACAATCTTGAGGCGCGCGACGCGCTTACCTTTATCTCGGCCAAGGTCGGGATGCCGTACAAGATTTTTCTCATCACCGAGACCGACTTTGAGCGCCTGCTCGGACAATACAAGGGCCTCTCCGGCGAGGTGGGCAAGGCGCTGACCGAGCTTGAGACGGAAATAATCGAAAAAACAAAAGAAAATCCGGTCGACTCCAAGCGCAACCTGTCTGTCACGGAGAACGACATAACCGACACCGGCGCGGAGTCGGCGATAGAAGACGCGCCGGTGACAAAAATAGTGGCGACGGTGATACGGCACGCCGCCGAGCAGCGCGCCTCCGACATACATATCGAGCCGATGGCGGGGCAGACGCGGGTGCGCTTCCGCGTCGACGGCATGCTGCTTACCAACTTGACGCTTCCGCCGAAGGTGCACTCGTCGGTCGTGGCGCGCATCAAGGTGCTCTCCAATATGCGCCTGGACGAAAAACGCAAACCGCAGGACGGCCGCTTTTCGGCGCGGGTCAGCGGCGACAAAGTGGACTTCCGCGTATCCACGTTCCCGACGTATTACGGCGAAAAGGTAGTGATGCGTATTTTGGGCAACCAGACAAAAGACTGGAAGCTGGATGCTATCGGACTCTCCGAGCGGAACCTCAACCTCATACGGACCGCGATAAAAAAACCCTACGGCATGGTGCTTATATCAGGGCCCACCGGCTCGGGCAAATCGACGACGCTGTATACCTTGCTCAACGAGGTGGACCGCGACAAACAAAACGTTTTGTCGCTGGAAGACCCGGTCGAGTATACGATAGCGGGCGTCTCCCAGTCGCAGGTGCGTCCCGAGATAGGCTACAGCTTTGCCAACGGCTTGCGCACGACGCTCCGCCAGGACCCGAACATCATCATGGTCGGCGAGATACGCGACTCCGAGACCGCCAACTTGGCGGTGCAGGCGGCGCTTACCGGCCACCTCGTGCTCTCCACTATCCACACCAACAACTCCGTCGGCATTATCCCGCGCCTGCTGGACATGGGCGTCGAACCGTACCTTATCCCGCCGGTGCTCATTTTAGGCATCGCTCAGCGCCTGGTGCGCACGCTGTGCCCCGGCGGCGGCAAGCGCACCGCCGTCGAAGGCAGCATGAAGGAGATGATTACCAAAGAGTTCGCCGACCTGCCGGAAAAATACCGCAAGGCCCTGCCGGACTTTACCGAGATATACCGTATCGAGATTACCGACGACTGCCCGGCAGGCACGCTGGGGCGCATCGCGTGCTTTGAGGTGTTTGATATGTCACCCGAGCTTGAGAAAGCTATTTTACAGCGCCGGCCCGAGGACGAACTGCGCGCCATTGTGCGCTCGCAGGGCATGATCACGATGAAAGAGGATGCTATGATTAAATCAGCCAACGGCGTCGTGCCGTTTGAGGAGGTAAACACGCTCGGCGGCGAGTTCGGTCTTGATGAGGTTGTCCCTATCGCGCCGCCGGCGCCACAGGAGATAACCGAGGAGGATTTGGGCGGCATGTCCGGCAAAAAAGAACCCGCACCGAGCAAGGAAATAGAAGTATAAAAATATGGCGGATTATAAAGATACATTGGCGCGTCTGATAGAGCTGACCATCGCGCAGGGCGCGAGCGACCTGCATTTGGGCGCCGGCATACATCCGACCGTGCGCGTCTCCGGCGTCATGACGCCGATTGTCTCCGAGCCGGTGCTTACCAAAGAGGACACGTTCGGCATTATCGACGCGATGCTCTCTCCCGAGCTTAAAAAGCGTTTTTTGGAAACGCAGGAAATAGACTTTTCGTACGATTACGCGGGGAGCAGTCCGGCGGGCGGGTCGCGCTTCAGGGGCAACGGGTACTTTCAGCGCGGCCTGGTCGGCATCGCGCTGCGGCTTATCCCGCGCTCGATACGCTCCGTGTCCGAACTGCGGCTCCCGCAGGCGATAGAGCAGTTTTCCCTCCGCGAGCAGGGGTTCTTTTTGGTGGTCGGGCCGGTGGGCCAAGGCAAGACGACCACGCTCGCGGCGCTTATCGAAAAGATAAACCAGGAGCGCACCGAGCACATCGTCACCATCGAAGACCCGATAGAATACCTGTTCGAAAACAAGCGCTCGCTTATCGACCAGCGCGAGGTGCGCATCGACACCTCCGACTTCCACGTGGCGCTCCAGTCGGTGTTCCGGCAGGATGTCGACGTGGTTATGATAGGGGAGATGCGCACGCCGGAAACGATAGCCACCGCCGTTACTGCCGCGGAAACCGGCCACCTCGTGCTCTCCACCCTGCATACCAACAACGCGGTGCAGACCATCGACCGCATTATCGACGTCTTTCCCGCCGAACAGCAGGGGCAGATACGCATACAGCTTGCCTCCTCGCTCGCGGGGATATTCAGCCAGCGGCTCATCCCGCGGATTTCCGGCGGGCTTATCCCGGCGTACGAGCTCCTGCTCAACACGACGGCGGTCTCCAACCTTATCCGCGAAAAGCGCACCCACGAGATACAAACACTGATAGAGACCGGCGTCTCGGAGGGCATGATAGACATGAACCGCTCTCTGGCCGAGCTCGTGCGCGCCGGCGAGATAACCGTCGAGTCCGCCTACTCCCGCTCAACCTCTCCAAAAAACCTCGAACGCCTTCTATAGTTTTATATGGCTGAATTCAAGTACGAAGCATTGGACCAAAACGGCAAAGCGGTGGGCGGAGCAGTCAACGCGGCGTCTCAGGATGCCGCTATAGCATCCCTGCAGCGCAAGGGCTTTACTATCACGTCGATTGCCGGCGGCAGTGACAAGTCGCTGTTTCAGCAGATGCAGGAGGTGACCATCTTCGGCGGCGTGTCCGGACGCGACCTGGTTATGCTGTCGCGCCAGATAGCGACGCTCTTTGAGGCGCAGGTATCCGCCATGCGCGTCTTCCGCCTGCTGGCGGAGCAGGCGGAAAAGCCTTTTTTGCGGCAGGTGCTGGTGCAGATAAGCGACGACCTGCAGGGAGGCAACTCGATATCCAAGTCGATGGAAAAGCATCCTAAGGTGTTTTCCGACTTTTACGTCAACATGGTGCGCAGCGGCGAGGAATCCGGCAAACTCGACCAGACGTTTATGTACTTGGCCGACTACATCGACCGCTCCTACGAGCTCAGCAGCAAGGCAAAAAACGCGCTCATATATCCGGCGTTTATCATGGTGACCTTCGTCGCGGTAATGACGCTTATGCTCACGTTCGTCATACCTAAAATAGGCTCCATTCTTCAGGATTCCGGCCAGGAGCTGCCTGTCTATACGCAAATTATCCTCGGCATGAGCAACTTTCTCGTCAACTACGGCGTCTTTCTTCTTATCGGGCTCATTGTGGGCGGCTTCTTTATGTACAAATACGTTCAGACCGCCGCCGGCAGTATCGCCTGGTCCCGGTTTAAGTTTTCCATACCGTACGTCGGCTCGCTCTACCAAAAGCTCTATCTCTCCCGCATAGCCGACAACATGAACGTCATGCTTTCTTCCGGCATTTCCGCCGTGCGCGCGCTGGAAATAACCGCCAACGTGGTAGAGGACAACGTCTACGAAAGTATGTTGCGCGAGGCTATCGACGGCGTAAAGGGCGGCCAGCCCCTGTCGCAGACGCTCCTGCGCTATCCGGCGGAAGTGCCGGGGATATTCGTGCAGATGCTGCAGATAGGCGAGGAGACGGGCGAAATGGGGAGCATACTCAGCCGTTTGGCCAAGTTTTACAATCGCGAGGTCAACTCGGCGGTCGATACCCTGGTATCTCTCATAGAGCCGATTCTTATTGTCGCGCTGGCGCTCGGCGTCGGCTTCCTTTTGGCGGCTGTCTTGCTCCCGATCTACAATAGTGCAAGTAGCCTGTAGTTTTCCGTTATCCACAATAGCCGTTCGGTAGGCTTGATAAGATGGCATAATAGGGGAGCCAACGGATTTATACGTCTGGCCAATTTTACTAAGTGTAAATTATTAATAGTTATAATTATGTATATGCAAAAGGCAATCAATAAAGGTTTTACGCTCATCGAGCTCTTGGTGGTCATCGCCATCATCGGCATACTTGCCGCCATTGTGCTTGTATCGCTGGGCAACGCCCGCCAAAAGGGCGCGGACGCCGGCATCCAGGGCAACCTCGACACCGTGCGCACGCAGTCGGAGATTTGGTCCAGCGATAACGGCAATGTCTACGATGTCGTGGCCGGGTCTGTCGATACCGGAGCGGTAGGCGAGGCATGCGGTGCCACCGGCATGTGGGGCAACGCGACTATCATACAAGCGGTCAAGGGCGCGTCCGCGCAGGCCTCCACCGGATCGCTTAACGGCGTCCCGGCTCAGGCGGTACTCTGCAAGTCGAGCGCAACGGCATGGTTTGTCGCCGTGGTAAAAAAGACAAACCCGCTCAACGCGTGGTGCGTCGACAGCGAGGGCAAAGCCAAGGATATTACGGTCGCGTCTGTTGACGCCGTCGCAGATGTCACTGCTATTACGGCCTGCCCGTAGTCCGCAGCTTGAACTGAACTCAAACAAAAACCCCGCTTGTGCGGGGTTTTTGTTTGATATAATAACCGGTATGCGCGGAAGAGGTTTTACACTCATCGAGCTTTTGGTGGTTATCGCTATCATCGGTATTTTGAGCTCCATTGTTTTGGTGTCGCTCGGCGGCGCCAAACAAAAAGCGCGCGACGCGCGGCGCATAGCCGACCTGCGGTCCATACAACTGGCTCTCGCGACCTACTACAACGACAACCTTTTTTATCCGAGGAACATCTACACGCCCTCCAACTTGGTCGCCGGCTCCGACATCGGCAACGGCCTTGCGCCGGCGTATCTCAGCGTAGTGCCAAAAGACCCTAGCGGCAACTCCAGCGACAACTGCAACTCCACCGGCGCCAACACCCTCCCGAGCTGTTACCGCTACAACGCGTACGTGGTCTCCGGCACCGGCCTGTGCAACTCGGGCAATACGCCCGTGGCCTATCACGTGGGCGCGGCTATGGAGGAAAACAATCCGAACCTCTCTCAAGACACCGACGCCGGCATCATACTCAATCCTCCGTACTCCGGCAGCTATACGGCATGCAACAACGGCTTTTCTCCGTCCGCCACGTTCGACGGGAACGCCGCCGCGTGTACCGGCAACACGGCCGCTTCTCCCGATACGTGCTACGACATGACCCCATAGCAAAGCAAAGCTTGCTACGGGGCAGGCCCCTTTATGATTGAACCGATATATGTAATTGGGGCTGGGTTGCTCGGGCTCATACTTGGGAGCTTTCTTAACGCCCTGCTCTACCGCTACAACACCGGCCGTTCGGTACTGCGCGGGCGCTCGCGGTGCATGCACTGCGGGCACACGCTTGGAGCGCCGGATCTTATCCCTCTGCTTTCGTACGCGTATCTGCGCGGCTCGTGCCGCTATTGCCGCTCGCGCATATCCCTGCAATATCCCGCGGTCGAGGCCGTCGCCGCCGCGCTCTCGGTGCTGATATACCTGCAGTATCAGGAGCCCCTGCACTACGCGCTCGCTCTTGCGGTGTGGATGGTGCTCTTGTTTATAGTCGTGTACGACCTGCGCCACCAAATAATCCCGTGGAGCGCGTCCGGACTGCTCGCGCTTTTGAGTTTGATGTACGTTTGGTTTTTTGGATTTGGCGTTTGGGATTTTGCCGCCGGACCGTTGCTTGCCGCTCCGCTGTTGCTGCTCTCTTTGGTGTCCGGCGGCCGGTGGATGGGATGGGGAGACGGCCCGCTCGAGCTGTGTTTGGGGTGGCTGCTGGGCATAACCGCGGGGCTGACGGCTCTTTTTATCGCTTTTTGGGCGGGGGCGGTTGTGGGCATCGCACTGCTCGTTCTCTCAAAGGGCTATACAATGAAGAGCGAGGTGCCCTTTGCCCCGTTCCTTATCCTCGGGGCAGCCTGCGCTTATTTTTTGCATGTCGATTTTTTTCAAACACTCACCGCGCTCTTCTAGGGGGTTTACCCTGATAGAGCTTATCGTCGTGTCCGCCATCATTCTTCTTGTCACGTCGTATATTATGTTTAAGCAGTCCAAGTTTAACAGCGCCACGCTGATGCGGTCTCTCTCGTACAGCATAGCGCTCTCGGTGCGGCAGGCGCAGGTGTACGGCACCTCAATCCGCGAGTTTTCCAAGGGCAGCAACGTGTTCGCGCCCGGATACGGCATACACGTTCCGTCCTCCGGAGCAACCTCCGATACGTACTACCTTTTTGCGGACACCGTGCCCCAAGGCGGCGGCAACGGAGCGTACGACGGCATAGCCGAGGCCCTGCCGGCGTTTACGCTCGGCAGAGGCTATGTGGTAGACAGCTTGTGCGCCGTCAGCATAGGCGGGGGAGCGTGCGCGCCGGTTGCCTCGCTTACCGTCTTTTTCCGGCGTCCGAACCCCGATGCCTGCATCTCGACCAACGTGTCGCCCGGCTCATGCGCTCCGGGCGCGGCTGCCGCCTACTCCTCCGCGTACCTGCAGATACGGTCAACCGGCAACAACGACACGCGCGCGATAAAAATATCCGACACCGGCCAGATTTCTGTCTGCCTGCCCAACAAGGCTCCTCCGCAATGTTAACTACTATCTACAACAGGGGATTTACGTTGATTGAGATGATGGTCTCGGTCGCCATATTTACCATTGTGATGACGATTTCGCTCGGCGCGCTCTTGTCAATGTCGGAGAGCGACCGGAAGGCGCAGACCATCAAGTCGGTTATCAACAACATCAACTTTTCCGTCGACTCGATGTCGCGCTCCATACGCACCGGCTATATCTACCACTGCGACAGCGCCGTATCTCCTATTACGGCCACCCGCGACTGTGCCGGCACGCCGGCGACATCCTTCGCGTACCGGCCGGCGGACAGTGCCAATACCGTCGTGTACCGTCTGGAGAGCTCAAACACGGCGCTGTGCGGACAGCCGGCGGGCAAGGTTGGGTGCATAGTCCGTTCCGTCGACGGCGGTCTAAACTACTCTCCCATCACGTCGGCCGAGGTGTACATAGACACGCTCAACTTTTACGTCACCGGCACCGTAAGCGCGGTTATCCAGCCGAAGGTCACTATCCTGATTTCCGGAGTGGTAAACATGAACGCGGAGCAGAACTCCGTGTTTAACCTGCAGACCTCCATAACCCAGCGCCT
>CAYIHD010000001.1:1846-29853 GCA_964363205.1 uncultured Candidatus Saccharibacteria bacterium | reverse complement strand
GACGAGGCGGTCATTACCGTGACCATTTCGTGGAACGACCGGGCCGGCATAACCCGGGTCCCCGTTACCGTGCGCGAAAATATATTCAAATGGCAATAAAATATTTAAATATCAAAAAGCGCGGGCGCGGATTTACGGTATTGTTCGCCATGCTTGTCAGCAGCTTGGCTCTTGCCATAGGCGTCGCCATATACGACATCACTGTCCGCGAGCTCGACCTCTCCAGCACCGCGACGCAGTCTCAGTACGCCATATATGCCGCGGACACCGGCGCCGAGTGCGCTCTGTATTGGGACTCTAAAAATATTTTTGCCACCTCAAGCCAGTCTTCCGTGCCGGCATCGGGCGTGCTGTGCAACGGCGTGGACATCGCTTCGGCGCCGTGGACAGTAGAGTCCGCTCCTACCGCCGCCACGACCACGTTTATCGTCACCTTCTCTCCACAGCCGTATTGCGCGAGCGTCACCGTTGCCAAGAGCGGCACGCCCTCGCAAACAGCCATTACCTCCAGAGGATATAACGCGTCGTGCGCGGTTTCCGTGTCCGGCACGCCAAAGCTTGAAAGGGTGTTCCAAGTGTCCTATTAGCCACTAGTGGCTAGGGACTAGTGGCTAGTCGCTCAACGGGATACACTATTCTGCATGATACCCAAAGAAGTACGAGAACGGTACAATAAACTCAAAGCCGCAGTAAGCCGTCACCGGCATCTGTACTATACGCTCCAGAGTCCGGAGATAGCCGACAGCGCGTACGACGAGCTGGAGCAGGAGCTTATACGGCTTGAGGAGCAGTATACGGAGCTCGTTTCGCGCGACTCGCCGACACAGCGCGTCGGAGGAGCGCCGGAGACCGCGTTTAAAAAAGTACTGCATCAGGTTGCGCAGTGGTCGTTCAACGACGCCTTTACTCCGGACGACATCCGCGATTTCGACGCGCGCGTGCGCAAGATGCTTGGCGGCGCAACGCCGACGTACACGCTCGAATTAAAGATCGACGGGCTTAAGGTGGTGCTGACGTACGAAAAAGGACTGTTAAAAACCGCCGCAACACGCGGCGACGGCGTCGTGGGGGAGGATGTGACGCACAATGTACGCACCATCAGGTCGGTGCCGCTGCGGTTGGAGCGCCCGGTCGACGCTATTGTCGAGGGCGAGGTGTGGATGAGCGAGGCGGCCTTAAAAGAAGTAAATGTCCTTCGACAAGCTCAGGACAAAAAGCTTCCGCTTTTTGCAAACCCGCGCAATGCCGCCGCCGGCGCTATACGCCAGCTCGACCCTAAAGTGGCGGCGCAGCGCAAACTCGATGTTTTTATATACGATGTTGCCCGCACGTCGGAACAACCGCCCAGGGCTCAGTACGAGGAGCTCCGGTATCTGCAGGGTTTGGGTTTTAAAGTAAACAAACACTTTATGCTCGTCCGTTCGGTCGGGGAGATTATTGAGTATTGGCAAAAGTGGCAACAGAAATCCAAAGCGGAGGGGTACTGGATAGACGGTGTCGTCATAAAGGTCAATGAGTTGGCGCTCCAAGAGCGCTTGGGCTACACGGGCAAGGCACCGCGCTTTGCCATTGCGTTTAAATTTCCGGCAGAGCAGGTTACCACGGTGGTTGAGGACATTGTCCTGCAGGTGGGGCGCACCGGCGTGCTGACACCCGTGGCGCACTTGCGTCCGGTGCTGGTTGCGGGCTCCACGGTATCGCGCGCCACTCTGCACAACGAGGATGAAATTAAGCGGCTTGATGTGCGCGTGGGCGACACGGTGGTATTGCAAAAAGCCGGCGATGTCATTCCCGATATTGTGCGGGTCTTGACCGAGTTGCGTCCGCCAAAAACAAAACCCTACCAATGGCCGCAGCGTGTGGCGGAATGCGGCGGGAGCGGCGCGATTGAGCGCATCCCCGGACAGGCGGCGTGGCGGTGCGTCGACAAAGGCTCTTTTGCGGTTATGCGCCGGAAGTTGCGCTACTTTGCTTCGCGCGGCGCTCTTAATATAGAGGGCTTGGGGCCGAGTACGGTTGACGCTCTGCTTGAGCGCGGCTTGGTCGTAAACGTTGACGACTTTTTTACCCTGCGTGAGGGCGATGTGCTGGAGCTGGAAGGGTTTGCCGGGGTGAGCGCCAAAAAACTTATCGAGTCAATTAAAAAAGCTGCACAGCGGGTTCCGCTTTCAAAACTGATTACCGGCCTCTCAATCCCGCAGGTGGGGGAGGAGACCGGCATTTTGCTGGCGCAAAACTTTAAGACCATTGACGATATCGCCGCGGCTTCGGTCGGGGAGCTCGAAGTAATAAATGGCATCGGCCCAATTGTCGCAACGGCAATCCATAGCTGGTTCCGCGAGAATAAAAAATTGGTCGAACGCCTTAAAAAAGTTCTCAACATAGTTTCCGAAAAGTTAGCAAGGACTACCCTTGAGAAAAGTCCGCTTGCAGGGAAGACGTTTGTGCTCACGGGCACGATGGCGAGCATGAGCCGCGATGAAGCCAAAGAAAAACTGCGCAAGCTCGGCGCCGGCGTATCGGGTAGTGTCTCCAAAAATACCGACTATGTCGTAGCGGGGGAGGAGGCGGGCTCAAAGCTTGATAAGGCAAAAGACTTGGGGGTAAAAATCCTTACAGAGCAACAGTTTTTAGACTTGACAAAGTAGCCCAGTGGGTGTATAATTGTAGGTGGTTGATGGGATGTGGATAACCACGCCTCAGGACAGCACATTGCAAATGCTCGCGCCTATCAGGCGGGAGAAATCTCACGGCTATCAGCCGGAAGGAGATGTCATGAAATACTCGAATCTCGACCTCGGGACCATCGAGGCGGTTTTCAACAAGCTCGGCGGCATCGCGGCGGCGCAGGCGTTTTTGCGGGACGAGGTCACGGTGACCAAGCCGGCAAAACCAAACCTCCTCCGGTTTATGTCAACGGAGAGTGTTGCCGCTGTTCCGAGCTTCAAATCTGCGGACAACTTCAAGGTCGACACCAAAAAGGCGGCCGTGCGGATCTACTATCTCGGCGACAACTTCAAGAAGCACTTCGGCCGCAAGGAAGAAGGCGCTTCGGAAGCCGTTGAGATTAAGATCCACAAGCTACTCGAAGGGTCGCTCGACGCTCCGATCATCACGGAACTCGCCGATAAGTGCGAGATTACGCTGGGCCAGTTCTTTGCTCTGCTGTCGAAGCAGGGTAAAGGCGGGGTCGGCCCGCTCCTGACTAACGGATATGCCAACATCGCGTACATTCGCGATGACGAAGGCATCCTCTGGGCGGTCTACGCCCTCTGGTTCTCCGGCCACGGCGGCTGGCAAGTCGAAGCCTACTCGGTCGAGCACCCGGTCAGGTGGTATGCTGGCTACCAGGTCCTGTCCCGCTGATTCTTGCCCCTACAATACTTTGGGTTCTACTTTGGACCCTTAGACTCTATGACCCTTTGAACCTAAAAAATTCAGAGGGTCTTTTCTTTTGTATATAATAAAGATGAGGATTGCTCTGGCGCGACGTTGTAAAAGATTTCGCGCAGCGCCTCGGGTTATCCGTACGGCCGGAATTCCGCCGGAGAAATCTTGCGGGAGTGCGCATGCGGAAGCTCTAAAAAAGATTAAGAATCGGTACGTCGCGCTCGCGGACTTTTATGTCCCGCATACGATACAGCCCGGAGAGTATTCGATGGGCAGTGGCACGGATGGCGCAACGCACGATACGGCTCTGGGCGGTCAACGCCAACTGGAACTCCGGCAACGACGGCTGGAATGTCGAAGCCAACTCGGTCGAGAACCCGGACAGGTGGAATGCTGACAACCAGGTCCTGTCCCGCTACTCTTTTCTTTCCCCGTGAGATGGCGGCTTTGCCTATCTCGCGGGGTTTTGTTTTGATAACAGTCCTTTGCGCCAGCCTCCAACCATTTTCCCCAAACTTTCAATGTCTGTCGCAAGTAAGATGTAGTGTTTTTGTTCGAGCAAGGTACATTCCCACGCGACTTGAAGGAAAAAACGCAACAGGTCGGTCGTCTTTATGGCGTTTCCGAGTAGCGCAATTTTGGCGGGGCTCGAGGCATAAGTTGCCTCTCTTAGTTGTTCTAGCTGTTGCAGAAAAAGCTCGTCAATACGTTTGCCGATGCCAAAACGCTCGTCCCTCGGCATATTGCGCCGGACAGGGAGCCAGAAGGTGTAAACTTTCTTCGTATGCTCAATAACGGGCAAAAAATCTCTGCGGGGGGGGGTCGTCAAAGAAAGGTTTTCGCTCATACGTATGAAGATATCATTTCTGTGGAGAATTTGCTTGAAGCGTGGAAAGAATTCCGCCGCGGCAAACGCAAAAAGCTGGATGTCTTAGAGTTCCAAGCTGACTTGATACAGCAAGTCATGGAGCTCCACCGCGACCTAGTAGGTCAGACCTACTGCCACGGCGGCTACCACCACTTCCGCATCAGTGACCCAAAGTCCCGCGATATCCACAAAGCATCGGTGCGCGACCGCCTGCTCCACCATGCCATATACCGAAAACTCTACCCGTTCTTTGACCGCACTTTTACCCATGATTCGTATTCCTGCAGAATAGGGAAGGGCACACATAAGGCGATGAACCGTTTTCGTGCTTTTGCCTACCAAGTCTCCAAAAACCACACCCGCACAGCGTGGGTGCTCAAATGCGACATCCGTAAGTTCTTCGCCTCCATCGACCACGAAGTATTATACGGGATTTTGCAAAAACACGTAATAGACCGCAACGTCCTGTGGCTCCTGCGCGAAGTGGTAGGAAGTTTTGAAGGACATCAGATGTCCGTCAAATGGGGAAGTCGGACCTCCCCAAAGGGTCTGCCTCTCGGCAACTTGACCTCTCAACTTCTGGTAAACATATACATGAATGAGTTTGACCAGTTTGTTAAGCACAAACTAAAGGCAAAGTACTATGTCCGTTACGCGGATGACTTTGTGTTACTGTCGCACGACAAGTCCGAGTTAGAGAAAAGACTACGATATATCGTAGTCTTTTTACATGAGCAGTTAAAACTAGAGTTGCATCCGAACAAGGTTTCTATACAAACTTTTGCCTCGGGCGTCGACTTTCTAGGCTGGGTGCATTTTGCCGACCATCGGGTGTTGCGGACGAGTTCCAAGCGGCGGATGTTCAGGCGGTTACAAGAAAAGAAAGATGATGAAAATACAAAACAATCTTATTTAGGGATGTTAAATCACGGCAATACCAAAAAACTGCAGGCTAAGGTACTATAGGCTCATGATTTCGCGCGAGGAGGTTTTACAATTGGCTGAACTTGCACGGCTCAAGGTCGCCGATGCGGAGGTTGCGGGTCTGCAGAAAGATATTTCGAGCATTCTTGAGTATGTCGGGCAGATTAGCGCGGTCCAGCCGCAAGGAGAGACCTTTCTGTCGGACAGCAAGGACTCACCTTCCGGCTCGCGCAACGTGATGCGGGAGGATGTGCCGCGTGCAGACGGAGATACCATGAGCGGCAAGGAAGAAGCTCTGCGGACTGCGTTTCCAAAAAAAGAGAACAACTACAATATCGTGCGCAAAATAATCCAAAAAGATGAGTGATTTGAATAAACTTTCTATAATTGAGGCGGGCAAAAAGCTTGCCGCCGGCGAAATCACGGCGGCTCTGCTTGCTGATGCATGTCTTGCGGAAATTGAAAAGAGAAACCCGTCTCTTAATGCGTATCTGGAAGTATTTGACGATGTTTTGGAGCAGGCAAAAAAAGCCGATGAAAGACGCGCCGCGGGGGAGAGCCACCCGCTGCTCGGTATCCCGCTTGCGATTAAAGACAATATTTTGATAGAGGGCCGCCGAGCGGGTGCCGCGTCAAAAATATTGGAAAACTATGTCGCGAGCTACGACGCAACGGTCATAAAAAAACTGAAAGACGCCGGAGCGGTGTTCCTCGGCCGCACCAACATGGATGAGTTTGCGCACGGCAGTTCAACCGAAAACTCGGCCTACGGCCCGACCAAAAATCCGCACGACGAGTCGCGCGTACCCGGCGGCTCCTCCGGCGGCTCCGCGGCGGCGGTTGCGGCGCACATGGCTCTGGGCGCTCTGGGTACCGACACCGGCGGCTCTGTGCGCGAGCCGGCGAGCTTCTGCGGGGTGGTCGGACTCAAGCCGACCTACGGCGCCGTATCGCGCTCGGGGCTTATCGCGATGGGCTCCTCGCTCGACCAAGCCGGGCCGCTTGCGCGCACCGTTGAAGACGCTGAGCTTATTTTTAATACAATCCGCGGCAAAGACCCGTTGGATAGCACGTCCATAGGAATGGAAAATTTCAAATCTCAAACAGCAAATAACAAAAAAATCGGGGTGCCGCGCACTCTGCTCGCGCAGGGTCTTGATGCGGATGTTCTGCAGCAATTTGAAAAGTCGCTCGACATCTTGCGCGCCAAAGGATATGAGGTTGTTGACATCGAACTGCCTCAAGCATCGCTCGCGCTCGCGGTCTACTATGTCATTATGCCGGCCGAGGTGTCAGCAAACCTGGCGCGATTCGACGGCGTGCGCTACGGGTTGTCTCTTAAGGGCGAATCGCTTGTCGATGATTATGCAAAAACCAGAGGCGAGGGATTCGGCGCCGAGGTCCGTCGCAGGATTATGCTCGGCACCTACGTGCTCTCGTCGGGCTATTACGACGCTTATTACGGCAAAGCGACCGCCGCGCGCGCGGAGCTTGCGCGCGAAGTCGCCGGCGTTTTACAACATGTTGATTTGATCGCGACTCCAACCACCACCACTCCCGCCGCCAAGCTCGGGGAAAAGACCAGCGACCCGTTGGCGATGTATCTGATGGACATCTTTACCGTTACCGCCAACCTGACCGGCAACCCGGCTATCTCCGTGCCGATGGGTACGGTAACTCGGGAAGGGAAGGAACTTCCAGTCGGCATGCAGCTTACCGCCGCACATGGGGACGAGCCGGCGCTCTTTGCGGCCGGAAAATTGCTACAATGAAGGAGTAATGCAGCCAACCGTTAACTATCTCAACCTCGAGTATCTGCTCGTGCGCTTCCGCGACATCGCTCTTACCGTACAGGGCTCTTTCGGAAGTATCCCGGACGGTATAGTGGCTCTTATTACCGGCGTCTTTATAATCGGGATGATGGCGTCTCTGGCGCTTATTGTATTAATCGTATATGCAAAGATGAAACTCCTGCATACGGAGCACACCGGCTTTAGCGCGATGGAGGAAAAAGAGCTCGAGCGCAAGACGGCGGATGTGGAGGACTTCGGCCGCAACGACCGCTGGGACACTATTGTAAAACTCGCCTCTTCCTCCGCTCACGGCGACTGGCGCCGCGCGATACTCGAGGCCGACATTATGCTCGGCGATGTTTTGATGACGCAGGGGTACGAGGGGGCGGGCGTCGGCGAGCAGTTAAAGATGGCGAACCCGATACAAATGACCACGCTCGACCTCGCGTGGAAGGCGCACAAAGTGCGCAACGACATCGCGCACCAAGGCGAGAGTTATGAGCTGAGTGAGCGCGACACAAAAGCGACCATAGACTACTACAAACGCGTGTTTGAAGAGTTGGGCGCTATTTAGTTTTCGAACAATCTTGTTGCGGGGGCAGGAATTGCACCTGCGACCTTCAGGTTATGCATACCGCTACGGCTTTCGCCGCTCCATAGGATTTGTGGTCTGGACTATACCTTCTCCCTTTCTGCAGAAGCAGAGACGGGGAGTCTGCCGTCTAGTCTCTACACCTTCCCCGAAGGGCTTGGCTCGGTATTGTCAACTCGCGTTTGCAAGTAAGATTTCACCGACTTTGACAGATATTCCACTGAGCGTTCCTGCTGAGTGAGCCCAATTGAGCCTGACGAGCTACTACTGCTCCACCCCGCTATCCGCATGATACCAAAAATTGGCTTGCAAAACAAGTTGTTGATAAGTGAAATGTCGACATAAGGTAATATATAGTTATGGCTAAACCGTCAGAAAAGTTACAAGCACTCCGCATGCGGCGTGAGGGAATGAGCATTAAAGCAATCGCGTCTGCGCTCAATGTTTCGACCGGTTCCGCGAGTCTATGGTGCCAGTCAATCAAGCTTACTCATTTGCAAAGAGAAAAACTGCGCAGATCGCAGATAGCGGCCGGCCACCGCGGCCGCATGATAGGTGCGGAAATAAATCGCCAAAAAAGATTGAACGCTATTTCTGATGCGGAACAGTGGGGGAAGAAGTCGGTCGGAAATCTTTCAAGTAGGGATAAATATCTTTTGGGTATCGGTCTTTACTGGGGAGAAGGCGCAAAGTCCCGTACTGACACGGCGGCAATCACCAACTCAGATTCTTCCGTTATTGTTTTTTCCATGCGATGGATGCAGGATTGTTTTTCACTTACTAATAAAGATTTCAATCCGTATATTTATATTTCTGAAATCCACACGCACCGGAAACAAGATATTGTACGTTTTTGGTCCAGAACACTAAAATTACCTCAGTCACAGTTCCACACGGTATTCCTAAAAGGCAGATCAAAAAAGGTTTACGAAAACCATAATTCGTATTATGGTGTATGTGCATTGCGCGTTAGAAAAGGCACTAATCTTAAGTACCGTATCCTAGGTCTTATCAAGGCGTGCAAGGAAAATGTCGGGGTAGCTCAAATGGTTGGAGCACAGCATTCATAACGCTGAGGATGTGGGTTCAAATCCCACCCCCGACACTCGCTACTGAGGGTGCTTTTGCGCTACAATAGCGTTGTTTATATGCGGGAGTAGCTCAACTGGTTAGAGCGCCGCCCTGTCACGGCGGAGGTTGCGGGTTCAAGTCCCGTCTCTCGCGCATAGCAAAAATTCTACGGTTCCCACCGTGGTATTTTTGCTAGGGAGACGAGAGTGGCGAGTAAACTGCTTTACTCGCCAAGGGACTTGAACGGCGGAGTCATGTTTTGCACTGGCAAAACGGCGAGCCGGGGCTGCAGGCGAATTTGCCGACGGGCAGATTCGACCGGAAGCCAAGCCCGTCTTTCGTAAAAGTACAAGCCGAAGTAGCTCAGATGGTAGAGCAACTCCATGGTAAGGAGTAGGTCGCCGGTTCGATTCCGGCCTTCGGCTCCCGATATATAATCGGAGACAAGCCAGAGTAGCTCAGTTGGTAGAGCACGTCTTTCGTAAAGACGGGGTCGCCGGTTCAATCCCGGCCTCTGGCTCCACATTCGACAGGCTCAGTGTAAACAAATGGAAAAGGAACAGATACAGGAGCGTATTAAGGAAATCGAGGCGGCTATGCAACAGCCGGATTTTTGGTCTGACAAAAACGACGCGCAGGCTCTGATAAAAGAGCTGCACGGTTTGAAGACGCAGGCGGAAGGCGGTAATGCGTACGACCGCGGCGGAGCTATTGTGTCGCTGGTTGCCGGTGCCGGCGGCGATGATGCCGAGGACTTTGCCCGCCTGCTGTTTGAGATGTACCGGAAGTATTTCGAAAAGAGCGGATGGAGCGCGCGCATTTTGCACGAAAACAAAAACGACCACGGCGGGTTCCGCAATATGTCGATAGAGGTCGGCGGCAAAAAGGTGTACGGCACGCTCAAAAACGAGTACGGCGTGCACCGCCTGGTGCGCATATCGCCGTTTAACGCTTCGCAAAAAAGACATACCTCGTTTGTGCTGGTCGAGGTTTTGCCGGTCATCGACAAGGTCGGCGCCATTGAGCTGGATGAGAAGGATTTGGACATAACGGTAGCGCGCTCAAGCGGCCCCGGCGGGCAAAACGTCAACAAACGCGAGACCGCCGTGCGCATTGTGCACACGCCGACCGGGCTGAGCGCCCACGTAGACGGCGAGCGCACCCAAGGTGCCAATAAAGAAAAAGCGCTTGCGATACTTAAGGCAAAACTCATGCGCCTGTTGGAGGCCGAGCGCAAAGAAAAGATATCCGACCTGCAGGTCGGCGCCGGCAAAATCGAGTGGGGGAGCCAAATCCGCTCCTACGTGCTCCATCCGTATCAGCTGGTCAAAGACCACCGCACCGGCGTGGAGGTCCGCGACACCGAAAGCGTACTTAACGGCAACTTGGAGCCCTTTTTGCAGATACCGGAATAAGGTACAATAGGGGACGTTGGCAATGATATATTACGACCGCGTAAGCAAAATTTACGCTGACAATTCTATTGCACTAGAAGACGTTTCCTTCTCCGTTGAGCCGGGTGAGTTTATTTCCGTCGTCGGACACTCGGGCGCCGGCAAGACGACACTGGTCAAGATGCTCCTAGCGGAGGAAAGGCCGACCACCGGCTCGGTTTTTTTTGAATCGATAAACGTGCACGAGATCCCTTTAAACAAAGTGGGCGACCTGCGGCGCAAAATAGGCACCGTCTTTCAGGATTTCCGCCTCCTGCCCAACAAAACCGCGTACGAAAACATAGCCTTCGCCATGGAGGCGGCCGGCAGGGCGGAGCAAGAGATTCACTCCGACGTGCCGCATGTGCTGGAGCTGGTGGACCTCGGCGACAAAATGAACAACTTTCCCCACGAGCTGAGCGGCGGCGAGCAGCAGCGCGTCGCCATCGCGCGCGCCATCGTCAACCAGCCGGATGTCATAGTTGCCGACGAGCCGACGGGCAACCTCGACCCGGTCAACACGTTTGAGATTGTGCAGATACTAAAAAAGATAAACGACCTCGGCACGACCATTCTGCTGACGACCCACAACAAGGGCGTCATAGACAGCCTCAAAAAACGCGTTGTCACCATGGACAAGGGCAAGGTTATCAGAGACGATAAGGAGGGAAAGTATATACTGTAATCACATGAAATGGCTCACCGCAAAACGAATCTTCCGCGCAGGGATGCTCAGCTTTTCCCGCAACGCGTTTGTATCGTTTGCTTCCATACTGGTCATGACCGTGACGCTGTTTACCGTCGGGGTGACCTTGTTTGCCGGAGTTATACTCGGCTCGGCGCTCGCCGAGCTGCGCGACAAGGCCGATGTCAACGTCTACTTTACGCAAAACGCTCCGGAGGACCGCATGCTGGAGCTCAAGGCATCGCTCGAAGCTTTGCCCGAGGTCTTGCGGGTCGAGTACCTCTCCCGCGACGAGGCGCTCGCGCAGTTCAGGGAGCGCCATCAAAACGACCAGCTTACCCTAAGCGCTCTCGACGAGCTCGGCGACAATCCGCTCGGCGCCGTGCTCAATATAAAAGCCAAGGACATATCGCAGTACGAATCTATATCCGCTTTTTTGAAGGACCAGCAGTCCTCGCAAGAGGGCAGCGCCTCAATCATCGACAAAATCAACTTTTATGACGCTCAGCACCGCGCCGCGCTCGAGAGGCTCCAATATATAACCGACTCGGCCACGGTGCTTGGTCAGTGGATTGTGGCGATACTGATACTCACCACGCTCGCGATATCGTTTAATACCCTGCGGCTGGCTATCTACAGCAGCCGCGACGAGATACAGGTCATGCGCCTTGTCGGCGCGGGCTCGTTTTACATCCGCGCGCCGTTTATGGTTGAGGGCGTGCTCTACGGGCTTATCGCCGGCATGGTCACCCTGCTTATCTTTTATCCGCTTACCTGGTGGCTCGGCGGAGCGACGGGCAACTTTTTCGGCGGGGTCAACATTTTTACCTACTACATGAGTCATTTCTTTTACTTCTTCCTTATTATTATCGGCACCGGCGTCGTGCTCGGCGCTTTAGCAAGCTTCCTTGCGGTCAGGCGGTACCTTAAGATTTAAAAATTTAAATATCCAATGGAGAATCCGAAATACATCTTTGTCGTAGGCGGCGTTATGTCGGGCATCGGCAAAGGGGTAGCCTCCTCCGCGATAGGCAGGATTCTCAAATCAAAAGGATTTAAAACAACGGCGATAAAAATCGACCCGTATATCAACGTCGATGCCGGCACGATGAACCCGACCGAGCACGGCGAGGTGTTTGTACTCCAAGACGGCTACGAGTGCGACCAGGACATGGGCAACTACGAGCGCTTTTTGGGCGAGACCCTGCCGAGCATCAACTACATGACCACCGGCCGCGTGTATCAGGAGGTCATACGGCGCGAGCGCAATCTTGAGTACAAAGGCAAAAACGTGGAGGTGGTGCCCGACATACCGCTGGAGGTCATACGCCGCATTACCGAAGCGCAAAAAACCGCCGGTGCGGAAGTGACGCTGGTGGAGGTGGGCGGCACGATAGGCGAGTACCAGAACATAATCTTCCTTGAGGCGGCGCGCATGCTCAAACAAAAGTTTCCGCGCGATGTCGCGGTGGTGATGCTTTCCTACGTGCCCATCCCCAACAACATCGGCGAGATGAAGACCAAGCCGACTCAGTACGCCGCAAGGTCGCTGAACTCGGTGGGCCTGCAGGCCGACATCATCCTCGCGCGCGCCACGGTGCCGCTGGACGAAAAGCGTAAAGAAAAGATAGCCACCTTCTGCAACATTTTGCCCGAGCGCGTCATCAGCGCTCCGGATGTCGAGAGCATCTACGATGTCCCGCTCAATTACGAAAAGGACGGCATGGGCGACATACTCTGCGAGGTGCTGGGGCTTCCGGCCAAAAAGACCGACCTGCGCGAGTGGGAAGGTTTTGTAAAGAAGGTCAAAAATGGAAACAGAACCGTCGACATAGCCGTGGTGGGCAAGTACTTTGACTCCGGCGAGTTTGTGCTCGCGGACTCCTACATATCGGTGCTCGAGGCACTCAAACACGCCGCGGCGCACCAGGACCTCAAGCTCAAAATTTCGTACCTCAGTTCTAAAGAGTTCGAGAGCGGCAAACTTCCGCTTGATGACCTCAAAAAATACAACGGCATCCTTATACCCGGCGGCTTCGGCGAGACGGGCATCGAGGGCAAAATCAAAGTGATAGAGTACGCGCGCGCAAACAACATACCGTACTTCGGGCTCTGCTACGGGATGCAGCTTATGTGCATCGAGTACGCGCGCAACGCGGCGGGCCTTGCCGGCGCCAATACCGCCGAGATAGACCCGAAGGCGCCGCATACGGTCATCGACTTTATGCCCGAGCAGAAGGAAAAGATAGCCAAAGGGGAGTACGGCGGCACCATGCGGCTTGGTACCTACCCGTGCGCGCTGAAGGCCGGCACTATTGCCGCTACCGCGTACGGCGCGGATACGATAGACGAACGCCACCGCCACCGCTACGAGGTTAACCCCGCGTATATAGCAAAACTCTCGGATGCGGGGCTGGTGTTCTCCGGCGCGTCGCCCGACGGCACGTTGATGGAGATAGCCGAGCTCCCTAAAGACAAACATCCGTTTATGTTGGGGACACAATTCCACCCCGAGTTCCTGTCCCGCCCGCTGTCGCCTCATCCTCTTTTTATGGCTTTTATAAAAGCGGCGGGGGAGAAGAAATAACATGGCCGAAGCGACAAAAGAAATTCCGCAGTATCTGGAAAAATATTATTGGTGGGCGTACGCGCGCCCGTGGGCGGCAAAACTTTTTGACCATCAGTTTATGGTCAACGCGATTCTGCTGGGGAATTACAACAGGTTGCGGGACATAGCGATTAAAGAAATCGGCTCCGACTTTTCCGGCCGCACTCTGCAGGTCGGCTGTTGCTACGGCAACCTGACGCCGTGTCTGGCACAGCGCGTCGCCCAAAGCGGCGGCACCATCGATGTCATCGATATACTCCCGATGCAGGTAAAAAATCTCGGCAAAAAAGTCCGGCAAGGAGAGCCGGTCAACGTATCTCTTATGGATGCCACGGCGCTCGAGATGCCGGATAACACCTACAACCGCGTGGTCATCTTCCTTTTATTGCACGAACAGCCGCAGGCGTACCGGGAGCGTACCCTGCACGAGGCGCTCCGCGTGCTGAAGCCGGGCGGGAAAATAGTGGTAATCGATTACGCGCATCCGGTGTGGTGGCATCCCGCGCGCTTTATCACTATCCCGCTGTACTCGCGGCTCAAGCCCTACGCGGTTGAGGTATGGAACAACGGACTGGAGAAAGTCCTGCCGGAAATGTCTGGAAGCGCTTGGCAAAAAGAATCCTACTTCGGCGGCCTGTTCCAAAAATTTGTGACAGTAAAATAAAAAAAAGCCGGGCATTGCTACCCGGTCTTCTGGAATTTAGAATTGCGGCTCAACCTTGTTATAAGGCATGGCCTGAATTCTGGCATCGTCAGAACGTTGCTCTTTTAGCTTTTTGAGATACCGGTTAAACATCCGGTACCCTTCATCAGGATAGGGTGTTCTGCCGACGTAGCGGGTTTCGTTCCCTATGGTGATTTGTACCTGCCACCCGTTCTTATCTCTGGTTATTCCCCGCACCTCATTCCCCAATGGAAACCTAGACAAATTCACGCGTCTAAAGTCTAACGGGTGTCCGAGTCTGTACACGTATAGGGGAACCTCTCCGGCGTATATGCGCGACCAGATTTCTCTGCCAAGCATAATGCTGCACGGTTCGCCATTCACAGACGTCCGGCGGCGGATTTCTACACCCCTCGCTATTCCGTTGATAGAGTCAGAGGTGGTTCCACACCAGTTGAACTCCTTCATAAGCGAAAGATCTTCGGGGAATACTAACACATACCACCCGTAGAATCTGGAAGGATTGCGATTTCCAAGACGACAAGCAACATACGGACCTTGTTCGTCTTTACCGTGCACGAATGTTCGTGAGAGTGCCTGTTGACTTGTGAAGATTGGCAGAATTACCTTCCCGCTATGGGCCAGTTGCAAGCTGCTCATCTCGAGCCCCCTTTGTTGATTAAGAACCCAAAAACTTAAAACAACTTAACAGCAAACTGTAATTGTGTCAATTTTGCTGCCGGACTTGGATTCGAACCAAGGTGACGACTTTCAGAGAGTCGCATCCTACCGCTAGATGATCCGGCAATACAGTGAGAACGATACCAGAAAACGCCGAAATCTCAACCTGTGCTAGGCTTTGTTTATGGAAGAATCGCTCGCCGCTCTCCTTGCGGCACACCCGGTACTGGCGCCTGTTTTGTTTATCCTGCTGCGCGCGGTGCCGGTGGTTATCGCGCCGCTCCCGGGCGTTGCCTTCGACCTGGTGGGGCTTGCGGCCTTCGGGTGGCAATTCGGGCTCCTGCTGGCGCTCATCGGCGGACACCTCGGGGCGTCGATAGCCTTTTTTATCGCGCGGCAGTTCAGAGAGCCGGCGGTACAATATTTTGTCCCGCTGCAAAAGCTCCACGAGCTGGAGGAGCACTACTCCGAGCGCCAAAAGTTTTGGACGCTGGTCGCGGTGCGCTTTATCACGAGCCCGTTTTTTGACTATGTCAGTTATGCCGCCGGCCTCACGCGGATGCCGTTTTGGACATTTCTGCTCTCGACGTTCATCGGCGTCCTGCCGTTTTCGTTCGTTATCTACTATTTCGGCGGGATTATCTTCAGCTGGGGGCTCCTGTATACGGCGTTCTTTTTTGTCGGCATCGGCCTACTAAGCGCGCTCTTCGGCAAAACGCTGATAAAAAAGTTTTTGTAGGCGGCGCGGTTGCTAAATAAGATTTTTTGGCGTATAGTAAAAAGCGAGAGCCCTTCGGGGCACTTTTCATTATGGAAATTAGGAATATCGCTATCATCGCGCACGTAGACCATGGGAAGACCACTCTCACGGATGCTTTGCTGCGCCAGGCGGGCGTAGCGCTTGAGGGCGTCACCATGGATAGCAACGACCTCGAGCGCGAGCGCGGTATCACCATTTATGCCAAAAACGCCGCGCTGGAGTATAAAGGCACCAAAATAAACATCGTCGACACGCCGGGCCACGCCGACTTCGGTTCCGAAGTAGAGCGCGTGTTGCGCTCCATCGACTCGGTCTTGCTGGTAGTGGACGCGCAGGAGGGCCCGATGCCGCAGACGCGCTTTGTACTCAAAAAATCTCTCGAACTGGGACTAAAACCGATTGTCGTCATAAACAAAATAGACAAGCCCGCCGCCGACCCGGCAATGGCCGAGGAGGGCGTGCTCGAACTTTTTTTGGAGCTCGGCGCCAACGACGACCAAAGCAACTTTCCGGTGGTCTACTCAATCGGCCGGCAGGGGATAGCAAAGAAAAAACTCACCGATGAGTCGTCCGACCTCTCGCCGCTGCTCGACACCATACTGGAGCATGTGCCGGCGGCATCCTCCGCCGAGCAGAGCGCCAAACCGCTGCGCGCGCAGCCGTTTAACCTCGGGTACGACAACTTTCTCGGCAGGCTCGCAGTGGTGCGCGTCTACGAGGGCGTGCTCAAAGCGGGCGCGGATGTTTTTGTAAAACATCTCGACGCGCCCGCGCGCGCGGAGCGCGTGCTCAAACTATTTTCTTTCAAAGGTCTTGACCGTGTCGAGGTACAGGAGGCGGTTGCGGGCGACATTGTGCTGGTGGCGGGCTTGCCCGACATCTACATCGGCGAAACTATCTGTGCCGAGGAGGGCGCCGAGCCGCTCCCGACCATCGCCGTCGACGAGCCGACCATCGGACTAAACTTCCTCGTCAACAACTCGCCGTTTGCGGGGCGCGAGGGCAAGTTTGTGACCGGCCGGCAAATACGCGCTCGGTTGGAAAAGGAGCTCGAAATAAACGTCGGGCTTAAAATCGATTTTTCATCCTCCGAATATTTTAAAGTCTACGGACGCGGCGAGCTGCATATCGCGATTCTGCTCGAGAACATGCGCCGCGAGGGGTTTGAGATGCAGGTCTCACAGCCGCAAGTCATTTTTCATGAGCAAGATGGAGTCAAAATGGAGCCATACGAAGAAGTGATTATAGACATCCCCGCGGTGTACCAGGGCGCCATCATCGAGCGTCTCGGCCAGCGCAAAGTAGTTATCAAAGACATGCGCACGCACGAAAACCACGTGCGCCTGATTATGGAGGGCCCGACGCGCGGCCTCTTGGGCTATCGCACGCAGTTTGTGCTCGACACGCGCGGCGAGGGCATCTTTTCCTCCCGCTTTGTCGAGTTCCGGCCGCACGCCGGCGAGATACAAAAGCGCGCCGTTGGTTCGATGATATCGATGGCGGCCGGCAAGGCGCTCGGCTTCTCGCTGTGGAATCTGCAGGACCGCGGCGTGCTTTATATAAAAGCCGCGGTAGAGGTGTATGAGGGCCAGGTCATCGGCAACACCTCCAAGGGCGAGCAGATGTTCGTCAATCCGACCAAAGGCAAACAACTCACCAACATGCGCGCCTCCGGCACCGACGAAGCCATGCATCTGGTGCCGCCGTACGAGCTTACGATAGAGCGCGGGCTGGAGGTCATGGGCGAGGACGAATATTTGGAAATCACTCCGGCCTCCGTCCGCCTGCGCAAGCAACCGGGAGCAAAGTTTTAATCTTCATTGACCGTGCAGGCTTTTTTGACTAGGCTACCCTGATGCAAGACGCGATAGCAGTAGCGGGGCTCTATAAGTCTTTCGGCAAAATCGCGGCTCTCCGCGGGATCGACCTGGTAGTGCCCAAGGGCAAGGTGGTCGGACTGCTCGGCCCCAACGGCGCGGGCAAGACCACTCTCGTGCGCATTTTGGCGACGCTCCTGCGGCCCGACCGGGGCGAGGCAAAAGTGGAGGGGATAGACGTAGTGGCGCGGCCGGACGACGTGCGCCGGCTCATCGGACTCACCGGCCAGTACGCCGCAGTGGATGAAAATCTGACCGGCCGGGAGAATCTTGTTATGATAGGCCGGCTCTACCACATGCCGATAACTGCCGCGCGGCAGAAATCCCAAGAGCTTCTTAATCGCTTTCAACTTGCCGATGCGGCTGACCGGACGCTCAAGACCTACTCCGGCGGCATGCGCCGCCGCCTCGACGTCGCCGCGAGTCTCATCAACAACCCGCCGGTCCTCTTTCTTGATGAGCCGACCACCGGGCTCGACCCCAAGAGCCGGCTCGAACTTTGGACAATAATCCGCGAGCTGGTGGCCGCCGGCACGACCTTGCTCCTTACGACGCAGTATCTCGAGGAGGCCGACAAACTCGCCGACACCATTGTGGTAATCGACCACGGCATTGTTGTAGCCAAGGGCACCTCCGAAGAGCTGAAGGCGCGCACCGGCAAGGCGACGCTCGACGAAGTGTTTCTCTCACTCACCGGACACTCTATAGAAGAAGCTCCAACTATATGAAAAAAATTCTTAATCACACCGCGTGGTTTGTCTCCGACCTGCTGGTAATGGTCGAACGCAACATGATCAAGTACGTGCGCTTGCCGCAACTCATGGTCTTTTCTTCAATCCAGCCGGTCATGTTCCTGTTGCTCTTTACGTACGTGTTCGGCGGCGCCATAAGCCGCGGCGGCAATTACATCGACTACCTGCTCCCCGGCATTTTGGCGCAGACGGTTATGTTTGGTGCGATGATGACGGGGGTAGGTTTGGCGGAGGACCTGCAAAAGGGCATCATCGACCGTTTTAAGTCGTTGCCGATGGCGCATAGCGCCTTTCTTTTGGGGCGAACGTTTACCGACATGATACGCAACGTGTTTGTTGTACTGCTTATGCTCGGCATCGGCTACTGTATCGGTTTTAGGCTCCACGGCGGGCTCGGCGATTTTTTGACCGCGTTTTCAATACTGCTGTTTTTTGGGTTTGCGTTCTCCTGGGTCTCCGCCACCATCGGCATGGCCGTCAAAAACGTGGAGACCGCGCAGGTCTCCGGGTTTATCTGGGTGTTCCCGCTGGTGTTTGCCAGCTCCATCTTCGTCCCGACAGAAACCATGCCGGAGTGGCTGCGCGCGTTCGCGGACATCAACCCTATCTCTGTCGTGGTCAACGCGGTGCGCGGGCTCATGCTCGCGAACGTGGGTGAGTACGACCTGGCGCAGAGTGTGGTACTCTCGTTTGTTTGGATAGCGGGCATCCTCGCCGTCTTTATCCCAATCGCCGTGCGTCTCTACCGCCGCGCCTAGTCTTCCGTAGTATCATTAGGACAATGGCGAAGCGCCATCTCAGACAGGACTTTTATATCGTGCTCGCGAGCATCATCGCCGCGTGGGCTATGGTGCGCTTTGGGGCGGTCGACGCCCTGCTCGCCTACCTGGGCGACGGCGTGCTTGTCGCGAGCTTTGTCACGGGGGCGTTCTTTACCTCGGTCATGACCACCGCGCCCGCTATCGCGGTCCTCGGCGTCCTTTCGCTCCACGCCAACCCGCTTATCGTGGCGCTTGTCGGCGGCGCGGGAGCCGTGTGCGGCGACTATCTTATCTTTGCTTTTGTGCGCGACCGGTTGGGCGAAGATTTCGCGTATCTCCTGCGGCGCGAGGGTTCTCCCCGTTTCTTCAAAATCTTCCACCGCAAGAGCTTCCGGTGGGTACTGCCGTTCATCGGCGGGCTCATCATCGCGAGCCCTCTGCCCGACGAGCTTGGGCTTGCGCTCCTTGGCGTCGCCAAAATGCGCACTAGCCGCTTCCTCGTCATCTCCTACGCGTTCAATACCGCCGGCATCCTGCTCATCGGGCTCGCCGCGCGCTCGCTGGCGTCGTAATGCAAACTTCATATAGCCGTCTGCTATAGTAGGTGTCTACCTATATCTATATGCGCAAGTTTTTTCTACTGACAATTTTCATACTCTCCATTGCGCCGCTCGGCGCGTCGGCCGCAAAGTTCGAGTATTCCGGCTGGCTGCCGTATTGGCGGGAGGCGAGCTCCACCGCAGACGCCATGGCGCACCTCAGCCAGCTCACCGAAATAAATCCCTTCGGCTACATTGTGCAACCGGACGGCACGGTTATGGACGCCATGGGTGTCGCCGACGAGCCGTGGAAGTCGCTCATCGCCGCCGCCAAGGCAAAAAAAGTGCGCGTGATACCAACCGTGATGTGGAGCGATACCGAAGCTATCCACCGGATACTCAGCGACACTACGGCGCGCATCAAGCTCGAGGACGATATTACCGAACTCGCCTTCAACGAGGGTTTTGACGGCATCGACATCGACTTTGAGGGCAAGCGGGCAGAAGACAAAAATTATTTCTCCACGTTTCTGCGCGGCCTCTATCAGCGCATGGGCAAAAAGTGGGTCATGTGCACCATCGAGTCGCGCACGCCCCTTTCGAGCCGCTACCTCGGCACGCCGCCCAAAGACGCGGGCGTGTACGCCAACGACTGGGTGCAGATAAACAAATACTGCGACCGCGTGCGCTTTATGACCTACGACCAGGAGACCATCGACCAAAAGCTTAATGCCGCCGCGCTCTCGGCGCCATATGCCCCGGTCGCTGATGTTAAGTGGGTAGAGAAGGCGATCCGTTTGGCGATGCAGACAATTCCTAAACATAAGATTGTCATCGGTATCGCCACCTACGGGTACGAGTGGGAGGTGACGCCGCTCACGCAGTCGGGCTACCGCTACGACAAGTTGTGGGCGTTTAATCCGCGCTACGCGACTGCGCTCGCGGCGCAAATAGGCTCTAAAGTACAGCGCAATCCGGCAGGCGAGCTGAGCTTCTCGTATATACCGCAGATTCAACTGCCACCGCCGCCGAAGGCCGACCAGCAGTTGTCCAACACTACGCCGATACCCGCGCCGCTCCAGACAACGACCCCCGCGGCGGTGGTGCTTGCGACCGCCTCCTATAACATTTTGTGGTGGAGCGACGCGCAGGCAATCAAACAAAAAATAGATTTGGCCAAAAGGCTTGGCGTCCGCGGCGTGGCTGTCTTTAAACTCGACGGCGGGGAAGACCCCGCCATGTGGCAATACTTCAAATAACCAAGCCAAAACTCGGACATCGGATGTCCGAGTTTTGGGGGAATTTGACAAAATAGCCTTAATTTGCTATGGTGTAGGGCATCAATGCCTGCATCACGGTTCCATAAAGGACCCTCGCGGTTCTCGTCTAAGACGCGCCCACATGGCGCGGGTAAGCCTCATTTCCGCAAGCAGGGCTTTAACAGCCGGGGCGGACGCCCTGCGCAAAAGCGCGGTCAGGCGGCGCCCTTTTCCGACATATCCAAGTTCATCAACAAGGCGGTTATCACCGAGGTTGTCGAAATCTTTAACCCGCAAAACCAGTTCAGCGATTTTGCCATTGATGCGCGGCTCAAGAGCAACATCATAAGCAAAGGGTATACACTGCCGACGCCGATTCAGGACCGCGCTATCCCGCATATACTGCGCGGCGAGGATGTCGTCGGCATCGCCAACACCGGCACCGGCAAAACGGCGGCGTTTCTTGTCCCGCTCATCAATAAAATTTTGACCACGCCGGGCAACCGCGTTTTGGTTATGGTGCCGACTAGGGAGCTCGCCCTGCAAATCGCCGACGAGCTCAAAGGGTTTGCCAAAGGGCTCGGGCTGTACGGCACGGTGTGCGTCGGCGGCGCCAACATTAACCCGCAGATGAGCGAGCTGCGCCGCAAGCCGGCGTTTGTCATCGGCACGCCGGGCCGTCTCAAAGACCTACTCGAGCGCCGCGCGCTCAACCTGGGCGACTTCCGCACTGCCGTACTCGACGAGGCCGACCGCATGCTCGACATGGGCTTCATTCAAGATATGCGCAAAATTTTGGCGCTCCTGCCGTCGCCGCGCCATACGCTCTTTTTTTCCGCGACGCTCAACAGCGAGGTGGAAAAACTGATAGGGGAGTTCCTCCGCACGCCGACCCGCATTTCAGTCAAAACACAGGAGACTTCCGCTACAATCGATCAGGACATCGTGCGCGTGCCGCACGGCAAGGACAAGCTCGATGTCTTGCACGACCTCCTCATAAGCCCTGGCTTCAGCAAGGTGCTTATCTTCGGGCGCACCAAGCACGGCATCGAGCGCCTCTCCAAAAACCTGACCCAGCGCGGCATCAAGGCCGAGTCTATCCACGGCAACAAAAGCCAGGGCCAGCGCGTGCGCGCGCTCGACCTGTTTAAAAAGGACCGCGTGCAGGTGCTCTGCGCCACCGACGTCGCCGCGCGCGGGCTCGACATCGCCGGCGTAAGCCATGTCATCAACTACGACCTGCCCAACACCCACGAGGACTACATCCACCGCATCGGCCGCACCGGCAGGGCAGGCAAGCGGGGTAAGGCGCTGACCTTTATAGCGTCATAAAAACCATGGCAAACAACCCTCAAATAAATAAGCCCGCAATCCATATCCCTAAACTAAAAGGGCCTCCTAAGCAGTTCCAGCAGGACGGACACTGGATAGTCAAACCGGGCAAAACCCAGGTGGTGCTCTGCAAATGCGGCAACCGTTATATAAAAACGCGTCCTCATCAGGCGATGTGCCTGCGCTGTCTGTTTGGACATAAAAAGTAATTTGGTATACTAACACCCATGAGTACTACATCATGGGTTTGGGCTCTCGTAGCCGCGATTATTATAGGTTTTGGCGCGTGGTGGTACGTTGCGCAAGCTCCGACCAATGCTCCTGCTCCGGGTCCCGGCACCGATATCGGCATGCCGGACAACGGCGTCGCGTCATCGACCGCGCCGGCGATTATGAAAGTGTTTTATTCTAACGACGGCTTTACTCCGGCGACCGTAACCGTCGCAAAGGGCAGTACCATAACTTGGGATAATCAGAGCGGCAGCAATATGTGGGTGGCATCGGCGATGCATCCGGCGCACGCCGGCTACTCCGGTACCACGCTCGCACAGCACTGCAATGATGCGACAGACGTATCTTTTGACCAGTGCAAAAACAGCGCCTCATACAGCTTTACCTTCGACAAAGCCGGCACTTGGGCCTATCACAACCACAGCAACGCGGGCCACTTCGGCAAGGTTATAGTAACGGAATGATAACCCACCCCGCGCGCACCGCGTATCTCCTCCTGCGTATCGGGGCGGCGCTCGCTTTCCTATACCCGCCGCTCTCGGCGCTTTTTGGCGACCCGTATACGTGGCTGGGATACTTTCCGGCATTTACGCGCGGATATCTGCCGGACCTGGCGCTTTTGCACGCTTTCGGCGCGGTCGAGATAGTTATCGGCCTCTGGTTGCTCTCCGGATATAAAATATTTATCCCCGCGCTCCTGGCTACCGCCATGCTGCTCGGCATTGTGGCGTTTAACCTCTCGCAGTTCGATGTGCTCTTCCGCGACGTCACTATTGCGTGCCTTACGCTCGCGCTCGCGCTGATACACTGGCCTAAAAAAGAAAAAGAGGGTGTATCATAAGTAGTATGTACAGAAACAATTTTGCAGACGGTGTTTATCAGTCGTGGGGTCCGGTGGGGCATATGGGCACGTGGGGTCCGGAGGGTTGGATGCTGGTGGCGCTCGCCATTGCCGCCCCGTTAATCATCGCCGCCATCCTGTGGGCAGTCGTATGGAAGGGCTTAGCTCTGTGGCACGCGGCGCGCCGCGGAGAGTATTGGTGGTTCCTCGCACTGCTGGTCATCAACACGCTGGGGCTTTTGGAAATCATCTACCTCTTTTTTGTCGCCAAGCTCAAGTTTAAAGACCTCTTTACCTCGCACTCGGGCCACGCCGACCACCCGCATCATCACAATCATTCCTAGGTAGCAAAATTTTAGGGGAGTGGTAGGCTGGGTGGTATGAAAGAAATACTCATAGCCGTGGCATTAGCCGTTGTCCTATCCGTGGCGGGTTTTTATACTTGGAAGGTACTGGGCTCTAAGGCGGCGCCTGCGGCGCCGCAAGCAGCGGTTGACACGCGCAGCTCGTACGCAACCTCCACGTACTCGGTCAAATATCCAAGCGACTTTATTCTCAACGCGCCGTACGCGTACGGCGCCTTCGGCCCCAAGAAACCCATCTACGGGGCCAAGTTTATAATCCCCGGCACGATGGCGACCGGCACCAACCTCTCCGCAGACAGCGGCGTCTCGGTCGAACAGCTTCCGCGCGCCAAGCGCTGCACCGGCGACATCTACCTGCAGGCAAATGTTGTCGCGCGTGACATAATCGAAAACGGCACCGAGTACTCCTTTGCAAGCTCAACCGGCGCCGCCGCGGGCAACCGGTACGAAGAGGATGTGTACGCGCTCGCCACCTCGAGCCCGTGTACCGCGGTGCGCTACTTTATCCACTCCGCCGCGATAGAAAACTTTCCAGCAGGCACGGTGCGCGAGTTTGACCGCGGCGCACTGCTTACCGAGTTCGACAAAATCCGCCAGTCTCTGATATCGGTTAAGTAACAAATCACCTCTCTTTCAAAACCGTACAATCCGTGCAATACTCCCGGCAGATGAGGTAGGCAACAGGGGAGGGTGTAATGAGACGTCTTTCGTTCGTTGTCTTTGCAACGGCGATTTACTTTTTGGCGACAAGCGCGGCTGCGGCAGGAGGGCTGGTTGCTCTATCGTTTGACGACGGTCCGGACGCGCATCTTACGCCGCGGCTGCTCGATATCCTGCGGGAAGCGGGTATAACGGCAACGTTCTGTCTTGTCGGCAAGCGCGTCGCACAGCACCCTGACATCGTCCGGCGGATATATGCCGAGGGTCACGAGCTGTGCAACCACAGCTGGAGCCATCCGGTGCTTACCGCCGGCAATGTCGGGCCGGAGATATCCAAAACCGACGCGGTTATACGCGCGGCGACGGGTACCGTACCGGCCATCTTGCGCGCTCCATACGGCGCTCAAGGCTCGGTCGGCCACTGCTACGGCGGCAGGCCGTTTGTGGGCTGGGGAGGCACGGGTGACACGATGGACTGGCGCTACCGCAATGCGGGACGTGTTACAAACACAGCGGTCAAGGTGCGTCCGGATGAAATCGTGCTCATGCATGACATCCACGCAACCTCCGTTGCGGCGGTACCCGGCATTATTGCGGGGCTCCGCGCGCGCGGCATGTCGTTTGTACACGCCTCGGCGCTGTGGAAACACCAGTGCGCCCCGCGCGTCGCGGTCAAATAGAGAAACAAGGCCCCGTCGACCATGGCGGGGCTTTTTTATTAGAATCCTAGAAAGCGCAACAGCGATTCAAGACCGCCGATAATCGCCGCCGCGGGGCCGCCCTGGGTCCTGTCCGTCGGGTTTCCCTGGCCGTTATTGAACTGCATCATCTCTCTGCCGCGGTTCTGCTCCTCGGCGCCGCGGCGGTCAAACTCTTGGCGCATTTGTTTCTCTTGTTCTATGGTCGGGCGTTGGCGCTGTTGCATCTCGCGCACGTCTTGGCCGGGCGGCAACTCTTTTCCGCTTGCTTCAAATTTTGCGCGGCACTCCTCGGGAGTTCCGCAATTTTCTTTTTGCCGGTCGCTGGGCATTCCTTCAGGACGCATGTCAGGACGTTCTATCCGGCTATCCTGCCCTTGCTCCCGCTCCTGCCGTTCGCGCGGCTCTCCGCCGAAGCCGTTTTCTCTGGAAAAATTCTCGCAAGTTTCGCGGTTGGCGGGGTCGCCGCAAAAACTCCTGCAGCTTTGCTCGTCGGTGCATCCGCCAGGGCCGCCCTCCAGGAGTACATCGTGGAACTCCTGCGCCCGCTGCGCCTCGTCTTGTGACATCAGCCCCTGCTTTTGCCCGAATTCGAGACACTCTTTTATATGCGATGAGTCCTCGCAGTAGTCGCGGCACGCGGCGCCCTTGCAGCCGCCGGGACCCTCTTGCTGCATCATTTTTTTAGCCTGCTCTATCTGCTCTTCCGACATGAGCCCGCTTTTTTTGGCAAACGCCATACACTCGTCCATGTGCGACGAGTCGTCGCAGTATGCCCGGCAGGTGTCCTTGCTGGTGCATCCGCCCGGGCCGCCCTGCTCCTCGACCAGTTTTGCCACCGCGTCCTCTTTGTCTTTGTTGATAGCCGGGCCTTCGGGCCTTTCGCCGCGCGGCGGGATAAGGCCGTTCTTCTCGGCAAAGGCGCGGCACTCGGCAAAATGCTCTTCGCTGTTGCAGTATTGCCGGCACGCGCTGCCCGTGCATCCGCCGGGGCCGGTTTGCCCCATAAACTTGCGCGCGGTCTTTGCTTCCTCTTTGCTCATCATGCCGCGTGACTCGGCAAAGCTAAGACAGCTCTCCGCGTGCGCGCGGTCGTCACAATACGCCTTGCACTCGTCTTTGGAGTTGCACCCGCCGAGCTCGGCGATGGGGAAGGATATCTTGGGCTGGCCGGACTGTGCCAACGCCATGCCGGCTCCCGCAAGAAGTCCCGCCGCCGCCAGCAGCGCTATGATAGAGCTCCGCATATTACTCAAAGGGGTTAACTTTAACGTTTTCGTACGGGTTGGTCTGCACGTCTGCGTAGGAGTCGGCCGTTGTCGCGTCGCTTTGCGCGGCGCTCTGTACTGCCGGCTTTGGGGCGTAGGCGGTCGCGTAGTAATATCCGCCCGCTCCGCCCAGCGCGAGTCCTAGTATCAGCGCCCCCGCCGCAATGCTCCAATGATTATCCGGTTGCATACAATAAAATAATTATAAAAATAAACTACTTCCAGTATACCGTTTTTTGAGGCGGTCAGTATTTGGTATACTCATGGTATGAACAAAACCATTCCCGTACTGCTTGTCGTGCTGATAGCCGCGGGTGCCGCCGCGTGGTGGCAGTTCGGCGCGCCAAAGCCTGTTGTCGAGGATACCGGCAACGCGGCGCAGAAGGCGGACCTCATCCGTCTCGACAGTCCGCGCCCCGGAGCAGAAATAAAAAGTCCGCTTACCATTACCGGGCAGGCGCGCGGCACCTGGTACTTTGAGGCGAGCTTCCCCGTAGTGCTTGTCGACTGGGACGGCAGAATAATCGCCCAAGGCATCGCGCAGGCAAAGGACAATTGGATGACCACCGAGTTTGTGCCGTTTGAGGCAATACTTACCTTTGCCGCCGACCCCAACGCCTACAGCAACCGCGGCGCGCTGATATTACAAAAAGACAACCCCTCCGGCCTCCCGGAGTATGACGACGCGCTCGAAATCCCGGTGCTTATCAAATAAAAAACCGCGCAGGGTGCGCGGCGGTAGGGGACACTACTTGGTGCCGTGTTTTTTGTCGCGGTCGGCTTTTCGCGCCGCGGCGGCATCGGGGCGGTACTCGATAGTCACGCCGAGTTCCTGCAGGAACTTGGTGTAGAACGCGCGCCCCGCGGTGGTGGCGAGCCATTGCATCGTCGCCGAAATAGCCTGCACATCTGCGGGGTCGAGCGCACCGTACACGTGCTCGCCGCCGCGGCACTTGTTGGTGCACCGGTGCCCGATAACCTGTACCGGCAGTATACCCGTGCTGTCGGGTACCGGCTTGTTGAGGTCGGCCCAGAGGCCGGCCATAATAAGCTCGGGGTCGTGCACATCGGCGTTGTTCAGCCGTTGGCGCGACGACACGGTCGTCTGGCCGAAGCTGGCTAAAGACCGGGTGGTAGGTCGGCGTGACATCAGTATTCTCCTGCGTTATCTGCGCTACTGTCTGCGTGGCAGAATACCAAAGCTCCCGCTTATTTGCCAGGAGTATACTACGGTAATTATTGTCGCCGCCTGCGTCGGGTATGCGGTTGGCTTTGCCGGCGCAACAATCTGGAACCGCATCCACAAATAAAAAATCCGCGCCACTATGGCGCGGATGGTTCGATGCTCATCAGGTACCCCTTTATTGCGGCGGGGTAGAGTTTGTGCTCGGCCTCTTTTATGCGCGCGGTCAGTGTTGCCGCCGTGTCGTTGGCATACACCGGCACCGAGCTTTGCAGCAGCACTTTGCCCTCATCGACCTCTCGTGTCGCCACGTACACGGTCGAGCCGGTTATAATCTGCCGCGGCTTGGCCGCAAGAGTGTCGCGCACCGCATGCTTGCCCTTAAACAAAGGCAGGCGCGACGGATGGATGCCCAGCACGCGCTCAGGGTAGCGCTCAAAGAACACCGCCGAGAGCAAGGTCATAAATCCGGCCATTACCACCAACTCGACGTCGTACATCTTTAACACGCGCAAGAGTCGGCGGGTGTATACCGAGCGGTATTCATCGAACGCCGCTGTAAAGTCGCTGCGCGGGACAAGCTCGCGCCGTATCCGGTATCCTTGCGCCTTATGCAACGCAAGGCAGGGGCGGTCTGCGATTACCACAGCGATAGGTATGCCGCTGTGGTGTATTGAGTCGAGGTTTGTCCCCTCGCCGGAAACCAGTATGCCTATTTTCATCCGAAACTCCCGTCTATTGGTTGTATCGTCTGCCCGCACCATACCAAAAA
>CAYIHD010000001.1:0-1746 GCA_964363205.1 uncultured Candidatus Saccharibacteria bacterium | reverse complement strand
TAGTGGCAGTCAGTTCTAACAGTGGGAGAGCGGCATGAACAGCAAGGGTCAAGTCCTCACTTGCGTCGGGGAAGAATGGACAACTGCCTTGCATATCGCGCGGGAGACGGCGTTTGTATACAAAGCGGAGTACACGGATGCACACGTCGTCATGGTCGCCCTACTACTCATTCAACTCAGGGGCGACCGCCTGGTCGACGAGCACGACTTTGGCGATGAAAAGAGTCTTAATGTCTATCGACTCTCCTCTCTGGGGAAGGTGCGGCACGCCGAGCTCATCGCCAACAATCCGGATATCATCCGGCGGCAAGAAGACTTTCTTTTGTCCGGGTGTCCCACATAAGTTCCGGCCAAGCCCCTAACCACGGGGCTTTTTTTCTGCTAGACTTTCAAAATGAGTTTGATACTGGTGTTCAGAGAGGTGGATCGTGCGCGGTTTGAGGAGGTGCGCAGTGGCGCCAAAGCTGTCGAGACCCGCGCCGCCACGCCAAAGTATCAAGCGGTCAACGTCGGCGATGAACTGCAGTTTTCCTGCGGGGGAAACACCTTCTCCAAAAAAGTCATAAAAAAATTCCACTGGCCAGGCATAGAGGCGATGCTCGCCGAAATCCCGCTCAAAAGAGCCTTCCCCGACTTGGACACCCCGGAGCAAGTCCAAGCCCGCTACGCCGGCTACCCGGGCTACGCCGAAAAAATACCAAAATTCGGCATCGCCGGGTTTGAGCTGGCCTAAGTAGCCAAATCCTCCTATCCGGCAGTAATAACCGTGAAATACGGCCCTTTTTAACGACTTTTCACGATTATAGTTGACATTATAGTGAAAAGGGACTATAATGGAACTAAAGCTATGGCCCGCAAACCTCACACCCTAAATCAGATAGCATCGCTTCGAGAGCGATATTACAAAGCGCTACCCGGAAAAGAGTCGCTCATTAATGTCCTTAACGAAGCCGAAATCCCCGAACATGTATACAACTCAAACGCGATAGAAAACAGTACGCTCACGCTTGAGGAGACCGAGAAGATTCTTCTTCAGATAGACCTTGAGCGGTTTGTAAGCCAGCGCGAACTTTTTGAGGCAAAAAATCTTGCCCGTGTTACCGGGTATATCGAGTCAAAGGCCAAAGAGTCGGAGCTCTCCTTGCCGCTCATGCTTTTGCTCCACAAGATGCTTATAGCCAACATCCGCGACAACATAGCGGGTCGCTTTCGCAGGGAGGGCGAGTGGGTAAGGGTGGGCGCGCACATCGGCGCCGATCCTAAAGATATAGAGCAGCTGCTCACCTTGATGCTAGCGGCATATCACGGCGGCAAAGACGGGCATATAGTGGCGCGTCTCGCCCGGCTGCATCTCACGTTTGAGAGTATTCATCCGTTTAACGACGGCAACGGACGCATCGGCCGCGTGCTCAACAACTATGAGCTCATACGCGAGGGATACGTGCCCATTAACATTGCCTTTGCAAACCGGGCCCGCTACTACGATGCGTTTAAAGAATATGAGCAAAAGGGCAGTACCAAAATTATGGAAGAGATAATCGGCCGGGCGCTCACCAATAGCTACCACAAGCGCCTCGCTTATCTGGAAGGAAAGACGGTTATAACGCTGAACGAGTATGCCAAGCAAAACAAACTTTCCTCCTCTAATCTTATAAACAAAGCTAATCGCCAGACCATCCCGGCTTTTTTGGAGAAGGGAGTGTGGAAGATAGCTGTCGATGCTTAAACTCAGTAGTTAACTACGTA